>JAFGKF010000299.1 GCA_016928695.1 Candidatus Sumerlaeota bacterium | reverse complement strand
CCGATTTCCTGGATTCTCTGGTGTAGGGGCGCAGCATGCTGCGCCCGTGCCATTGCCTCTGAGAGATGGGCGCAGCAGTGCTGCGCCCCTACAGAGCCATGCGATGAGTGCGGCGAGGGCGCCGGCGCTCCAGCAATCCGATTTCCTGGATTCTCTGGTGTGGGGGCGCAGCAGCCTCCTTCGCCACAGCAACCAAGGCTGCGGCGGCTGAATGCCGTGCCCCTGCAGGATCAAACAGGATATCTCATCGCCTCTTTCTCAGCCCGAGCGCCGATATATCCGCGTCACCTGCGTGCCCCAGAGACGCGGGATCTGATGAACCTCGGTGTAGTGGCTCTGGAAGGCCTCGCTGCCAACCAGGATCTCCGTCGCGGGTGAGTGCCAGCGGATCGGCTCACCCTCGACGTCGTGCGTGCTGAGGAGCAGCACCCAGTCGGGGCGCCACTGGTTGACCACGTAGTCGACATCCATCTTCGAGTGCAGGTCGCCCGGCTGGTGGGCGAGATGGGCATCAACGATGCCGAGGAGATCGAGGAACTGCCGCTCGGTGAGATAGGGGATGATCCCCGCCTCCTCGCCCGCGAAGGTGTCGCCTGGCTCCGCGTGCTGCTCGATCCAGATGGCGGCCTCGATCAGGGGTCCGTGGAGCTCGCCCGCGCGCAGCAGGCGGACCAGCTCGCGGGTGGCCTGGCGCTCGCCGAACAGCGAGAGACCCACCCAGATCATCAGCACGAGGATCAGCAGGTCGCGGACGCCCCGCTTCTCGGTGACGGAGCAGATGCCGTCCCACGATCGGCGAAGCCCGGCTGTGCCGAGCAGAAGCAGGCAGGGGATCGCCGGGACCAGGAAGCGGCCCGCGGGCATCCAATCGCCGCCGACCCAGACGAGGAAGAGGATCTGAAGCGCGGCGAACAGCGCGGCCGCCCGGACGGCGGCACTGCGCCTCCATGCCCAGAGCCCCAGCCAGGCGAGGATCGGCAGTCCCCCCGTCAGGAGGATGAGATCGCCGAGATGCGCTGTCCCTCTCCCCAGGCGGGGGAAGAGAGCGCCCCCCATCTTCGCGTGGTAGGTGTTGGGCAGCAGCGAGTCGAAGACCCACCACCGCCAGGCGGTGTAGGCGATGAGCGCGAGGAGAAAGAGCCCCAGGGCGAGGAGCCAAGCGCGGATCTGCCCCGTGCCCCTGCGGCGAAGCCCCCAGACGGTCACCGCGAAGAAGGCGAGCCCATACATCGCCCCCTCGGGGCGCGCGAGTGCGAGGAGCGTGAAGACCAGCGCGAGCAGGGGAGCGCGGCGGAGATCGGTGTCCCACCGCTCCCCGAGACCCCAGAGGGTCCAGGTGACCAGCAGGGCCACGAGCGGCGTCTCCAATCCCCCGACGGCCCAGAGCATCGCGGGGCCGCTGAGCGCCCAGAGGTGAAGCGGCAGCCAGCGCCAGAGCGGGGCCGCGTCCTTTGCGGGGGGGCCTGTGCGCTGCCACGCCAGGGCGAGCAGGGGTCCCGTCGCCAGGGCGCAGAGCACCCCGAGAATCTGGGCGCAGGGCATCAGGGAATCGGGTCCGAGCAGCAGCCGGCAGGGCAGCAGCAGGAGCAGCCACAGGAAGTTTGAATATCCCTCAACGGGGGCCTCACCGGGGTTGAAAACGAATCCATCCCCACGGACGACGTTCTCCACGTAGCGGAAGGTGATGTGGGGGTCGTCCATGCTCCAGCCGAGATAGAAGAGCATGTGGATGACCGCGAGACTGAGCCCCACGGTCAGGTGATGCCAGGGGCGGACAGAGATGGGTTTGAGCTCGGACATTCCAGCTGGGAAACCGCGGGGTGACGGGGCAGGAGAATGCGGATTTCGGGGTGAAGTTGCAATGCCCAAAGTCTGCCCCCGCGGGGGGTTGGAAATCGGACCGATTTGCATCGGATGGGCGATCAAGTGCAGCCCTGGGGAGGACGATACGTCTCTTGGCGTCGCAGCACGATGCCAGAGCGTGCTGCCATGCGGGTGTCCTCTGCCCGCTGGTCGCACGGGTGAATCCCCCCGCGCGCTGCGCCATGGGACAGCCAAAGTGAGCGAAACCCAGCAGACCGCCTCCCCCACCGAGAGGGGCGTCTTCACCCCCTCCCTGGTGGTTGTCGACGATGACCGCTACATCGTCTCCCTGCTGGAGGAGGTTTTTCTCAGCGATGGCCTGACGGTTCACTCGTTCACCTCGAGCGTGGAGGCCAAGCGCCATCTCGAGGCCTCGCCACCGGACATCCTGATCGCGGACATCCACATGCCGGAGGTCACGGGCCTCGATCTTCTGCGGATGGTTCACGAGCAGAGCCCCGAGACGATGGTGATCATCATCACGGGCTACTCGAGCCTTCAGACGACGCTCGAGGCGGTGCAGCTGGGCGCGTTCGACTACATCACCAAGCCCTTTCTGCTCGGCGAGGTGAAGCTCGTCGTCCAGCGGGCCGCCGAGCAGCTCGCGCTGCGGCGCGACAACGAGCGGATGTCCGCGCGGCTGGCGGAGCTCGAGCGGGAGTTCACCCGGCTGCAGCGCAGCTTTGAGAGCCTGAGTCAGGAGTTCCTCGCCCTGTCGGAGCAGCGCTCGCACGACAGCGTGCGCCTCCGTGTCCCGACGACCCCCCAGCAGGCGCTGCGCCCCTACGCGGCGGCGGCGCAGACCGATGAGAGCCTGTACGAGCAGAGACTGATGCTCCTCGAGGACCTGCATCGGCGGGGCGTGCTGAGCGGGAAAGACCTCGAGCTGGCCAAGCGGAGACTGGCTGAGGCGACGGGCTGACCATGGCCGGCGCCGTCCGCGAGCAGATTCTGATCGTCGACGACCACGCGGGTGTCTGTGAGACGCTCTCGATGATGATCGAGCAGCTGGGCCACCAGCCGCTCGTCGTGCACAGCGGCGAGGAGGCGGTCGAGATGATCGCGCTGGGCGGCCTGGGTCTGGTGGTGACCGACCTGCGGCTGCCCGACATGGACGGGATCGAGGTCCTGCGGCGCAGCCGGGAGATGAGCCCGGAGATCCCGGTGATTCTTCTGACGGGCTATCCCACGGTCGACCAGGCGGTGCAGGCGATGCGTCTGGGGGCCTGTGAGTTTCTGACCAAGCCCTTCAAGATGGAGATCCTGGAGCGTGTGATCACCCGCGCCCTCGAGGAGCACCGACTGGTCCATGAGAATCATCAGCTGGCGGCGAAGGCGAACCGCCTGGCGGTGATCCAGCGGCTCAACGCCAAGCTGAACCGACGCGTGCGCGAGCTGACGAGCCTCAACCGCATCAGTGAGGAGATCACCGAGGCCGAGGACAACGCGACGCTCTTCGACCGCGTCGTCGAGCTGGCCGTGGATCTGACGGGGGCGCAGCGCGTCAGCCTGATGCTGGTCACACCCGACGGGCGGTCGCTGACGGTCCGCAGTGCCCACGGGCTCAGCGAGCCGCTCCAGCGCCAGATCGAGATCCCCGTGGGCGAGGGTGTCGCGGGGAGCGTGGCCCAGAGCCTGGCGCCGCTGCATGTGACCCGCGGCAGCGCCCTGTCGACCTCGCCCTCTCGTCTCCAGATCTACCACTCGCCATCGTTCATCTCCGTGCCCCTGGCGATCTCGGGTGAGGTGCTGGGTGTGCTCAACCTCAGCGAGAAGCACGGGGGGGAGGACTTCACCTCGGAGGAGTTCCACCTGATCACGTCTCTGGCCGCGAAGGCGGCGATGAAGATCGAGAACAACGCGCTCTATGAATCGCTTCACCTCAACCTCGTCGACACCCTCCGCAGCCTGGTCAGCACGCTGGAGGCGAAGGACCCGTACACGAAGGAGCACTCGAAGCGGGTCACGCAGGTGGCGATGATGATCGGCCGGGAGATGGGCCTGCCCGAGACGGACATCGAGTCGATCGAGTTCGCCGCGATCCTGCACGACGTCGGCAAAATCGGCGTGCGCGACTCGATCCTCCTCAAGACGGGGCGACTCACCTCCGCGGAGTTCGAGGTGATCAAGACCCACCCGGTCATCGGGGAGAGCATCGTCGAGCCGCTGAATCTGATCCAGGCCGAGCGCGACATCATCCGCAGCCACCACGAGAGAGTCGACGGCACGGGATACCCCGATGGCCTGCGGGGTGATGAGATCCCGCTCCTGGCGCGGATCGTCGCCGTGGCCGATGCCCACGACGCGATGACCACCACGCGACCTTACCGGCGGGCGATGGGTCAGGCCTACGCCCTGTCGGAGTTCAAGCGCACCCGCGGTGTCCATTATGACCCCGACGTGATCGATGCGCTGCACCGCACCCTCAGAGCCGAGGCCGATGACCGCCTGGCTGTGATGTGACAGCACGGAGGACGATCCCCATGACCATCCAGACCCTCCCCAACGCCGAGAGCGCAGTGACGCTTCACAGCGTCGATCTCCCCGACGGGGACATGAGCCCGCAGGTCGGGCGGCTTCTCGCCACCGACGGCAAGCGACACACCATCGGCATCGACGACGGTTTCAGCCCCCAGAGACTCGAGGAGATCGCCTCGACCGGGGGGCTGGAGCTCTCGTGGATCTCCCCTGAGCTGGGCCAGATGTCCGTCCCCGTGCACCTGGAGCACATCGACGAGCGGGGGCGGCAGGTGACCGTCGAGATCGTCGAGCGGCGCACCCACCTGCGCGTGGACTCGTCTCTGCTCTTCCGCCATGTCGAGCTGAGTGAGGCAGAGTTCACCGAGCTGAGCCAGCGGATCATCAGTGAGCCGCTCGGAGGTGTGCAGGACACCGGTGACCACGATCGCTCAGGGACCAACGATGACAGCTTCGAGCGCCTCGACCTGGTTCTCTCCAATTTCCACCGGATGCTGCGCGAGCTCTCCGCCAAGGTGGACATGCTGATCGCCATACAGCGGGGCGAGGAGCCCGAGGAGAGCCGTGAGCGCAGCAGCCGGGTCATCAACATCTCCGGGGCGGGGCTGGCCTATGAGTCCGACGAGGTGCCGGCGGTCGGCACCAGGCTGAAGATGACCTTCGATCTCTCCTTCTTCCCCTATGTCGCCATCATCTGCCTCGGCGAGATCACGCGGGTCGACCACCACCCCTCCCCCCCGGAGGGAACCCCCTCACACCTCGTCTATGTCCGCTTCACCCACATCCGCGAGGAGGACCGAGACCGGATCATCCGCTACGTCTTCAAAATGCAGCGCCGCATTCTGCGGCGCCGGCGACTCGAGGCGGACGCACAGGTCTGAGAGACACAGGGCGGGGCCCCCACGGGGAGCCCCGCACATCTGTTCGGTCCCCGATCGGTGGGGACTCAGTTCTGCGGAATGAAGAGCTGCTGACCGGCGAGGGGCCTGGCGTTGCTGGGCATGCCGTTGGCCTGCAGCAGGGTGGCGACATCGGTGTGATAGCGCTCGGCCAGTGACTCGAGGTCCTCGCTCTCGGCCAGGCGATGATAGAATCCGCGTGGTCGGCTGGAGGTGGGCTGGGTCGAGGCCAGACGCGCGCTCGCTCTCGACTCGGCCGGATCAGCGGCGGCGGAGACGGCGTTGTCGGCGGAGGCCCGCGACGCGGTGGGGGGCGCGGGCAGCGCTGACCCCGCGGAGATGGTGCTCACCATCTGCTGGCGGTGCATGGTCTCCAGCTCCTCCGACAGCTGAGCGACCTGACGCTGCAGGTCCTCGAGAGTCTGGAGCAGCTCCTGATCGGAGGCCTCGAGGGTGGCGAGCGCTCCGGGGGCGACGCCGGGGCCATCGGACTCCAGCCGAGCGCTGAGAGATTCGATGGTCTCCTGGCTGTCCTCGACGTCGAACTTCAGATCGCGGATCTGATCGGCCAGAACCTGGAAGCGGTGCTGGATCGCGGGGTCGTCCCCGGGGGAGGATCCCATGCAACCCCCGAGGGGGAGAAGCAGGGAGACGAGCAGAAGCGTTGGGGCGAGAGCGGGGGCGGGTGAGCGCATGAGCGTGAGCATGGGCTCTCGTCTCCTTTCGGGCGGGATGGTGGTTGAGCTGTTTTCTGACGCGGTCAGGTCCCAGTGTCAACAGAGAGATGACTCCCCGGCCTGATCGATGGTTGGCCTGGAGCCGGCCGGGTGGCTCAGAGGCTCTCCTCGGGCGAGGCGGGGATCTCCTCCTCGGTGGGAGCCGTGTGGCGGAGAATCACGTCGTCGGGGATGTGGAAAACGGCCTCCTGCTGAATCGCCTCATTCCAGGCATTGCCCACGCGCCGCTGCCGCGTGCGGAGCAGGCGGTGGCGAATGCTGCCCTCGACGTGCTCGAGGGGGGCGTGGATGTTCTCCTCGACGCCGAGGACCTCCGCGATCAGGAAGCCGTCCGGGAGCTGGATTGGCTCCGAGATCTCGCCGGTGGCGGCCTCCGCAAGGGCCCCAAAGCGCGCACTGTCGATCCCGTGGGGATAGACCCAGTGGGGTTCGAGATCCGCCTCGACATCGTCGGACGTGGAGCGCTCGCGCGCGATATCCCCGAAGTCCTCGCCCGCGGCGAGGCGCTCGCACAGCGCCTCGGCCTGCTCCAGAACATCGAGGAGGGCGAAGGACTGGCCCGACTCCGCGTGGCGAGCGGGGCGGAGCTCGATCTCGCGCACCAGCACGCGGCGGGGCTGGGCACAGGCGTCGATGTTCTCCTCATAGGTCGAGCGCACGAGCTCGTCGGTGATCGGCTGGTCCTCCTCGAGGCGCTGCTCCCAGAGCACCTGGATCAGGGTGCGATCACGTGCACTCTCCACAGCCTCGGCGATCTGCGGGTCCTGATCCCACCCATGCACCCGGGCCAGGGTGGCGAGGGCCGCCTCCTCCTGAGTCTCGGAGATCATCGCCGCGAGGGTCTCGCTGTCCGGAGGGTTGGCGAGATCGAATCCCCGGAGAAGGGCGAGGTCCGCCCCTGTGACCTCGACGGTTCCGCCGACGATCACCGTGTCCTCGGCCAGTGTCTCCGGCGGGGGGGGCAGCTGAAGATCGAGCGCACCGGGGTTGGCCACGATCTCCTCGATGCGCGCCTCGGTGGCCTCGCGGACGAGATCCGCGCGCACCTGGATCCTGGCCTGGGAGGGATTGAGGGATCGATCGACGAAGCCGTTCAGCTTGAAAAAGTGGATGCCATAGGGGGTCTCCAACGATCTGCTGACCTCGCCCTCCTCCAGGGACCAGAGCACTTCGACCACGGCCTCATGGGTCTGCTCGGGATTGATGGGTCCCAGGATGACGGACGGGTCGCGGATCTCTGAGTCCGAGTGGCTCTCCATGAGCTCACCGAAGCGAGAGGGGTCCTCCCCCAGCTGGGCATCGATCTCCTCAGCCAGCTCCCGCTTGGCCTCCGCCTCCTCCTCGCTGAGGCCCCGCAGGGAGAGATAGATCTGCTGGAACCGGACGGCGGGGGGGACATTCAGCTCATCACTGCGCTCCTCGAGGGCCTCCTCCAGGGCCTCCTCGGAGATCTCGATCTCCCCGGCGAGCCCCTCTCTGCGGGCCCACTGTGCCAGCAGGCTGCGCTCGGCCGCGGCGACACGGACGTCGGTCTCCGAGAGATTCTCCAGGCCCCGCTCCTCGATCTCTCTGAGATCGATCTGGCGTCCGAGCAGCCCGAGCAGCTCTCGCTCCACCATGGAGCGCGCCTGCTCCGGTGAGAGGTCTGTGACCGCGCTCAGCCGCGGGGAGGCCTCGAGGTGGGCATTCCACTGGCTGAGTGTGATGGTGGCACCGCGCGCCTCGGCGATGATGGGATCGTCGTCCCCCTGCGCCCCGAGGGGCAGCACCATGAGTGCAAGTGCAAGAGCCGCCAGAATTGTTTGACGGCACCGCATTCTCTCGTCCAAGTTCCTCGTCATGATGTTGATTCGCATCTCCCAAACACTCCTCATCTCAGTCGCCGCTCTGGCGGCTCTCACCCTGGGCTGCGGCCATGAGCGCCTGACCTTCGCGCCCGAGGAGATCGGTCACACCTGGTTTCCCGCTCCCAATGGCCGCCAGGGGGTTCAGATCATGGACAGCCAGCGGCGCGGAGTTCAAGAGGTTTGGTACCGCCATCTCACCCGCGAGGGGGTCGATTGCCTGATCGACGAGCTCCACGGCCCCGGCAGCCTGATCTGGTCACCCGACAGCCGATGGCTCGCGATCAACCACCGCGACTACGGCCACCTCCACGACTTTGTGGTCCTGCGGCTGCAGCGCCATGTGCTCATCGAGCAGCCGGGCCTCATGGAGCCCGTGCAGGCGCTCTGGGACCGAATGCACCCGGAGCCGATGGAGCGCCTGTCCTTCCAGGCGATCGGCTGGGATCCCGATGAGACACGTCTGTGCATTTTGGTCTTCGGATCACCGGAGGGGAATCCCAGCGCCGCGGTGCGTGAGGTCTACTGGCTCCACCCCACCGACGGCGTGGTCCGCATCGCCGACCCCGTGCCTGAGATCATGCCGCTGGAGTCCCCGTTCGCGCGGCGCTGAGGGGAGAGGATCACACAGACGCGACGGGGAGCCAGAGGGTGACCACAGTCCCCTCCCCCGCTTTGGAGTCGATCTGCAGCGCTCCACCGTGCGAGTGGGCGAAACCGTGGGCGATGGGCACCCCCAGGCCCTGGCGACGGACCTCCACGTGGGAGCTGAATCCCGGCTCCCCGGCCTGGGCCAAAGTCTCCTCGTCCATTCCCACACCCGGGTCGGAGATCGTGATCTGAAACCACTGCCCCGTTGGGGAGGGTGCCGCGGGCTCGGTGGGGAGAGCGGACGACCCGACAACGGCGAAGCGGACGTCGATGCGAGGGGGCTTCGCTCCGCGCTGAGCCTCACAGGCGTTCGTCGCGATTGTCTCGATCCCCCGGTGAAGCTGCTGGGGATCGATCGCCACCTTGGCCCCACTCTCGGTGCGCTCGGCGTGGACCTCGGCCAGCGGCTGGTCGCCTCCCCCCTCGAGACGGCGGATGATCTCCTCCTGCAGAAGCGAGAGCTCGAGCGGCATGCGCGAGGGCGGCATGGTCCACATGCGGCCGAAGGCGAGCAGGCGGCTGGTCTTGGCGCTGGCGTCGTTGGCGGCCATCTCGATCTTGCCGGCCTGGCGCTGCCCCGCCGAGCCGGGCTCGAGGCGGCTGCTCAGCAGAGAGGAGTAGCCGAGAATGGCCCCGAGGAAGTTGTTGAAGTCGTGCGCCACCGTCCGCGACAGCAGTCCGATGCGGCGGAGGTGTTCGGGATCGGGCAGGGGGGCGATCATGGACTGACAGTGATGTCCACCGGCTCGATGACAATCCCATGCTTCTCCAGCAGTGTGCCCGTCGCCTGGTCCAGGGAGATGATCGCCTGGACGTAGGAGACGACTGACGAGAGGCGGCTGATGCGCGCCGAGGCCAAGTCGTTCTGGAAGCGCAGCAGGATCTCGGTCGTGGAGAGGCCCACCTCGTAGCGCCTCTGCTCGTCGCGCAGCTCCAGCTCGCGGGCGCGCACCTCGGCCTCACGCGCGGCCAGGAGGTCCGTGGCGTTCTGCAGCTGACGCAGGGTGTTGCGGATCTCGAGGAGGATTCTCAGGCGCTGCGAGGTCAGCCCCACCTCGGCCTGCTCCAGCGAGAGCTCGGCCTGGCGCAGACTGTGACGCGCGGCGCGGTTCTGCAGCGGATAGCTGAACGTCAGGCCCACCGCCCAGTCCTCGAAATCCATCGTGCCCATGTTGTCGAGGGCGCGACTGGCCTCGCCGCCGACTCCCATGAAGCCGAGTCCGGCGCTGAGGTCGAGCCTGGGGAGCAGACTGTTGGTCGCCAGGCGGCGGCTGATCTCCGAGGAGTCGCGCCGGAGCTGGGCGGCGATCAGATCGGGGCGGTTCTGATAGGCGAGCGCGATGAGCTGCTCCTCGCTGAGATCCATCCGCTCGAGGACCGGCGCGTCAGCGGGGATGATCTCCGTGTCCCATCTGCGCTGGAGGCCCGATCGGTCGATCTGCAGCCAGAGGGCGTCCTCGGTGTCCTGGATGGTGCGCAGCGCGCTGAAGTAGTTTCCCTCGCGCTGGGCGACGATGCTCTCGGCCTGGAGAACCTCGGCGCGCGTCATGTCGCCGACCTCGAGGCGAATGCGGTTGTTGTTGAGCACCTCGCGGGCCTGATCGAGGCTGATCAGCTGCACCTGCGCCTGCTGCCAGGCGAAGAAGAGATCCCAGTGGGTGTTCATCGCCCCCGCCACCGTGTCGATCACGGTGTTGCGGAAATCCTGCTCGGAGGCCTGACGGCTGAGATCGGCGGTGGTGATCGGGGCGCGGGTGACCATCGGGCCGAACCCCCGGAGCAGCGGCTGGGTCACATCCAGTGCGACCGAGTTGTTCCAGGACTCGCTGTGCGAGCCCGAGCGCGTGTGCGAGCCGGAGCGCGAGAGGCTGTAGGAGAGATCGACAAGACCGCCTGTGGCGAGCCGCTGGCTCAGCCCTGCCCGGTAGCTGTCCGAGCGCGAGTGGGAGCTGAAGCGACCGCTGCTGTCGGGTGAGTCGGTGACGCCGTACGAGACGCTGGCGCTCAGCTCGGTGTCGAAGATCGAGCCCCGCTGCTGCTCGACGGCATGGGCGCGGATCCGCGGGGTGAAGCGGGCCTGCTCGATGTCCGAGGAGTTCTCGAGGGTCATGCGGATCACCTCGTCGACCGTGAGCTCGAGCACATTCTCCGGCTCCGGGGCTCCCGCGATCTGACGCACGTTGGGCAGCAGATCCGCAAAGCGCTCGAGGGCGGTCACAGAGAGCTCGTCATCAGGCACCCATCCGATCGGATGGGGAGACCTCAGTTCGCCGAGCACATCGAGCTCGTGCGTGGGGGATTCCGCCGTCGCCGACTCCGCGGAGACCATCGCCGCGGGGAGAGAGCTGGCCAATGCCAGGGCCAACATCAATGTGATCAACCAGGGAGAGCGCATTTCACCTCTTCACTTTCCTGGGCCTCTGCGAAACCCGAGTGCCATCGATCTCTCTCGCCTCCGGTGGATCGATCTCCGCCGGACGCAGAGGATTTGCAGATCCCAGGGGGATGGTCAACACCTCACTGCAGACTCTGCGGGGTTCGTCCGCGCACTGGGCCCTGAGACGACGGTGAGATTCTCCTCTCATGTGCCCGTCGATCCCTTGACGGAAAGTTTTGCCCTGCCCCCGGAAGGCCCTTCCCACCCGACGGGATTTTGGCGGATCCGTCAGAGAACACCACTCTCCACACCAACCCCCGATATCGATCCACATCACTGTGATCACATGAGTTGTGTTCTCATGAGCCCAAGACTTCGCACTCCCATGGCTCTGGCACCGGAGCTGCACCACTCCGCGGGGGAGAAAGGACCCCGGATCGCTGATGGATGGCATTTACCACAGTCTGAGCGGCGCCATCACCCTGGAGCAACGCCTCCAGATCGTGGCGAACGACCTCGCCAATCTCAACACCGCGGGCCACAAGCGAACCCGCATTGCCGCGGGCTCGACCTACCCGAACGGTGGGGAGGTGGCGGCCACTTCCGAGACCGAGCAGTTCGGCGACGAGATCTTCAGCCAGGTCGTCACCCAGCAGATCGACTTCAGCCAGGGCCAGCTGCGCATGACCGGGAGCCCGACGGACATCGCCCTGGAGGGCTCGGGATTCCTCACGGTCGATGTGGACGGCGAGACGTTCTACACGCGGGCGGGGCAGTTCGAGCTCGACGCAGCGGGGCGACTCGTCACCCGCGTGGAGGAGCGCTGGGCCCCTGTGCTCGGCTCGGGCGGCCAGCCGCTGACGGTCGGGTCGCAGGAGATCCGCATCTCCGAGAGTGGAGAGATCACGGCGGAGGATGGTTCGGTCGCCGGCACACTGGGTGTGGTCGACTTCGCGAATCCCCAGCTCCTGGTGCGGGCGGGGAGCGCACTCTACAGGAATCCCACGGATGCCGCGGGACTGATCGACGGGAGATCCGATGCGACCCGCGTCCGCCAGGGGGCGCTGGAGATGAGCAATGCCGACCCGATCTCGTGCCTGGTGGAGATGATCGAGATCCAGCGCGCGCACCAGGCGATCGCCAAGGCGATGATGACCGTCGACGAGGCGACGAGCCGCCGCACGAGCCTGACGATGAGCTCGTGAGCTGACACCCACTGAGAGGCCAAAGGAGCCAGCGAGATGACCAGCCCCCTCTTCACCGCCGCCAATGGCATGCAGGTTCAGCAGCTGAACATGAATGTGATCGCAAACAATCTGGCGAATGTGAACACGACGGGTTTCAAGAGCTCACGTCCCGAGTTCCAGGATCTGCTCTATCAGAACATGCGGCCCGCGGGGGCCAACGCCACGACGAGCACCGAGATCCCGACGGGCATCCAGATCGGACTGGGCTCACGGCTGGCGGCGACGATCCGCCAGCACTCGCAGGGGTCGGCGCAGAACACGGCGCAGGAGCTCGACCTGATGATCGAGGGGGCGGGCTTCTTCGAGATCGAGCTGCCCGACGGGACAACCGCCTACACGCGCGCGGGGTCTTTCAGCGTCGACTCGACCGGACGGATCGTCACCGTCGACGGCGATCCACTGACACCGGCCATCACCCTGCCCGCCGAGCGCGAGGAGGTGATCATCGGACTCGATGGCACCGTCTCCGTGCGTCAGACGGGCAGCCCGACGCCGACGCAGGTGGGCACGATTCAGCTGGTGCGATTCACCAACTCCCCTGGGCTCGAGTCGATCGGTCACAACCTCTTCCGCGAGACGGAGACCTCCGGATCTCCGACCCGCGGCACGCCGAACCAGGACGGCTATGGGCGCCTCGCCCAGGGCTTCCTCGAGCTGTCGAACGTCGACATCGTCACGGAGCTGGTGAACATGATCGTGGGCCAGAGGGCCTACGAGGTGAACTCGAAGGCGATCCAGGCCGCCGACGAGATGCTGCAGACCGCCAACAATGTGAAGCGGTGATTGATCCCAAGGGAGGCACCCGATGAGTGCACGTCGCATCCCCCTCGTCCGCCGCCGCCCGCGCACCCGGGCGATCCCGGTGATCGCACGCCGATTCGCCAAGCGCCAGACGCCGGACCCCCAGGGGACGCTCGAGCCGGGACAGGCGACGGGACGGGGCTCCAACCTGCCCCGCTGGAGCCTGGAGATGCTCGAGGATCTGGGAGAGGAGTGAGGCCATGCTGTCGAAGGTCCTCATCGGAATCTCCATGACCCTGGTCGCCGCGGCGTTTCTGCTCGCGGCGCTTCCCGCACACGGGGGAACCGACTCCCTCGAGGGTCTTCTCAGCGGGCGTCCTCAGATCACCTGCCGATCGCATGCCTTTGTCCGGGGCGAGGAGGTGACGCTGGGCGCGATCGCCAACGTCGCGACGCTCGATCCCGAGGAGGAGCAATCGCTGAGCTCTCTCACCCTGGCCCCCTCGCCTCACCTGGGTCAGAGCCGCCCGCTCCACCGCAACCTGATCATCGCGCGGCTGGCGCAGGCGGGATGGGATCTGGAGGCGCTGGATGCCCGGATCCCGGAGACGGTGACCGTCGAGCGGGAGGCGCTGCGGCTGAGCGAGCGCGATCTCGAACAGGTGGTGCGGGACCTTCTGCCGGAGGCGCTGCCCCATGATCCCTCGCGCGTGGTGATCGATCAGATCCGCGTCCCCGGCGAGGTGATTCTCGCGCCGGGAGTGGTCGACTGGGAGCTGCGCCTGACGGGGACGCGTCGCACGCTGGGCTCGGTCGGCTTCGAGCTCCTCGCCCACCAGGGGGAGGAGCAGCCCACACGGATCCAGGGCAACGCGCGCGTCGACGTCGAGGTCGAGCTGATCGAGGTGCTGCGCGACATGCCCCGCGGGGTGCTGATCTCCTCCGAGCACATCCGACCGACGCCGGGAATGATGCGCTCGGCACCGCGTGGAGCCATCACGTCGCCCGGCCTCGCGGTCGGCATGATGACCACGCAGCAGATCCGCGCGGGCGACATCCTGACGGAGCGGGCGCTGGAGCGGCCGCGCCTCGTGCGCCGAGGCGATGTCGTCACCATGATATTCGAGTCGGGGGGGCTGCGTCTCACCGACCGCGCGACAGCCACCGAGGACGGCGCCGCGGGCGACGAGATCACGGTCAACAACATCGAGAGTGGGCGCTCGGTGCGCGCGCTGGTGACCGGCGAGCGGACTGTGCGCGTGCTGCGCTGAGGAGATCAGAGGATGATTCGAGCGACACTGCAGATGACGCTGATCCCGATCGCGGCGTGCGGGCTGACGGCCTGCGCGTCGCTGCGCTCGGAGCCCGCGGAGCCGCTGCCCGAGCCGCTTCTCCCGCCGAGCGGGCGTGTGATCGCGGAGCCGCCGGTGCAGAGCGAGGGCTCGCTCTGGGTGCACGGCCGGAGCGACAGCCTCTGGCACGACCCGGTGGCGAGCCAGGTCCACGACATCGTCTTCGTCAACATCGCCGAGGAGGCGACAGCGACCCAGACGGCGGAGACGGAGCTCGAGCGCTCCGCGGACCTGGACTACGGCATCCCGAATCTGCTCGGCCGCGAGAACGAGTGGAACACGATCAACGACGACGATGCGACCGACGGCGTCGATCCCACGCACCTGGTCCGCGCGAACTCGTCCAACGATTTCGAGGGGGATGCGGAGACGCTGCGGCGTGGCAGCCTGGCAGCCCGGGTCTCGGCCCAGGTGGTCGAGGTCTTCCCCAACGGCAACATGCGCATCCACGGCACGCAGGTGGTGACTGTGAACGGCGAGAACCAGCTGCTCACCGTCGAGGGGATCGCGCGCCCCTTCGACATCGAGGCGGACAACTCGATCGACTCCAGCCGCCTGGCCGAGGCCCGCATCGAGTACACGGGCCGCGGCGTGATGAGCGACGTCCAACGTCCCGGCTGGGGCTCGAGGCTGCTCAGCTGGGTGTGGCCATTCTGAAGGAGAGAGGCGATGAGTCGGATGACAGCACACTCTCAGGGGACAGGGGGGCGCTCAGGCTCTCTGGCGGCCCTGATCGCCGCGACTGCGGCCCTCGCCGCTCTCCTCGCGCAGCCCGCGGGGGCGGTCCGGATCAAGGACGTCGCCGCGTGGGAGGGCGTCCGCGACAACCAGCTGCTGGGCTACGGGCTGGTCGTCGGCCTCACGGACACGGGCGACTCGGACGCGGACTTCACGGCGCAGTCGATCGCCGCTTGGCTCCGCCGCCAGGGGGTCAACGTCGACCCCGACGATCTCGAGACGGGCAATGTGGCGGCGGTGGCGGTGACGGCGACGCTTCCCCCCTTCGCCCGCCCGGGGCAGACGATCGACATCCAGATCTCCTCGCTCGGCGATGCCGAGTCTCTCTACGGCGGCACACTCCTTCAGACGCCGCTCGAGGGCGCCGACGGCCGGATCTACGCCGTGGCGCAGGGGCCGATCGCGCTGGGGGGCTTCGAGGCCTCGGCGGGGGCGAGCTCGGTCTCCCGCAATCACCTGACATCGGCGCGCGTGGCCAACGGCGCGCTGCTCGAGAGGCCGTCGCCGGTCACGCTCGAGGGCCGCGACGAGATCAATCTGCTTCTGAACAACCCGGACTTCACCACGGCGCAGCGCATCGCGAACGCGATCAACCATTTCGCGGGCGATGGAGTGGCCGAGGCGATCGACGCCATGTGCGTGTCCGTGGATCTGCCCGCGGCCGAGGGGGATGCCCAGGTCAACTTCCTGGCCGAGGTCGAGCGGATCGAGGTCAGCCCCGACTCGCGCGCGCTGATCATCCTCAACGAGCGGACGGGGACAATCATCTTCACCGAGGACGTCCGCATCTCCACCTTCGCGATCACGCACGGCAACCTGACGATCACGACGACCCAGCAGACCTTCGTGAGCCAGCCCGCTCCGTTCAGCCAGACGGGCGAGACCGTCGCCTACACCGAGGACAGTGTGACGACGGAGCTGGAGGATCGGCCGATGGCGGTGATCCACGAGGGTGTGACGCTGAGCGAGCTGGTCAATGCGCTCAACGCCCTGGGCGTCTCGCCCCGCGACCTGGTGGCAATCCTCCAGGCCATCGAGGCGGCCGGAGCCCTGCAGGCCGACCTGGAGGTGATCTGATGAGCGGCGGCTTCTCCGTCAGCGACCTCGGCTTCTCGGCGTACAGTGACCTTGTCCGCCGGGCGGGCCAGGAGCGGGCCGTGAGCGAGCCGACCCAGGGGGTGACACGCGAGCAGCTGCGTGTGCTGGCCGACTCCTTCGAGAAGATCATCCTCGGGATGATGATGGAGTCGATGCGTGACTCCGTGCCCGAGAGCGACCTGCTTCCCCAGGAGCCCGGGCATGACGCCTATCGCCAGATGCTCGACCAGCAGTGGGTCGAGGCGGGCTCCGGCGGGCGTCTCTCCGAGGAGATCGCCCAGGCGCTCGAGCGCCAATACGCCCATCTCTTGGTGGAGCGCGGGGGGGAGGTCTCAGGCGAGGCCTCTGAGCCGCAGACCCACCGGGACCAGTCCACAGAGAGGAGGATGACCGGGAGCTGAGCGGATCCCCTGACATGACTCGGCCGAGAGGAGACAAATGAGAGGGCGAGCTTTCTCAAGTTTGACTTCGAGCCGGCCGAAACGGTGAATGAGTGAAGTGTCAGAGGGGTGAATTCAGCTGATGAGAATCTCGCGACGCAATCAGAGCGGCAAGGCGGGCGCGGTGGGTCAGACCCGCAGCACCGGAGGATCTTCGAAGTCGGGAAAGGCCAACGCCGCGTCAGGAGCGCAGCGCGGGCCCGGTGAGGTCGACGTCACGATCTCCCCGAAGGCCGCCGAGGTCGAGCAGGCCAAGGCGGTGGTCGAGGGCCTGCCGGAGACCCGGGTCGAGCTGGTCTCCGCCATCCAGGGCGAGGTCGAGGGCGGCACCTATGCCCGCGACAGCCAGAAGATCGCCAAGCGGATGGTCAACGAGGCGCTGCGTGAGTCTCTCCGCCGCAAGGGGCGCCGCTGATCTCTGTTCTCTCCCGGCCACACCCGGCCGTTGGAAAAACACCTTCAACAGCTCGAGACGAGTCTGATTGAGCAGATCCGGGCGCACACCGCCCTGGCCGCCCTCCTCGATGAGGAGCGCACCGCGCTCGTCGGGGTCAGCCTCGACAGCATCCACTCCTGCGCCCGCCGCAAGGTCGAGCTGGCGCAGGCCATCCAGTCCGCTGAGCAGCTCCGCCTTCAGGCGATGGAGGCCCTCTGCCAGGGCCTGGGTCTGGCCCCTCAGCCGATGCGGCTGGCCGATCTGATCGATCTCCTGCCCCTCGAGCAACGCCCCCGGCTCGAGGAGCTGCGCGAGCGACTTGTGATCGCTCTGCGCGCGGCGCGGGACAGCCAGGAGCGCAACCGGTCGCTCGCCGAGCGCTTCCTCAGCGTGGTCTCCTCGTCCATGGAGGCCATCCAGCGGGCGGTGGCGACACTGCCCCTCTACACCCCCTCCGCCAAGGTGGGCAACGCCCCCTGGCGCGGCTGCGTCGTCAGCCAGCAGGCCTGAGGAGAATTTGCGATGACCACGACCTCGAGTCTCGGTGGAATCCTGAACATCGCCCGCCAGGGGCTGTTTGGCAGCCAGGTCGGGATCCAGACGGCGGGCCAGAACATCTCGAATGTCAACACACCGGGCTACACGCGTCAGCGTGTGATCTACGATCCCGGGGCGTTCAGCAACGGCGTGCAGGTGCAGACGATCCAGCAGGTCCGCAACCGCTTTCTCGACTCCCAGCTGGCCGCGGAGAAAGTGACGCTGGGACTGGCCACCGCCCGCAGCACGGTGCTGAGCCAGCTCGAGATGATCTTCAACGAGAGCGATGGCTTCGGCATCAGCACCTCGCTCAGCGAGTTCTTCGCCTCCCTGCAGGATCTCTCCGCCCAGCCCGACGGAAGCGGGCAGCGCGAGGCGCTGCGCTCGCGCGTCGTGGCGCTGGGCCAGGCATTCACCTCCGTCCGGACCCGCGTGGAGCAGACGCGCACGGCGGCCGACGATCAGGTCAAGTCGGTGATCTCGGAGGTCAACATCCTCACCTCGGAGATCGCCTCGCTGAACGCCCTGATCATCCAGCAGACCACGGTCAGCCAGGAGCCCAACGAGCTCCTCGACCAGCGTCAGCGGGCGATCGAGGAGCTCTCGCAGCTCGTCGAGATCACCTATTTCGAGGACCATGGCCAGCTGACGGTGCTGCTCTCCGGCGAGCAGGTCCTGGTCGAGGGCAGCGGCCACTCGACCCTCCGCGCCCAGGTCAACCTCAGGAATGAGGGGATGAGCGACGTCATCCTCGAGCGCTTCGACGGGGTGTCGTTCGACATCACCGACCGGGTGGTCAATGGCGAGCTCGGGGGACTGCTCGAGATGCGTGACACCGTGATCCCCAATCAGCTGCGGCAGATCGATCTGCTCGCCGCGCAGTTTGTCACCGAGCTCAACATCCAGCACCGCCAGGGCAGAGGGCTCGACGGCGTGGGCAACCGCGATCTCTTCGGGCAGGTCGAGGTGGTCGGCAGGGCGGACGAGGACAACGCCGGGGGCGTTCTGCAGACAGGCCAGGCGATCCTGGATCAGTCGCTCCTGACATTCCATGACTACGAGATCCAGTTCACCGGCGCGGGGACCTACGATCTGGTGGACGCGACGACGGGGACCGTCCTCTCAACGGGAAACGTCTACACGCCGGGCGGCTCCATCGTCTTCGACGGGCTCTCGATCACTCTCGACAGCATGGCCGGTGCCCCCGTGGCGGGTGACGTGATCCACGTCAACACATACGAGGGGATGGCCGGCCAGGTGGAGCTGAGCGCGGCGGTGGCGGCGGACCTGCAGGCGATCGCCGCGGGTCTGACGGCGGAGCCGGGCGACAACGCCAACGCCCTGGCGATGGCGGATCTGGAGAACGCCCTGGTGCTCGGGGGCGGCACCATGACCTTCGGTGATCTGTATGGCATGCAGATCACGACGCTCGGCGTCGAGAGTCAGCGGGCGGAGCGGGAGCTGGAGACCCAGCAGCTGGTCGTGGATCAGGTCTCCTCCCTCGTGGCGTCGGTCAGCGGCGTCTCGCTCGACGAGGAGAGCACCAGTCTGATTCAGTTCGAGCGGGCCTATCAGGCCTCATCCCAGGTCATCGCGGTGGTCGACGAGCTGCTGCAGACTCTTCTGAGCATCGTCTGATCCCATGCCGTCACACAGGGCTCATCCACCCCGGGGCGCCGGCCGATAAGAGCAAGGAGAGGCCACCATGACGATCACGCGTGTCACCCAGTCCATCATCTTCGACACGTCCCGCAGCGTCCTGCAGCGCCAGGCCCGCCAGCTGCTCGATGCCCAGACCCAGGTGTCGACGCAGCGGCAGATCAACACCCTGAGCGACGATCCGCTGGGGGCCGGCAGCGTGCTCCGCCTTCGCACCCAGCTGCGCCAGACCGAGCAGTTCCAGCGCAACATCGGAATCGCCACCAGCCTGACGGAGGCCTACGATGCGGCACTGGAGCAGGCGGTGGACATGATCTCCCGTGTGCGCGAGCTGGTCGTGGGCCAGAGCAGCACGGCGACCGCGAACGACCTGACGCGTGAGGCCACGGCGGTCGAGATCATCACTCTGCGCGAGCAGCTGATCTCCATCGCAAACACCCGCATCGGGAGCCAGCACATCTTCTCCGGGCACCAGACCGACGACCCGGCGTTCCTGTCGGCCGAGGCCACCGCTGTGCCCGACCCCGGCAACACCGGGACGGCGGTGGTCGACGATGCGAGCGTGAGCAGTGTGATCGACCTGACGGGCGATGCCTACGAGATCGTCTTCACGGGGCCGAGCACCTTTGACATCATCAACGTGGATGAGGGGCTCACCATCTCATCGGGCAACACCTACGTCCCCGGGCAGAGGATCGTGTTCGACGGGATCTCGGTGACGCTGAGCGGCAGCCCTGACCCGGGGGATGTCATCTCCGTCACGACCACCGATACGGGCACCTACAGCGGCGACGACGGGGTGACCCAGCTCGAGATCGAGCAGGACTCGTTCATGCAGACCAATCTGCGGGGCGATGTGGTCTTCCAGGGCGCCACACTCTCGAGCGGTGTGGACATCTTCGGTCTTCTCAACGACGTGGTGGAGGCCCTGCGCGATGGGGACGAGACCACTCTGGTGGACTCCCTCGCACTCCTCGACGACGCCCTGGCGCAGATCTCGAGCGCCCAGGCGGCCATCGGGGCGCGCGAGAACCAGCTCGAGCGGGCCACGATCCGCCTGAGCGATCTGAGCGTGAATCTGAAGACGCTGATCTCCTCGCTCGAGGACATCGACGCGACCGAGGCGATCACGAACTTCACCGAGGCGGAGACCGCCTACCAGACGAGCCTCGAGGCGACATCGAGGGTGATGCAGCTGAGCCTGCTGGATTACCTGCGCTGACGCGCCGCGCACCACCGGTGGGCTGACCCACCGGGCCGAGAGTTCTTCCCCGCCGAGCGGGGTCCACCGAGGAGGGTGGAGATGCTGATCCTGACACGGAAGTTGGGTGAGGGAATCCGGATCAACGATGATGTCGTCGTCAAGGTCGTCGACATCCGGGGCAACCAGGTGCGCCTTGGCATCGCCGCGCCGCGGTCGGTGCCTGTGCATCGGGAAGAGGTCCATGAGATGATCACGCAGCAGAACGCGATGGCGGCGGAGACAGCCCCGGCGGACCTCGATGGTGTGGCTGTCCTCTGGCAACAGGGTCGAAAGAGCGAGTGAGGAGCAGGCCGCCCATGGAGATCCAGACCACGCGCTTCGGTGTCCTCCAGTTCCCGCGGGACCTGGTCATCCGTGTGCCCGGGGGATTGCCCGGCTTCCCCCACGCCGAGGGCTTCGCGGTGCTCGAGCACGACACAGATGGCTCCCCCTTCAAGTGGCTCCAGGCCGTCGATGAACCCGCCCTGGCGTTCATCATCATCGACCCGCACCTGCTCGTGCCCGACTATCTGGCGCAGATCGAGCGGGATGTGCATGACGCCTTTGGGCCCTTTGATCCGCAGGACGTCTCAACCATCTCCCTGGTCACTGTCCCACGCGACAATCCGACCGCCATGACGGCGAATCTCCGGGCACCGCTTGTCGTGATCTTCTCCGAGCGTGTGGGCCGCCAGATCATTTTGACTGATGACCGATTTCCGATGAACCATCGCATCTTCCCCCCCTCGGCCAGGTCCGAGCGGGCCGTGGCCGGCTGAGTGCCGAGACATCCCTTTGGGGAGACGTGGGGAAAAGCCTTGACACATGACACATGTGGTATGCTCTTCTCCTCTGCGTGACACATGGATTCTGAGCTGTGAAGGAGGTGCTGTTTTCTCACTGAGATCTGGTGCACAGAATCAACTGGCTTCCCTGAGACACTGTTCTCTGGGGAGACAGTCGGAAGCCTGTGGCGAATCGCCCTATGGCTGAAGAACAGTTGCCCGCGGTGTTCAAGCCTGAGACTCCCCATACACAGCGCGGTGGCTCTCCGAAACCTGATGAGCGATTCGCCATTCTTTTTGCCCTCAGCCCCTCCTCTGATCGACGCCCTGATTTCCTGTGAGTTGTGATGAGCCCCGCCACAAGCCCTCATTATCAAGGCGATCCGCTTCACAGACTGATCCCCTCGCAGCGCAGAGATTCATCCGCTCTTGACAGACCGGCGAACACGATCACTCATTGGGTTCTTCCCTTGGGTGGCTCCCCACTTGGCCTTCCTCGATGAGTGGAATGGGGGTTGAAGGGGAATGTGGCCTCCCTCTATCATGGAAAATCGCTGGCCCGCCGATGGAGGCCCCGAGGCTGAGCACCGTGGAGTGACACTGATGAGTCTGACGCTGCGCCACAGTCTTTTCGCCCTGGCACTGACACTGTCGCTGACCGTGGCTGTGCCGAGTCAGGTCAACCCCCTGGATGTCGAGCGGGGCAACATTGTCCAGACGCGATACCAGATCCAGGACGACATTCGGCGAGCGTACAGCATCGGTGACTACCAGCGCGTGCTGGATCTGTGCGACGAGCTGGAGGCCCTTGATCCCCGCAATGGGCGGATTCAGCATTACCGCACCCGTGCCCTGCAGCAGCTCGATCTGATCGAGAGTGGCGCCATCCCGGCCCCTGTTCTTCAGCCCAGCGAGAGGGCGGGGGCAGTGACATCCCCGGAGACCGTCGCCGAATCCCCCCTCGGCCCACCTCCGCCTCCCCCACCCTCACCGGACACTCTCTCACCTCCCGGGCCCGCGCCCCCGGTGGCAGAGCCCGCACAGCCGACTCCCCCTGCGGAGCCGGAGCCCTCTCCCCGTCCGAGACGCTCCTCGGGTTCGACCATCGAGCTGCCTCTCCTCGGCGAGGTCAATCGCTCCATGGCGCTGGGGGCTCTGATCGCCGTGGTCGCGGTGCTGGTGATTCTGCCGCTGCTGATGCGTCGCCAGCGCCGTGGGAGAGCGGCGGTGGCGGTGGAGGACGACGGTGTCAACCGCTGGGCACCGCCGGAGGAGGAGATCCCCGAATCCCCCTTCGGTGAGGGGGAGGTGAGCTCTGCACTTGACGAGGCGCTCAGCGCCGCCATGGAGCCCTCGCCCCAGCCTGCCACGGTGCCCCTCAGAGGGGTGTCGGTGGCCACACTGGCCGCCCCATGGCCGTCGATCGACGATGCGGTCGAGGCCATACGCGACAGAATCCACAATCCCCCTGCACCTCCCCAGGCACCGGCGCCCCGGGTTGAGGAGAGGGATGTGCCGCTGTCGCTCGACGCCGTCGCAGGCCCCTCGATCGAATCGGCTTTCAGCACCGCTGAGCCCAAAAGCACTGCTCCGCCACCGGTGAAACCGCCGGAGCCCGAGCCCACCTCGCTCTCACTCTCTCTCGACGATGAAGACCTCGAGGCTCCCCATGAGACGCCGAGGACTGTGACTGAGACGGTCGATGCCGATGACTTCCTGTTCGAGGTCCCCTCCGAGGTGCCCCCCGACGAGGAGGAGGCCTCTGTGGGACCGAGTCTCGACCTGGAGGCCACCCCCGTCCCCATGACATCCCCGCACTCCGAGGGGGAGCCCTCAGCGCCGATGACGACGGACGATCTTCTGACGGGACCGGCAGAGGAGCCCGCATCCCCGCAGGAGATGGCGGAGATCACCGGCGCCCCTCTCAGGCTGGATGACCTGCTCGGAGACGCACCCTCGGAGCCGCGTTCACCCGCCGGGATCACGGAGGGTGGGATCGGCAGGGACTCGTCCCCTGACAAACCCGGTCCCGAGGAGGAAAAGCCACCGAAGTTCGATCCCGCGGACCTCGAGGAGACCATCGCCATCCCCTCGCGGCCCAGGGGACCGTCCAAAGCGGACTCGGTCACACTGATCCTCGAGCCGGATGAGATCAAACAGGTCCTGAGCGAGATCACCCCTCCCCCGGGGAGCATGAGTGTGGATGACCGGAGCGGGTCCGCCGCGCCGGATGAGGGCGAGACGTCGGAGAGTCCGACGGACACCAGTGACGCCCTGTTCATCGACTACTATCGCCAGGGGCTTGCGGCCATCTCGGCGGAGAACTGGGCGCGGGCCAAGCACTTCCTGCAGCTCGCCCAGAGCATCCGGCCCGACTCGCCGGAGGTGCTGCGCCATCTGCGCACGGCCGAGCGCGCCTCTTCCCAGAGAGGCGACGCACCGGGCTCCAATCCCACACCGGGACTGTGAACATGAGATCGCTCTCTCGACTCCCCCCTCACCGAGCTGCTCTGCTGGCTCTGCTCGCCGGACTCTGTTTGGCGGGCACCTGCCTCGGACCGGTGCTGATCTCCGATTCGCAGGAGCGTGAGATGGGTCTCACGCTCGTCGGAGAGCTCGAGGGCGGTGAGGACTTTGTGCTGCTGAGTGATCCCGAGGTCGACGCCTACATCAACGAGGTCGCGGGGCGGATCATCCAGGCCTCTCCACTGCAGCGATCGTTTCCCTTCACCTTCAAGGTGGTCGTCAACGATCAGGTCAACGCCTTCGCCCTTCCGGGCGGATTCTGCTATGTCCAGACGGGCCTGATCACCGCGGCAGAGACCGAGAGTGAGCTGGTCGGCGTCATCGCCCATGAGGTCAGCCACGTGACGTGTGGCCATCACCGCCGGGCGCTGGCGAACCAGGTGCTGATCCAGACGGCGGAGGGGATCGTCTTCAATGAGGAGTCCCCCTTCATCGCGGTCGCCGCCGCGCGCATCGCATCGGGTCTGGGAATGCTCAGATTCAGCCGCACCCAGGAGAGCGAGGCCGACCGCGTCGCCGTCGAGGCGATGCTCCGCGCGGGGTGGAATCCCCGGGGGCTCCGCGACTTCTTTGAGACCCTCCATGAGATCGAGGGGCGCGAGCCCGGGCGGATCGAGGGTCTCCTGTCGACCCACCCCGCCACGACTCAGCGCATCGCGGAGATCGACGCGATGATCGAGTCGGCGGCCAGCCGCAGCGATCTCATCAGCGACACCCCCCAGTTTCACTTTGTCCAGGCGCGTGTGGAGTCACTGATCGGCCAGTGACGCTCTCTCGCCTCTCAGAATTCGCCCTTTACAAAGACCCCGCTGTCATCCCAACTGTGTCACATCATGAGTGAAACACAGAGTCTGAGAGAGAGAGCCGAGCTCACCGGCCCCGTGACAGGGATGGTGCCCTCGGAGCACACGGGCTGCGACGCGCTGCTGGCCGCCCTTGGCGGCATGTCGTTTCAGGCGCGCACACTGAGCCGCGCAGCCGAGATTCTCACCGAGATGTGCGCGGAGCCCGGCGTCTTCAAGGTCCTGACGCTGGCGGGTGCACTGATCCCGGGGGGCCTCAAGCGCGTCCTGATGGAGATGGTCAGCGAGGGGATGGTCGACGTGATCATCTCGACGGGGGCGAACGTCTCGCACGACCTCGTCGAGGGGATGGGCCATCACCACTGGCAGCGGTGCAACCTCCGATCCGACACGGATCTCCGCGACGCCTTCATCAACCGCGTCTACGACACGTACATCACCGACGACGCCTTTCAGCGGACGGCTCTCGCGATGCACAGGCGCCTGGGGGAGATCGCCGGGCGGCGGACCTCGCCGGAGATCTGCGCCTTCGCAGGCGAGGCTGTGACAGAGCCCTGCCTGCTCTCGACCGCGCGGGAGAGAGGCGTCCCCATCTTCATCCCCGCGCTGAATGACTCCGAGCTGGGCCTCCTGATCAACAGCTTCAACAGCCAGCGCGGTGAGGAGGAGCAGATCATCTGGGACGGACTCAGCGACAACATGGCCTTCGCCGAGATGATGAGAGAGGTCGAGGTCAGCGGCATCGTCATCTGCGGCGGCGGCGTGCCCCGCAACTGGGCGCAGCAGGTGACTCCGCTGCTCGAGTATCTCCATGTCCCGATCGGCACCTTTGTCCGCAAGTTCCCCGGCTATCGCTATGGCATCCACATCACAACCGACACCCCCGTCTACGGCGGGATGAGCGGGTGCACGATCAGTGAGTCGATCAGCTGGGGCAAATACGATCCGCGCAACACGGCTGTCACGGTCAAGTGCGACGTGACCATCGCGCTGCCCCTGATCGTCGCCGCTGTGATCGAGCGCCTGCGGTCGCGCTGAGACCCCCCGGGCATGGGCCCGACCCTCCACGCCCTCTCGATCCACGTGGACTACCGCTGCGCAGGGACCAGTCTCTGCTGCGCATCGGGGTGGCGCATCCCGGTGGAGCGGTCCGTGCGCCAGCACATCACCCGGCTCATGGCAGAGGGAAGGATCGCGGTGCCGGGCGGGGAGACCGATCCCGAGGTGCTCTTCGAGAGATGTGACGAGCTCCCCGAGAGCCGCTCGGCGCTGCTCGGCACACGGGGCGGGCGGTGCGTCTTCCTCGAGGACAGCGGTCTCTGCGCGATTCACCGCCAGGCGGGACACAGCGCTCTCCCCTCGGAGTGTCAGCACTTTCCACGGATCTGCGTCCTGCACCCCCTGGGTGTGTCGGTCACGCTCTCGCATCTCTGCCCCACCGCCGCGGAGATGCTGTTCCGGGAGGACAGGCCCCTGGCGATCGTGGTCAATCCCCCCATCCTCTCCGAGAGAGAGACGTGGGAGGGGCTCGATGCGCGCGAGGCACTTCCACCGATGATTTGCCCCGACGCCCTGATGCGCTGGGAGGATCACGCTCACTGGGAACGCCACATGGTCGCGACGCTCGCCCGCGGCGACCTCACCCCCGAGCAGGCGCTGGGGCTGCTCGCAGCACAGGGGGAGATGATCCGCTCGTGGCGCGAGAGTGATGGCGAATTCAGTGAGCACCTGCGGCGCTGCTGTGATGAGGGGCGCCCCTCAGAGTCTGGCTCCCATGGATTGGGGATCGAGAGCACAGAGGCGATTTTCCGTGAGCTCCTCCACTGCATCCCCCCCTCCGCTCAGATTGGTCCCCCTCCATGCCTGGATCACTTCGCCGATCACCTCGGCCGATCGGTTCAGCCACACTGGTTGGAGTTTCAGGGGCCGATCCGGCGCTATCTCGCGTCGAAGGCCTTCGCGAACTGGATCGCCTATCAGGGGCAGGGGATGCGAAGCGCGCTCTTCGCCGTGATCGCCGCGCATGCGAGCCTCCGCGTCCACGCCGCACTGCGGTGCGAGGAGGCGGGGCGCCCACTCGATCGCGATCTGCTGCGGGAGGCGATCCGCGACTCCGACCTGCTGCTCGTTCACCGCATGTCGCGGGAGCTGTTCACGGCCCTGTGCGATCGGAGAGAGCTCGATGTCTCAGATCACTTGACGACTTGACCTGTCCCGCGGCACGCGGGGCAGGGAAGCTTTCCCGTCTTCCCGCACTCGGGGCAGTCGAGAGTCTGATTGGGGATCGAGAGGAGGCCCGAGCCGCCGCAGCGGAGGCAGGTGGCTTGCCCAGTGCCCTCGCAGGTGGGGCAGGGAATTCTCTCCCTCCTGGAGCCGCCGCCGAAGAGTCCCTTGATCTTCCTCAGCATCAGAGCGACTCCTCCATCCAGTCGGGGGCGCCGCCGCTGCGCCATGGACCAAGGGCGAGCGCTCGGCGCGCCTCGGGGGTCAGACGATCCCAGCAGAAGAGGATCTGCCCGGTCGAGCTGGCTCCGCGCGCGGCGCGGATCTGGTCGATCAGCTGCCGGGGCGAGAGGCCCAGGAAGGGCCCGAGTGCGATGGCGAACGGCCCTGCCTCCGGAAGCAGCCGATGCATCTCGCTGACGGCATCGGCCACGTCGGCCGGGTCGGTGGTGTAGGCCATCGGGATGATCGCGTCGACGAGGCCGCGCTGGCCCCAGTCGGCCCAGTTCTGCCCCTTGACCTCCACGGCGTACTCAATGCCCGGGAAGATGTCGGCGCTCAGGAAGATCTCGGGCCGCGCGGCGCGGATCGCCCCGCTCGCCTCCTCGACGAACGAGGTGATGACCCCCTCGCGCCATGCGAGCCACCGGGCCCACTGCTCGGGGTGCGTGTCGGGAGCGATTTCCATGGGATCAAAATCGAGATCTCGGGTGACCTGCGTCCGGGTGAACTCGGAATAGTCCCATCCCCGCTGCCATGACTGATGGTTGGGATAACGGATGTAGTCGAGCTGAAGGCCATCGAGATCGTATCTCTCAACGAGTGAGACGTAGGCGTCGATCAGCGCCCGCCGCACCTCAGGCTGGGCGGGATTGATGAACATGTAATCCGCCTCGTCGATCGACACCTGGCGTCCCTCGCGGTCGCTCTGGAGCCACTGCGGGTGACTCTCGGCGAGAAGCGGAGGCTCGTCCTGATTCCCCTGCACTCCGATGAAGAAGCAGTGGACCCAGGCGTGGACCTCGATGCCGCGCGCGTGGCACTCCTCGATGATCTGGGCGAGCGCGTCGTGCCCCTCGAAGTGCTGGAAAAGGGGGTAGAGCCCGGTCTCATCGGCGAAGATCGCCTGCGAGCCGTAGATCGTCTCGGGGAAGAAGGCGTTCACATGCGCCGCTTCCAGCTCCTCCACCAGCTGAGTGATCGCCCCGGGCGTCGTCTCGCTCAGGCGGTGCCAGACGCCTCGGACCTCGCCCTCGGGTGAGGGGATCTGTCCCAGCTCCAGATCCCAGATCGCCGACTCGATCTCACGGGCCTCCTCGGCGCGCTGATCCATGGCAACCCCCGGTGAGAGATAGATGAGATTCTCGAGATCGTCGATGGCCGCCCGCAGTCCGCCGAGGGTCTCCGCCGGAGCGCCGCTCGCCGCGAGGGCATCGAGCCTGGAGCGGAGATCGCCGAGACGCCACATCAGCAGAGCGAACTGCCCCGCGGGGGAATCGTCGATGCGGACCTCGGTCCCGTCGTGGATCACGGGATAGCCGGGCGCCAGATTCGTGTTGATCCAGTCGCGCGCCACGCCGTGCCCCGAGACGACAAAACCGTCCTCGGGGATCGCCGAGTCGTTTGTCCCCACGCTGACAACCACGCCGCCGGAGACGACGGCCTCCGAGCCCCAGGGATTGGTCCCCGTCGTCGGGTGGTCATAGGCGGGGGTGTAGACGATCATCTGGTCGGGACCCCGCGAGCCGGGGAACTCACCCTCGCCCGAGGGATCGATGGCGGTGATGGGAAAGGACTGCGCCGCGAGCGGTGCGGCCAGAGCGGCGAGCAGCGCCAGAGCCAGGGCACGCACGGGGTGATTCACGCCTCGTCCTCCAATCCCTCGCGGTAGCGGCGGGCCTCTTCCAGCATGGCTGTGAGCTCCCGCATGTCGGTCGATGCGATCTCGTGTCGGATCTCCTGCATCTTCTCCAGGAGCGCGTCGATCGCCTCGACGATCGCCTGGGGATTGGTGGCGCAGATGTCACGCCACATCTCAGAGGACCCCTTCGCGATGCGTGTGGTGTCGCGGAATCCCCCGCCGATCACCCAGCGCAGGAAATTCTCGTCGTCGTGCACCTCGCTGACCATCCGCACGGTGGCGACGGCCAGCAGGTGGGGGAGGTGGCTGATCGCCGCGACCAGCCGGTCGTGGCGCTCGGGGTGGATGAGCACGGCCCGGGCGCCGACGGAGCGCCAGAGCTGGGAGACCTCGGCCACCTTGTCTTTCGGCGTCGTCTCCTCGACCGTGATGAACGTCGTCGCGCCCTCGTAGAGATCGGGTGTGCCGTGCTCATGGCCCGTGCGATCGCTGCCCGCCATCGGATGAGATCCGATGAAGGTCACGCCGCGCTCCTCGATGCTCGCCGCGACGCGGAGGATGGCGCCCTTGGTCGAACCGACATCGGTCACGAGCGCGCCGGGCTCGGCCGCGCGCATGACCGTCGGCAGGTTCTCGATGATGTGCTGCACGGGGGTGCAGAGGATGATGAGATCGGAGCTGGAGACGGCCTCGGAGAGATCGGTCGACACGGCGTCGATCGCCCCCTGGCTCCTCGCGTCGAGCAGCCGCTGCCGGTTCCGGCCGCAGCCGGTGATCCGCCGCGCCAAGTTGTGGCGGCGGATCGCCATGCCCAGCGAGGCGCCGAGCAGCCCCACGCCGATGATCGTCACGTTCTCGTGATAGGGGGCGCGATCCATCATGGCTTCGCCTCGCTCAGGGTCTCCTCGAGGGCTCCGAGGAAAATCGCGTTCTGCTCCTCCGTGCCGATGCTCACACGCACGCAGGACGGCAGGCTGTAGCCCGCCATCGGGCGCACGATCACACCGCGGCGCAGGAGCGCCTCGAAGACGGGTCCGCAGGGGCGGTGGACGTCGACGAGCAGGAAGTTGCCCGCCGAGGGGATCACGGTGACGTCGAGCGGGGCGAGTCCCCGCTCGAGCTGCACCATGCCCGCCCGATTGACCTCGATGCCGCGGTCGATGTGCCCCTGATCCCCGAGGGCGGCGAGCGCACCGACCTGCGCGGAGCGCGTCACGTTGAAGGGGGGGCGCACGCGCTCGATCTCACGGATCACATCGGGGTGGCCCACCGCGTAGCCGCAGCGGAGCCCCGCGAGGCCATAGGCCTTCGAGAACGTGCGGAGAACAAGCATGTTCGGGAACTCGTCGATCCACTCGAGGGGGTCCTGGTACTCCTCCCGGTCCGCGCAGTACTCGTGGTACGCGGCGTCGCAGAGGAAGAGGCAGTCGCTCGGCACATGGGCGAGCAGGCCGCGGACGCGCTCGTGGTGGACCAGGTCGCCCGTGGGGTTGTTCGGATTCGCGAGGTAGACGGCGCGCGTCGAGCCGTCGATGGCGAAGGCCATCGCCTCGACGTCCTGCTCGCAGTTGCGGGGGATGACGTCGATCACCTTTGTCTCCGCCCCCACCAGCGTCGCGTGCTGCAGTGGCCGGATGAAGCCGTGCCGGCTCATGATCAGGTTGGTGCCTGGGCGGAGGAAAGTCAGCGCCACGAGCATCAGGATCTCGTCGCTGCCGTTGCCGAAGATCAGGCGCTCGGGGGCGACACCCAGAGCCTCGCTCAGCGCATGGCGGAGCTCGTGGGCATGGCCCTCGGGGTAGAGGTGGAGCTCGGAGGCGGTGGCGCGCAGCGCCTCGATGGCCCTCGGGCTCGGCCCCAGGGGGTTTTCGTTGCTCGCCAGCTTGATCACGCGGTCGAGCCCGAGCTCGCGCTTGACCTCCTCGATCGGCTTGCCGGGAGGGTAGGGCTGAAGGGAGGCGAGATGGGGGTTCAGGGGAATCATGGTGCCTCGATCAGTGGAGATGGGCGGCGGCGGCGCTCAGCCTGTTCTCACCGCCTGTCGGGGGTAGGAGCCCAGGACCTTGACCATCACGCAGTGGTCGTGCATCTGCTCGATGGCGTCGGCCACGCGGCGCTCCTCGATGTGACCCTCCAGGTCGATGAAGAAGACGTAGTCGAACGCGCGGCGGCGTGAGGGGCGGACGTCGATGTTCGTCATGTTGATCCCCTTTCGGTCGAGCGGCTCGAGCACGGAGACGAGCGCCCCCGGCTTGTCGCGCAGGGTGAACATGATCGACGTCTTGTCGTCGCCGCTGGGGCCGGGGTGCATCGGGCTGATGACGAGGAAGCGGGTGGTGTTGTCCGCGTCGTCCTCGATCCCCTCGGCGATGATCTTGAGGCCGTACTTCTCCGCGGCGACGACCGACCCGATCGAGGCGGCGTCGGAGGTGCGCGCGGCGAGCTCGGAGCCCTTCGCCGTCGAGGAGACCTCGACGAGCTTGGCCTGGGGGAGGTTCTCGCGCAGCCAGCGGTGGCACTGCCGGAAGGGCTGGGGATGGCTGTAGACCCTCTTGATTTTTCCGAGCGTCCCCTTGGCGAGCAGGCTCAGGCGGATGCGCAGCAGGAGCTCGGAGCAGATCTTGAGCGGCGAGTCGAGGAAGCTGTCCATCGTGAAGTGGACGATCCCCTCGGTGGAGTTCTCGATGGGGACGACGCCGCAGTCGAGGTGCTCCTTCTCGACGGCGTGGAAGATGTCGCTGATGGAGACATAGGGCCGGAGATCCATCGCGTGCCCGAACTCGTGGATCGCGGCGAGGTGGCTGAAGGAGGACTCCGGCCCGAGGTATCCGACGCGCAGCGGCTGCTCGAGGCTGAGGCAGGCGCCCATGATCTCGGTCCAGACGCGCTGGAGCGAGAGCGTGGGGTAGGGGCCGGGATTGCGCTTGGCGAGGCGGCGGAGAATCTGACGCTGCCGCGCCGGGTCAAACATCGCCTGACCGCGGACGCTTTTGGCCTCGCCCACGCGCTGGGCGAGCACGGCGCGGCGGTTGAGCAGCTCGATCACCTCGGTGTCGATCGCGTCGATCTCGCGCCGCAGCGACGCGATGTTCGGCCGCCTGGCGGCGCCCTTTCTCGGGGGTGACTTTCTCTTGGCCATCGCTCAGCCCCACCGCCCGGCGCAGTGTGGCGACCTCCTCGGGTGTGAGTCGGCGCGATTCGCCGCGCCCCAGCGTGCCCAGCTCCAGTGGCCCGACCCGTGTCCGGTGAAGGCGGACCACCTTGTGGCCAACGGCCTCGAAGAGGAGGCGCACCAGGTGGTGCCGCCCCTCGTGGACCGTGGCCAGCCACCGCGTCTGGCCCTGGGCGGCCGGGCCGAAGCCGCGGGCCCTGGCCAGTCGGACAAAGGCCGAGCGCCGTCCCTCGATCTCGATCCCCTCGCGCAGGCGCGCAAGAGCGGCGCGGCTGGGCCTCCCCTCCACGGTGGCGAGGTACTCCTTCTCTACGCCCCAGCGCGGATGTGTCAAGCGCAAGGCCAGATCCCCATCGTCCGTCATCAGCAGGAGCCCGGTGGTGTTGAGATCGAGTCGCCCCACAGGGACGAGACGCCGCCCCTGGGACTTGACAAGCTGCGCGACCGTTTTGCGGCGCTGGGGATCCCGCATTGTGGTGACCACACCCCGGGGCTTGTGGAGCATCCAGACCTCTGTCGCGGTGGGGG
>JAFGKF010000298.1 GCA_016928695.1 Candidatus Sumerlaeota bacterium | reverse complement strand
TGCGCCATTGCCGTGCCCTCGCGCAGGGTGGCGGCCTTGCCGCCGACGAAGAGCGCTGCGCCCGCGTTGGCGGCGACCATGGCCGCGCGGCCCCCCTCGTCGTGTCCGCCCAGGATGTTGCGGATGATCTTCGCGTTGGCCTCGGCGTCGCCTCCCAGCAGCTGCTCGAAGGGGTAGGTCTCCAGTCCGAGATCGTGGGGGGTGATGTTGTAGATGGAGATCTTGCCCGGGTGCACCTCGACGATGTGCGTCACCTCGCAGACGCTGATCTCGTCGAGCCCGTCGGAGCTGTGGACGATCAGCGAGTGCTCGGTGCCGAGCGCCTGGAGCGCCTTCGCCAGCGGCTCCATGATGTGCTCGCCGTAGACGCCGAGCACCTGGCGCGAGGCGCCCGCGGGATTCGTCAGCGGGCCGATCATGTTGAAGATCGTGCGGACGCCGATCTCCTGGCGCGGCCCCGCGGCGTGCCTCATGGCGCCGTGGTAGTGCGGGGCGAAGAGGAAGCAGATGTTGATCTCGTCGATGCAGCGCTGGCTCACCTCGGCCGAGCAGTCGATCTTGACGCCGAGCTCCCTCAGGACGTCCGCGCTGCCCGTCTTCGACGACACCGCGCGGTTGCCGTGCTTGGCCACGGGCACGCCGCCCGCCGCGGCGACGAAGGCCGCCGCGGTCGAGACGTTGAAGGTCCCATGGCGGTCGCCGCCGGTGCCGCACGTGTCGATCACGGTGTCGTGGCGGTGCGTGATGCCCGTTCCCGCCTCGCGCATGGCGCGGGCGAAGCCCAGGATCTCGTCGACCGTCTCCCCCTTCATGCGGAGGGCGATGAGCAGCGCCCCGATCTGGGCGGGGGTCGCCTCGCCGCGGAGGATCTGCGCGCAGGCCCGCTCGGCCTCATCAGAGTCGAGGTTCTCCCGCTGGATCGCCTTGTTGATCGCGTGCTTCATGTCCATGGCTCTCGCTCCTGTGGTCTCTGCGTCCACCCCGAGCATTCTGTCTGCGCGGGGCGGGGGCAAGGGGGATCTGATCTCAGATCCGGAGGAAATTGCGGAGCAGGTCGTGCCCCACGTCGGTCTTGATCGACTCGGGGTGGAACTGCATGCCGCGCACGGGGTGGTCGCGGTGGCGCAGGCCCATGATCAGGCCGTCGGCCTCGGCGGTCACCTCGAGGCACGAGGGCAGCGAGTCGCGCTCGACCACCAGCGAGTGGTAGCGCGTCGCGGTGAAGGGGCTCTCGAGCCCCTGCCAGAGGGCGTCGTCGACCGTGACGGTGATCTCGCTCGTCTTGCCGTGCATCACCTTTGGGGCGCGGACGACGCGTCCGCCGTAGGCCTGGCCGATCGACTGGTGTCCGAGGCAGACCCCGAGGATGGGGAGCCGCGAGCCGAGGCGCTTGACGACGGCGACGCTGATGCCCGCCTCGTTGGGCGTGCAGGGCCCCGGGGAGATCACGATCCGCTCGGGCGCCATCGCCTCGACCTCGTTGAGCGTGACCTCGTCGTTGCGGACGACTCTCATGTCCTCCACCCCGATCTCGCCCAGGCACTGGACGAGGTTGTAGGTGAAGCTGTCGTAGTTGTCGATCATGAGGAGCATGTTCGGGATCCTTTCAGGCCACCGAATCAGTGTCAGCCTCAAAGACCGACACGAAGATGCGCTGCCTGAAGGGCAGCGAGGGATTTGATATGGAGTCCTGCGGCTTGCCGCAGTTTCGGGGAACATGAGCAAGCTCATGGACTCCACATGTTTGGAGTGCGGTGGCGCATTCCCTCCCCCGTCATCGTGCCGGAATTCCCATTCCGGCACATCATCAGACGGATGCCGGCGAGGGCGCCGGCGCTCCATCTCATGGGCCCCGAAGGGGCCGGAGAGAATGTCCAGGGCTGACGTGTCTGCCCGCTGAGAACAGCTCACGCGTCTGTGTCGGGGCACGGCATGCCGTGCCGTTGGGCTATCATTGGCCCCGGAGGGGCCCAAGAGAGTAGCCGGGGGTGGAGCGGAGCGGAACCCCCGGAAACGCGGGAAGAAAGATCCCGCGCCCCGGAGGGGCAAAACAGCCATAGCCAGGGGCAGAGCCCGCCGAAGCGAAGCGGAGGCTGGGCGACGCCCCTGGATAACACAACAATTCTCCAAGCCCCGGAGGGGCGAAACAACCGCCCCCTGTTTCGCCCCATCCGGGGCTTGATTCAGGGGTGAGCTGAGATCACCCGGGGCTTCGCCCCGGGCGATTTTTGTCATGCCCCTCCGGGGCTCAGAGAAGAATACATTCTTTCCACTGAAATCATGCAACGCATCCATCTCACCCCTCCAGCCCCCTCTCGGCGCTGGCGAGGGCGCGGAAGAGGGCCTTGGCCTTGTTGACGGTCTCGAGCCACTCGGTCTCGGGCACGGAGTCGGCCACGATCCCCGCCCCCGCCTGGATGTGGACCCGGTCGCCCTTGATCACGGCGGTGCGGATCACGATGCATGAGTCGAGATCGCCGCTGTACGAGATGTAGCCCACCGCGCCGCCGTAGAGGCCGCGGCGGACGGTCTCGACCTCGTCGATGATCTCCATCGCGCGGATCTTGGGCGCGCCCGAGAGCGTCCCGGCCGGGAAGCCCGCGCGCAGGGCGTCGAAGGCGTCCTTGCCCTCGGCGAGCTCCCCGCGCACGTTGGAGACGATGTGCATCACGTGGCTGTAACGCTCGATGGTCATGAAGTCGTCGACGCGGACGGTGCCGATCCTCGCCACGCGCCCGACGTCGTTGCGCCCGAGGTCGACGAGCATCAGGTGCTCGGCGCACTCCTTCGGGTCGGCGAGGAGGTCGGCCGCCAGCGCGTCGTCCTCCTCGGTGGTCTTGCCCCGCGGCCGCGTGCCCGCGATGGGGCGGATGGTGACCTCGCCCCCCTCGGCGCGGACGAGGATCTCCGGGCTCGAGCCGGCGACGCGCAGGTCGCCGAACTGGAGGTAGAACATGTACGGGCTGGGATTGACGGTCCGCAGGGCGCGGTAGAGGTCGAAGGGATCGCACCGCAGCGGGGCGGTGAAGCGCTGGCTGGGGACGATCTGGAAGGCGTCGCCCGCCAGGATGTACTCCTTGCAGCGGTGGACGGTCTCCTCGAAGTGCTCCCGGGTCACGCTCGGCGTGATCTCGGGCAGGCTCCCCACCGGATCGGGGGAGGGGTGGGTCGTCGGCGCGGCGAGCATGCCGCGCAGCGTGTCGAGCTTGGCCAGGGCGCGGTCGTAGGAGAAGTCGACGTCGCGGTCGGTCACGTGTGCGTTGACCACGAGCCGCACGCGGTGTCGGAAGTGATCGAAGATCATCACCGTGTCGGTGAGGGCGAAGAGCATCTCGGGAACGCCGAGCTCGTCGGGGTTGCTGTCGGGCAGGCGCTCGAAGTGCCGGACGGCGTCGTAGCTGAGATACCCCACCGCCCCGCCATAGAAGGGGGGCAGGGCGGGGTCGGGCACGGGCTTGTAGCGCGCCATGACGCGGCGCAGGGCGTCGAGCGGGTCGTCGTCCTCGAACGTCTCGGCCACCTGGCCGGTGGCGTGGACCAGCTGCGTGCGGCCCTCGACGGTTCGGACGAGGTGCGAGGGGTTGCAGCCGAGGAAGCTGAACGCCCCCCAGCGGTCGCCGTGCTCGACCGACTCGAGGAGGAACGCGTTCTCGCTCGCGGCGATCTTGCGAAAGGCCGAGACGGGGGTCTCGATGTCGGCGAGCAGCTCGCGGTGGACGGGGATCAGGTTGCCCCTCTTGGCGAGCCTTCGGAACTCCTCCCGTGTGGGGTGAATGCGCGCTCCCTCGGCGGTGGGGACGTGCTCGCGTGGCAGCGGCGGCACGGCGCCGTCAGCGCTTTTTCCCGTAGACGCTCTCATCGTCAAACACCTTCTCTCTGTCGGTGACCAGCTCGCCGCCCTCGATGCGGCGATAGAAGCACGAGCGGTAGCCGACGTGGCAGGCGCCGCCCCTCTGGCGGACGCGCAGGAGGACACAGTCCAGGTCACAGTCGATGCGGATCTCAACGACGTCCTGAGTGTGGCCCGACGTCAGGCCCTTGGTCCAGAGCTCCCGGCGCGAGCGCGACCAGTAGGTGACGAAGCCCTCCGCGAGCGTCTTGGCCAGCGCCTCACGGTTCATCCAGGCGACCATCAGCACCTCGCCGTTGTCGGCGTCGGTGGCGACGGCGGCGATCAGGCCATTCGCGTCGAACTTCACTCGGTCGATGTCAAAGGCTTCGCGTGACTCAGCCATGGCTGGGCTCCTCCAAATCAGACTGCACTGCGCGTGGTTGAGGAAGGGTGGGAACGGGCAGGGGCGACGGCTGCCGTCACCAGCGGTGCCCGGGGTGATGAGACGGGGCGTGATGGCGAGTGTGACTGCGCATGGCTCCGAATCGGGCGCACCTTGCCCGCGCCGCGGGGCGGAGGTCAAGCGCGAAAAGGGATCACCTCCACAATTGCGGATGGGAAAGAGCACCGCTAGATTCTCCGCCATGGAGCAGGAGAGCAGCCAGCCCCTCCGCGGGCAGCGCGTCGTCGTCATCGGCGGCAGCTCGGGCATCGGGCTCACCACGGCGCAGCGGTGCGCCGCCGCGGGGGCCTCGATCGTCATCGCCAGCCGCCAGCGTTCGAACCTCGCAAAGGCCGCCCAGGCGATCGGCGGCGACGTCGAGACGCACGCCCTCGACTTCACGCGCGAGAGAAAGGTCGAGCGCCTCTTCCGAAGGATCGGCCGATTCGATCACCTCGTGATCACCGCCGCGCAGGGGGCGGCGGGCCGCTTCCTCGAGCTCGACACCCAGCGGGTGCGCAATCTCTTCGAGGACAAATTCTGGGGTCAGCACCACTGCGCCAAGCACGGCGCACCGCACATGAGCGAGACGGGGTCGATCACGTTCTTCTCGAGCCTCGTCAGCCGCCGCGCCTTCGACCAGCTCAGCGCCATGGGGGCCGCCAACGGCGCCATCGAGTCGCTGACCAAGACGCTCGCGCTCGAGCTCGCGCCGCGCCGCGTCAACGTCGTCCTGCCCGGCGCCATCGACAGTCCCGCGCACGACTGGATGACCCCCGAGGCCCGGCGCGCCTGGTGCGAGAAGATGGCCGCACGCACCGTGATGGGCCGCCTCGGGACATGCGAGGACGTCGCGCAGGTCGTCCTTTTCCTGATCCGCAATCCCTATGTCACGGGGCAGGTCGTCGTCGTCGACGGCGGCCACAGCCTGCTGTGAGGGGGGGTGATCCCATGGCCGAGAAACCCCGCCGCGTCTCGCACAGCCTGCTCGACCCACTCTTCTTCCCGCTGATCCCGCCGCTCTACCGCGTGCTGCCGATCCCGCGCTGGTTCCCGCCCGAGGGGATCATCGCCGTCGGGCACCTCGGCGCGATCGCGGGGGCATTCGGTCTGGCGCTCAGCCTGAGGAGCCCCTGGTGGGCCGCGCTGGCCGCGGGCGGCATCGCCTTCACGCACCTCGCCGACATGGTCGATGGCACCCACGCCCGCTCGACCGGCCAGTGCCGCAACGGGGGAGAGCTGCTCGACCACTTCGTTGACCCGCTCGCCTTCAGCTACTGGGCGATCGGGCTCGCGTGGTCGGTGGGCCTGATCGCCTGGGGCTTCGCGGGGGTCATCATCATCTATGCCACGGCGCTGCTGACCAACATCCGGGCGAAGATCACGGGCGAGTTCACGATGGAGCGCTTCGGCTCCACCGAGACGCGGGTGCTGCTCGTGATCTACGGCATCGTCCAGGCGGTGTGGGCCCATGCCGTGCTCGCCCGCTGGTTCCTGATGGTCATGGTCTGCCTCGGGGGGCTGACGCTGGTGGTCGGCCTCGTGCGCTCCGTCCTCGCGGTCAACGCGGGCGGCCCCGAGCCCGATGTGACGCCGTGGGAGCTGGGGGATCACTCGGGCACTTGAGTGGAGCCCCGGCACCCTCGCCGGCATTTACAGTGTCGGCCTGAAAGACCGACACGAAGAGGCGCTGCCTGAAGGCAGCTGTGTCGCCGCATGCATTGGAGTCCGGTGGCGTATTCTCCCCCTTTGTATCGTGCCGGAATTCCCATTCCGGCACCATGAGAAGGGCTCCTCTCTGGTTCTGGGGGATGTCATATGACAAACAACGCAACCAAAGGAGGGAGTTATTACAAAAAACGGCGCGAAATTGTAATAACGCCTGGTCCGTGTAGGGGCACGGCAGCCTCCTTCGCCATAGCAGCCTTGGCTGCGGCGGCTGAATGCCGTGCCCAGGGTTTGGCATGCCAAGCCCCTACACAGGGCATGCAGAGCAACCTGCTCTCAATATTCCTTCAACGCCTCCCCGAACGGGATCAGATCCACGGGAAACACCCGCCGCAGCTCCTCGATGTCGACCGGCACGGATTCCTGCATCGCCTGGACTTGGGCCTTTTCGAAGGGGGGGTCTCTCATCACCGCGGGCAGCACCCGGGCCAGGATGTGGACGAGCGGCATCGGCAGGTGTTTGACCGGCTTGTCCGGGCAGCCCGCGGCCGCGAGGATGCCCTTGACGATCTGGTTCATGGTCAGCGTCTCGGGGCCGCCGACGCCGATGACGCGCCCCTGCGCCTGGTCGCTGACCAG
>JAFGKF010000297.1 GCA_016928695.1 Candidatus Sumerlaeota bacterium | reverse complement strand
CCGAGGCCCCGGTGAACTGGAGGCCGCTGTCGAGACCCCCGGCCATGATCAGGGCGGCTCCTGCGACGAGCAGGGAGGCGAGTCCCCCGAAGCCGTTGAAGAGGGCCACGAGCTCGGGCATTTCGGTCATCCCGATTCGGATGGCGAGGACGAGTCCGATCACGGCGCCGATGGCGAAGCCGATGGCGATGAGCTCGAAGCTCATGTTGAGCCTGAAGAGCGTGGCCACCACGGCGATGAGCATGGCGACGGCGCTCATCAGGTTGCCGCGCACGGCGGTGCGCGGGTGGGTCATCCCCTTGATGCCGAAGATGAAGAGGACGGACGCGACCAGATAGGCGATGCTGATGAGGCTCAGGCGCAGGTCCAGGCTGATCCCAGAGGACTGCACCGCGGCGAGATTGGCTGGGATGTCAGGCATCGTCTCAGCCCTTCCTCTTGAACATGCCGAGCATGCGGTGCGTGACCGCATAGCCGCCGACGACGTTGATGGTGGCGGTGATCATCGCCAGGAGCCCGAGGGTGCAGACCCAGAAGCCGCTGCCCTCTCCCGCGGCGACCAGGGCTCCGACGATGGTGATGCCCGAGATCGCATTGGCCCCCGACATCAGGGGGGTGTGCAGGGTGGGTGGGACCTTGGTGATGATCTCGAAGCCCACAAAGATCGCGAGCACGAAGATGGTCAGATCAACAACGAAGGCTTCCATCAGCTCTCGTTCGCCTCCTTCTCCTCAGGCTGTGCGGTGGCCGCGGCGGGGGTGAGCGGCTCGAGCCCCATCGCCTCACGGACACGCGCGTTGACGATCTCGCCCCCCTGGGTGACGAGGGTGTCGCGGACAATCTCGTCCTCGGTGTCGATGGAGAGCGCCCCCTCCCCGTCGACCATGTTGAGCAGGAAGGTGGCGATGTTGCGTGAGAACATCAGGCTGGCGTCGTGCGCCGCCCCGCTGGGGAGGTTGGTTGGCCCCAGGATCACGGTGCCGGTCCGGACGACGCGCTCATCGGGCTGGGTCAGCTCGCAGTTGCCGCCGGTCGGCGCGGCGAGGTCAACGATCACCGCCCCCGGGGGCATGGCGTCGACCATCTCGGCGGTGATCAGCAGCGGGGCCCGCTTGCCGGGGATCGCGGCGGTCGTGACGACGACATCGCTCTCCTCGCAGACGCTCTGCATCAGCTCGCGCTGGCGGCGGATGAAGTCCTCGCCCATCTCCCTGGCATAGCCCCCCCTGTCCTCGGCCTCGCCCGCGTCGATCTCCATCTCCACGAACTTGGCGCCGAGGCTCTCGATCTGATCCTTGACCGCGGGGCGGACGTCATAGGCCTGGACCTTTGCGCCGAGCCGCTTGGCGGTGGCGATGGCCTGGAGCCCCGCCACACCGGCGCCGACAACGAAGACGCGCGCGGGTTTGATCGTGCCGGCGGCGGTCATCATCATCGGGAAGATCTTCGCGATCGTGTCGGCGGCGAGCAGGACGGCTTTGTACCCCGCGAGGTTCGCCTGCGACGACAGAATGTCCATGCTCTGCGCGCGGGTGATGCGGGGGACGAGCTCGAGCGCGAAGGCGCTCACACCGCGCCGCGCGAGCTCCTCGACCTCCCCGTGGGCGACCAGGGGATCGAGCATGCCGATGACCAGCTGGCCCTCGCGCAGATGATCGAGGTCCTCGCGGCCCGCCTCGGGATTCGTGCCAAGGCCACGGACCTGGAAGATCGCGTCGGCGGCGAAGACGTCGGCGCGGGAGCCGACCGTCGCGCCGGCCCCCTCGTAGAGGGCATCGGGGAAGCCCGCCGCCTCACCGGCGCCGGACTCCACGGTGACCTCGATCCCCTTTTTCCTGAGCATCGGGAACGTGGCCGGGACCAGCGCGACGCGCGCCTCCCCCGGGAACGTCTCCCTGGGAACACCGATTCTCATGAACAGGGCCACTCCCTCTGATCGTCGATTCCACCCGGAAACGGCAGTTCTCGGAGAGACAGGGGAGGCTTGGCAAGGGGATTCTGACAAATCCCCCACGGAGCGGTTGGCGCGCGCTCAGTCGCGCGCCTGACTGAGGATGAAGAGGTAGTACAGCAGCGTCATCACCGCGGTGAGTGCCGCGGCCACATAGGTGAGAGCCGCGGCGTCGAGGACCTGGGCCACACCCCGGTCCTCCTCCTGGCTGCGCGTGATCCCCAGATTGGCGAGCGCCAGCTTCGCCCGCTTCGAGGCGTCGTACTCGACGGGGAGCGTGATGAGCTGGAAGGCCACGATGAGCGAGAAGGCGGCGATCCCCACCCAGATGAGCCCCGCCACATTCAGGAGGAACCCCAGGAGGATCAGGGGGAAGGCCAGCCATGAGCCGAACGAGGCCACGGGGACCAGCGCCGTCCTCAGCCCCAGCGGGGCATAGCCGTGGGCGTGCTGCAAGGCATGACCCGCCTCATGGCAGGCGACACCGATGGCCGAGAGCGAGCGCCCTCCGAAGACCTGGGGAGAGAGCCGGAGCACCCTGGCCCGGGGGTCGTAGTGGTCGCTCAGAAAACCTTTCACCCCCGTGATCGCCACGGCGTTGGTCTGCCGCTGCGCCTCCTCGCTGGAGCGGACGATGTGCAGCCCTTGGCTCTGGAGCATGTGGGCGGCGGCCTCGGCACCCGAGAGCCCCGCGGTGTTGCCCACGCGGCTGAACTTCGAAAACGCCGTCTTCGTCTTGGTGCTGGCCCAGATCGAGAGCAGCAGGGCCGGCGCCAGGAACACGAAGTACATCGGATCGAAATAGAACACGGCTGGTCACTCCTGTCGCGGTTGACTCGCCCTGACGCACTGAGGGGCGGCCAGGTCGCGTCTGCCCCTGTTCAATGCAGACCCCGTGCCAAAGCAGAATCTCACAGATCCATCGGATAAACCGAATGGTCCGGATCCCACCAGATGATCTTGAAGGTGCCCCCTTTCTTGATTCCCCAAATCCGCTCTGAGCGCGAGCAGCGGAGAGACACCAATGTGGCTGTATCATCCTGTTTTATCTGGCGCAGCCGTGACTGGGCACGTGCGCATATTCTTTCGAAAGGAACCTCATGGCTCCTGCATCTCATTGTTGCTGGAGCGATGATCTGGGACCACTTCATGCTTTCAAAGTTTGCAAGTCTCTCCCGTAAACGATCCACAAGATCTGGAGTATCAGCGATATGCAGACAATTCCAGGGGCCATCCAGATCCATCGCTGAAAACATCCACGAAGGCTGTTGATTGGGATCCGGAACGGCCGATGGCTCTGTCCGAACATGACGCCCAGGCTTGACTGGTTGCGCCCCAGCTTTTGGTTGCCTATGTTTCTTCTTCGCCATGCCCCCTCAGAGTGAGCCGTAATACTCAGCCATCGCCTCTGGTGTGATTTCTGGGCTGTGATTGCGCTCCCACTCTGGAACGCCAGCACGCGCATCCTTCCATGGTTTTTCTGCATGAGTGAGATCGCTGAGCCACTGTGCCGGTTTAGGTCCATAGAACTTCAACACTGCATCAACCGTCGCGCAGTTCTCATCTGAGAGATTCTCGGCATTTCCCTGGGGAAGATTGCTGATTCTGTAACGACCCTTGTGAAGGGCATAAACACTCGGAACGACAGGACCGTTGGCCCACGCTTTGATCTTGTCAGGAAAAAGGCGTTTTTCATCCCAGACAAGTGCCCAGGCCTGACTATAATACAAAAGCTTTTGGAGTTTCCATGTGGACATGGAACCCAATTTCTTCAGAATGTAGGCGGCCACATCCTTGGCGGTGGTCATGATCTTCTCTCGTTTTCGCCTTTTCTAGGCCTCATGGTTTGCCACCGCAGCTAAGCTTGTCAACCAAATATCGACAATCGAGTTGGCGCCTAAGTCGAATTGACACAGTATCCTAGATCAGGGTGTCACTCCGCCCGGAAGACGCTCAGCTCCACGGGCACCGGGCCACCGAAGAAGCCGAGCACTTCGGCCATCACCTGGTTGCGCGTGGTGACGCTGGTGATGGTCTCGAACGGGAAGCCGAGCATGACGACCCGCTCGCCCCCTGGCACTCCGTCGGTCCACTGGATGGCCGCGCCGCCGCCACCGCCGCCAGTCAGCGTGTACGTGGCGTCGTCGAGGTAGATGTGCCCCGTG
>JAFGKF010000296.1 GCA_016928695.1 Candidatus Sumerlaeota bacterium | reverse complement strand
GTGGAGGAGATCGCCTCCGGGCTGCGGCATCCATCGCTGCAGCAGAGGTGGCCCGCACTGATCGCCGAGCGACGGGCGGAGTGGTCTTCCCACTCACAGACGCCCCCTGCACTGGCTGATACGGTCCCAGTGCGAGAGGGGAGAGAGGCCGATGACCGCGGCGTGAAACGCGGAGTGTCACCGATGTCGCCGGAGGGTGACGACACTTGGCTCCCAGCGCTTGTCGCGGCTCCGGGTCGGGCCTGCGGGATTCTCCATCCCCTTGACTCTCCCTCTCAGAGTGGCGCCGCCAAACCCGGCGAGATCCTTTTGTCCGGTCAGGCCAGTCCAGAGTGGGCCCGGGGCTTCGAAGAGCTCCGGGGCTTTGTCTTCGAGGGGGGATCAGTGCTCGGACTCCTGGCGGCCGCCTGCCGTGAGTGTGGCCACCCCATGGTGATCGCACCCGATGCGCGTGGTCGTCTGCAGGGTGGGCAGCCGATGGAGGTGGACGCCCCTGATGGCTTTCCCCACGGGTCCGTGCGTGCTCTGGGAGAGACAGCGCAATTCTGAGCTTTCCCCTTGGCCTCGGAGTGTGATGTGCTTGAATCAGAGAAACTGGAGGTGAGCGAGATCAGTTTGCCATCGCCAGGTGTGTTTCATCGCAGAGGGCTCATTGGTCCTCGGCTCATTCTGCTCTGCCTCCCTGTCATCCTCTGCGCGACGGCATTTGCCGCACCGTCAGGCGGTGATCCCCTTCTCTGGGATCGGCGGCTGAACTTTGAACATCCCCTGAGCCCGATTCTCGCGGACATCGATGGCGATGAGGGGCAGGAGATCATTGTCGTGGGGCTCGAGGGGCGCATGGTGGCTCTCGACGGGCCCAGCGGCCGGCCGCTGTGGCGCACCGATCTCCCGAGCAGTCCCAAGCCCATCGCGGCGGCCGTCCTGGCCGAGGATCGATCCTTCGACATCGTCGTCCCCGATGATCAGGGGTATCTCAACTGGATCGATGGCTCCACCGGCGATCTGATCGGCAGGGTGCAGCTCGGTGCGACTCCCAATGCCGCCCCCACCGTCTGGGACTTCGATGGAGATGGGTGTGATGAGATACTCATCGTCACTGAGAATCCGTCGCAGCTGGTGTTCATCGGAGTGGTGCCGGACGAGGAGGTGCTCGAGCTTCGATCGGCCGTCTCCCTGATCGCCAACGATGGGAAATCCCCAGCGGTCGGCGATGTCGACGGCGACGGCGATGTGGAGGTGGTGATCAGTGATCAGATCGGGGGGATCCGCCTGCTCGATGAGTTGGGACGCGGGATCGCCGAGTGGTCCATTCGCCAGGCCATTGCCACTCCCCCCATGCTGGTGGATCTCACCGGTGATGGCCGCTCGCGGATCGTGTTCGCCGATATGGAGGGGCGACTCTGGGTGTTGGGCCTGTCCGAGAGTGATGATGGCGGTGTCCGCCTCGTCCCCGACTTCAGCGCGCTCGTGGGCGAGAGAGGAGCAATGTTCCGGCTGCTCAGCGCTGTGTCGGTGGACTCCACGGGCTCGGGGACCGTGTTTCTCACCGGTGAGAGAACGATCCGCGCCATCAGCGCCTCGACGGGAGGGGAGCTCTGGTCGGACTCCATGCCGCGCCGGCCTGACACAACGACCTCGGTGGCGGAACTCGGCGATGCCGACGCCCTGCTGGTCTTTGTCGATGCGGAGGGAGCCATCATGCTCCACCGAAGCGTCGGGGGAGTCCATGAGCCCCTCCCCCCCCTCGGGGCGGACGGGCGCTGCGCCCATGCGCCACTGCTGGCGGATCTCGATGGAGATCAGACGCTGGACGTCTTTGTCATCAAGGCCCGGGGCAATGCGTTCTCAGGCCGCGCCCTGACGACGGGGATCACGTGTGCTCAGTGGGAGCCACTGTGGGTCTGCGCGGAAGGCAGCCCATCCAATCCCGGCCACTGGAGTGCGGGCCAGACGCTGCGGCTGCATGCCCAGATCGATGCGTTCAACGAGCGTGTTCAGAGAATGGCCGTCCTCGCTCAGGGGGCGCTCTCGAACGGAGAGACCGAGCAGGCCAGGACACTGGCGGAGCAGGTCCTCCGCTGGAATGCGAATCACGTGCTGGCCAACGAGGTCATCGATGAGGTGACTCGCCCCGAGCGCCAGAGGCGTGCCCTGTTTCTGACGGTGATCTCTCTGGCCGGACTGACCGTCCTGGCCCTCATCGGTGTGAACCTGAGGCGCCGCCGAAAGACCCGACAGAGGCTGGCGGGAGCGCGCTCGGAGGGTCGCTGGGGCGAGGTGCTGAGACTTCTCGAGCCGGCCGCCAGGGCCAGGCCGGAGGACAGGGGGATCCGGCGACAGCTCGCGGAGGCACACATCGCACTGGGGAATTTCAGTGCGGAGACGAGACCGCTGATCGCCGAGCTGGAGCCGTCACCCGAGAATCGATGGGCGCTCGCGCAGTGCGCTCTCAGCAGCGGCGCCGTCGATGATGAGGCGCTGGCTCTTTACCGAGAGGTCATCGAGAGCGGCAGAGGCGACGTCCCTCTCCACCGGGCATTGGCGCAGGGCCTGCTCGACAGAGGTGAGACGACTGCCGCGCTGACTCATCTGCGCGAGGTCGTGAGGCTGTCGCCCGACGATCAGAGCGCGGCGACCCAGCTCTGCGAGGCCCAGGTCCAGGCCGACGAGCTCGATGACTCTTTCCTGAATGCCGCTTCCCTTCTGATGCGCCTCGGCCGGGCGACGCCGACGATTTGCAAGGCTCTGTGCAAGGCCGCCGCCATGCGTGGAAAGGTTCTCGCGCCGGAGGTGGAGAGCGCCACTCAGCTGGTGCTCTCCGCGGAACCCGCCGATCCCTGGGCGCTTCTGTGCCGCGGCATCGCCCTGAGCGAGCAGCAGGCCTGGGACCAGGTCACCGAGCTGGTCGCCACCCTCCCCGAGGGCGATGTGCTCGCCCCCTTCGATCTTCCGCTGAGGGCGGTGGCCGCGGCCCATGCCCCTGGCCCCCATGCCGATGAGATCCTCACCCGCCTGAGCCGCATGATCCCCTCTCCCAATCCGCGTCTGATGGTTCATGTGGCGATGCGCCTGACGGACTCCGGACGGCGGGATGAGGTGACCCGCTCTCTCTGTGAGCTCGCGATGGCAAGCCCCGACTGCCCAGTGGGTGTCCTCGAAGCCCTGTCAGAGTGTCTCGAGCGGGCGGATCGACCCGAGGAGCGGGTTCAGGTGCTGGAGCGCCTGGCCCACCTCGAGCCCCAGAGGCCTGAGCGCTGGCGAGATTATGGGCTCCTGTGCGCATCTCTGGGCCGGACTGATGAGCCGGCTCAGAAGGCCTATTTCGAGATGCTCGAGCACCCCCCTGAGGACAGCGTCGCGATGCGCCATCTGCTCTCGGCATGCGCAACCGCCGAGATCAGGGATCCCCGGATCAGTGCCCTCGCGGAGAGACTCTTCGCCGAGCGCCCCAACGACTCCCGCGTCGGTCTGCTGTTCATCCGCACCCTGCTCGAGCAGGGGGCGACGACCGAGGCCCATCGCCAGGCCAGTGCAATCGCCGCCAAGATCGATCCCTCCGATCACCAGAGCATGGCCCTGATCGCCCAGGCCGCCTTCGAGGCCAAGGACTTTGAGAGTGCACGACGGCTCTACGAGAGGCTGCACAGTGCGCAGCCTGAGTCACCGGTCTGGGCGCGTCAGCTCTCCGTCTGCCTCAGTCGGCTGGGTGTCCAGAGCGCCGAGGCTCTCGCCCTGCACAGACGTGTGGCGAAGGATCAGCCCGGAGATCCCGTCGCTCAGATGATATACGCGACGGCGCTGCTCGAGTCCGGTGATGTCACCGAGGGCCTCGGGGTGGTGAGGAGAACTCTTCGCGAGCACGCAGAGCTCGCACCGAAGATCATTCGCCTCCTCAACCAGATGCTGGCCAAGCTGCCACCGGAGTCCGCTGACCCCGTGAGGTTCCTCCTGGCCGATCTTCTCAGCGAACAGGGGGAGCTGTCCGAGGCGGCATCCCATCTCAACGCCCTTCTCGCCACATCGCCGGAGGACACCCAGGCTCTGGCGGGAAAGATCGAGCGGATGGCGGGGGAGGCGCCCGACAACGCCGATGCCGTCATGGCACTGGGGCAGCTCTGTCTGCAGCGGGGGGATGTCTCCCGGGCACGCAGAGTGCTCGAGAAGGCCGTCCAGCTCGAGATGGAGAGCCCCGACCTCTTCGCCCTGCTGGTCGAGTGTGAGCGTCAGGCCGTTCAGGCGAGTGACACACCCCAGAACCGCCTGCGTCTGGGCGAGTGCTGCCTCAGAGCGGGATTCGCCGACGAGGCGCTGTCAGCTCTCCAGCCCATCCAGGACGATGTCTTCCTCTATCGCCCCGTCCGCTTGGCTCTGGCGCAGGCCTATCTGATGAAAGGGCTGGTGGAGCTGGCGCAGCAGGCCCTGAAGACGGTGCCCATCGATGAGAAATCGCGCGACGTCTTCTACGATGTCGGCGATCAGCTGCTCAGCATGGGGCAGGCGGAGGCGGCGCGCGATGTCTGGCGTCAGCTCTATGCCAGCGACATCGGCTATCGGGACATCCGCACGCGCTATGAGCAGGTGGTCGAGAAGATCCGCAGCGGAGCATCGATCACCCAGAGCACCGCCGATGCGCTCGCCAGTGTCGGGGATCAGCTGTTCCGTGAACGCTTTGAACTCGAGGAGGAGGTCGGTGTCGGCGGCATGGGCCGGGTCTACCGAGCCCGCGACAAAACCCTCGATGAGACGGTGGCTCTGAAGATCCTCCCCCCCCAGCTCGCCTCCAACACCTCCATTGTCGAGCGCCTCAAGCGCGAGGTGCGAGCCGCACGGCAGCTGACTCACCCCCACATCATCCGGATCCATGACTTCGGCGATCTCGGGGGGCAGAAGTTTCTCTCGATGGAGTTCATCGACGGCCCGACGCTCAAGCACGTGATCCGCACCCCGCCCGGACTGTCACTCCGCCGTGCTCTGCTCATTGCCCACCAGATGGCCGAGGCTCTGGCCTATGCCCATCATCAGGGGATCGTCCACCGCGACATCAAGCCGGCCAACATCATGGTCGCGGCGGACGACGTGATCAAGATCACCGACTTCGGCATCGCCAAGGTTCTCACGCGAGAGGAGGCGGAGATGACCTCCTCCGATCAGATCGTGGGGACCCCACTCTACATGTCGCCCGAGCAGGTGCGGGGCGGCAAGATCGACGGCCGTGCGGACATCTACTCCTTCGGGGTCACCCTCTTCGAGATGATCATGGGTCATCCGCCCTTCCAGGAGGGCGATCTCGCCTACCACCATCTCTCAACCCCTGCCCCGGAGCTCGAGGGGGTCTCGCCGCGCATCGCCGCGATCGTGAAAGGCTGTCTGCGCAAGAGCCCCGCCGATCGCTGGCAGCGATTCGAGGAGATCCTCGAGGCCTTCGACAGGCTGGAGGAGAGCGACATCGGAGAGGCCGGTGACGGCCCGCCCTGAGGCGCCTCAGGGGCGATCAGCGGGGGAGAGCCAGCGCTCAATGATGTCTGCGAGATCCTCACTCTTGACGGGCTTGCTCAGGTAGTCGTCCATCCCCGCCTCGAGACAGCGCTCGCGATCCCCCTTCATGGCATTTGCTGTCATGGCGATGATCGGTGTGTGCGAGAGCCCATTCTCCTGCTCACGGATCCTCCGTGTCGCCTCGTATCCGTCCATCTCCGGCATGTGACAGTCCATCAGCACGATGTCGAACCTCCCGTGCTCGAGCGCCTCGACGGCCTCGCGGCCATTGGGGACCGCATCCACAAGATAGCCCATTCGGGTGAGCATGTGGATGGCCACGCGCTGATTCACGGGGTTGTCCTCCGCCAGGAGGATGTGAGCACGTCTCCGGGCCTCACGCAGCGTGTGGCGTGTGACCAGGGGGGGAGCCGCTGGACCCCTGGCACAGACCCGCTGTCCCAGGACGGTGACGAGGCAATCGTGGAGATGCGACTGCTTGACCGGCTTGGGCAGATAGGCGGCGAAGCCGATCTCATGCAGACGCGAGGCATCCCCACGCTCCGCGAGTGAGGTGAGCATCACGAGAATCGTGTCGCTGATCAGAGAATCCGATTTCACGGCGCGCCCCAGCGTCTCGCCGTCCATGCCGGGCATCTGGCGGTCGAGGAGCAGGATGTGATAGGGGTCCTTCTCCTCCACCGCCTCCCGGAGGAGGGCCAGGGCCCTCTCGCCACTCTCGGCCTCCGTGTGACGGCACCCCCAGGAGCCGAGCAGTGCACTGAAGAGCGCGAGATTGGTCCTGTTGTCGTCGACGACCAGGATCCTGCGGCCCAGGAGATCGATGTCCGAGGGGGTGATCTCCTCGGGGGTGGTGCACTTTGCGAGGGGCACCGTGAACCAGAAGGTCGAACCCCTGTTCTCCTCGCTCTCGACTCCGATCTCGCCACCCATCACTCCGATGATCTGCTTGCAGATGGCCAGCCCAAGGCCTGTTCCACCGAAGCGGCGGGTCGTGGAGGCATCCGCCTGGGAGAAGGACTCGAAGATGATCTCCTGGCGGTCCCTCGGGATGCCGATCCCCGTGTCGGCGACACGGATCCGAAGAGTGTGCGTGTCCTCCGTCTCACTCTCGAGCGTGACGTGGACAGTGACCTCCCCCTCGTCGGTGAACTTGATCGCGTTGTTGAGCAGGTTGAGAATGACTTGGCGCAGACGGCCGGGATCGCCGCTGACACGCCGCGGGACGTTGGGGTGGATCAGGCAGACCAGCTCGAGCCCCTTGCTCTGGGCACGCTGAGCCACGACGTCCAGAATGCCCTCGATGGTTGTCCTCAGATCGAAGTCGATCTGCTCGAGGTCGAGGCGCCCCGCCTCGATCTTGGAGTAGTCCAGTATGTCGTTGATCAGGCTGAGAAGCGACTCGGCGCAGCTGCGGATGGTGTCCGCGAAATCGAGCTGAGTGCCCGTGAGCTCGGTGTCCAGCAGCAGCTCCGTCATCCCGATGATCCCGTTCATCGGGGTCCGGATCTCGTGGCTCATCGTGGCGAGGAACTCACTCTTGGCCACGACCGCCATCTCCGCCTTCGCGGCCATGGCCGAGGCGAGGGCGGTCGCCTCATGGAGATGGGCATTGGTCTCCTGGAGCTCGCGGTTCGCCTGCTCCGCCGCCACCTTGGCCTCCATGAGGGCGGCCTCGGCCAGGCGCTCCGCGGTCACATCTCGCTGGAGACCCACAAATCCGTCGATGGAGCCACTGTCGCTCACGATCGGGGAGATGGTGAGCGCGGCGTGGTAGAGAGAGTCGTCAGACCGGCGGTTTGTCACATCGCCGCGCCAACCCTCCCCGCGCGTGATCGTGCTCCACATGTCCTCGTAGACCTCGGGGGGCACCTCACCGCTTTTCAGAAGGCGGGGCGTCTGCCCAAAGGCCTGCTCCGCCGTGTACCCCGTGATCGCGGTGAAGGCGGGATTGACACTTGTGATTCGCCCCTCTCGATCGGTCACAACCACGGCGTCAGCGGTGGACTCGATCGCGCGGCTCATCTGGCGAAGGGTCTCCTCGGCGAGCTCGAGGGCCCTGAGCATGCGATTGATCTCGCTCCCCAGGCGACCGATCTCGTCCGAGCCCTGCTCGGAGACGCGGACGCTCAGATCGGCACGCGTTCCAATGCGGCGGACGTCCCTGCTCAGCCGCGACAGACGGGCGAGGATCATCGGCTCGAGAAGCCAGAGTGTCAGAAGGGGAACGACCAGGCCTCCGGCGAGGGCGAGCATGAAGGTGACCCTCAGCGTCCTGCGACCATGCGCCGCGATGAGACGGGGGATGTCCGCGCTGATGTGGAGGACAGGATCGCCCCAGGGATCCCGGAGGGTGGAGCAGACGCTCAGTGACTCCTCATTCAGATCCCGCACCACGACGGACCCGTCTTCGGGGTCCTCATGGCTCCGCTCCACCTCGCTCACAGGGATGAGCTGAAAGGGGACGCGGGTCTGCTCCGCCAGGGCGCTCAGGATCTCCTCCCCCAGTGGCCGGGTCATGACCAGCGTGCCATGGATCGGGCCCTCATTCGCAGAGGTCCGGATCGGCCGCGAGGAGATCAGTGTGGTGCCCCCCTCGGTGATGAGGATTCCGCACAGACCACTGTCGACGGAGTCATGCTCCAGCAGCGAGGGGTGATCCCGGAGAACCCGGGGCATCTCATCGGTCCGAACGATCTCCTCGCTCTCCTCATCGAGCGTGCCGGCCCAGACGATCTCCCCCTCGGTGTTCGTGACGCAGATGAGCCCGAGGCTGTTCTCCACGAAGGTGTCGAGAATGAAGTTGGACTCCACATACTCCTCGTTCCCATCCAGGGCGAAGTGCCATGTGTCATCCCACCGGGCATAGTCATCGGTGAAGCGATTGAGATGATAGATCTCCCGCTCGATCGCCTCGACGCACCGCTCCATGTCACGCTCCGCGCTCTCGCGCTCGAGCGCGTTGAAGCTCGGTTGGACGGACAGCCGCAGGACGCCGAACACGAACCCGAGATAGATGCCGGCGACCAGAATCAGGACGAGGATGGTTTTGATTCGGATGGACATGCCGCTCGCGGATGCTCCCGCTGGCTGGATTCTCTGCTGGGCGGTGCCAAGCGCAGTCGTCACAGAGCGGAATCGCTGCACCGCCCATTATCTGATCGGCCCGAAGTCCCTCACACTGAACCCGATGCCAGGGCTGTTTTTTCAAGCGCGCGGGGGGCGGTCCTCCCGCTTTTCCTGTTGAGACCTCTCAGCTGCTGAGGCACATTGCCCTCGCCCACGCTGAGGGGCTGAGGAGGAACCCAGTGCGACGCACCCCTCTGACTCTGCTGGTCCTGTCCATCCTCTGGATGGGCTGCCGAACACCGCTGTACACCCCGCCCCGCGCCGTTCGCATCGCTGTGATGCCCTTCGGCGCACCGGGGAGCATCACAGGTCAACCCTTCGACATCCATGGTTGGTGGTTCGGGGCACACGATGTGCGCCAGAGCCGCAATGTGGGTGGCTGGACCGCGGAGAGCCTGGCGCGCCAGCTCGAACAGCTCGACTGTGTCGAGGTTGTGCCCCCCTATGACCTGAGGCGCTATCTCCAGCAGCAGGGGCGCACCCTTCGCCAGACCCACCCCGACCTGACCGATGAACAGGTCGAGGCCATCCTCAGCGCCATCCCCCTGTCCGACTTCGGGCGAGATCTCGAGGTCGACAAGATCGTCACAGGCCAGATCTTCGCCTCCCAGGTCTCCCACAATCGGACCATCGACACCTGGGCCTCGACGGTCGATCTCCAGGTCCAGGTCTGGGACGTCGAGAGCCTCTGGGCCGCCGAGCAGGCGGACAGCGTGCAGACGCCAGAGTATGAGCTGCGCCTGTCGGAGAGGGAGTGGTTCGAGTCCTGGCTGGCGGCCACCGACGAGGTCTGCCAGGACATCGCCACCTGCATGCGCCGGGAGTATTTCGCCGATCCCGGCTTCTTCCGAGGTCTGTGAGACCGGCCTCGCCTCATCCCCCGGTGGGGAGCCCCCTCACCGAACCATCATCGAGCGGCACAGAGAGTGGCTCATGGATTTGACCCCCCGACAGATCGTCGCCGAGCTCGACAAGTTCATCGTCGGCCAGGACCAGGCCAAACGCATGGTCGCCATCGCCCTGCGCAATCGGTCGCGCCGACGCCGTGTGCCAGAGCCCATGCGTGACGAGATCGCCCCCAAAAACATTCTCCTCATCGGCCCCACCGGCGTGGGGAAGACCGAGATCGCCCGCCGCCTCTCCCGACTCGCCGGCGCCCCCTTCGTCAAAGTCGAGGCGACCAAGTACACCGAGGTCGGCTATGTGGGGCGTGATGTCGAGTCGATGGTGCGCGACCTGGTCGAAGTCGCCGTCAACATGACCCGCAATCAGATGGCCGAGGAGGTTCGCCCCGCAGCCGAGGCGTCCACGGCGGAGCGGTTGCTCGACCTTCTGCTCCCGCCCCCACACGGCTACCGCCAGTTCCTCGAGCGCAGCGGCATCGGCGGGACAGGCGTGGATGTGGATGTTGTGAGCCCTGGGGCCGACGCGGAGACCACCGATCAGCTCGCCCGCTATCACCGCAGCCGCGACAAGATGCGGCGCCGCCTGGCCGCGGGTGAGATGGAGACGCGGCGGGTCGAGGTCGACGTCCCCGAGAGAACCACCCAGGTGGCCGCGCTCTTCCCCGGCAGCGAGGAGGCGGCGATGGGCCTCCAGCAGATGTTCGACAAGATGACTCCCATGCGCACCAGAAAGCGTGAGATGACCGTCGCTGAGGCCCGGCCCCTGATCCTGGAGCAGGAGTGCCAGAGGCGAATCGACGAGGACCTCGCCGTGCGCGAGGGACTGAGGTGCGCCGAGGAGTCGGGCATCATCTTCATCGACGAGATCGACAAGATCGCCGGGAGGGGAGGGGACACGCGCGGACCCGATGTCTCACGGGAGGGGGTTCAGCGGGACATCCTGCCCATCGTCGAGGGCTGCACTGTGCTCACCAAGCACGGCATGGTGAGCACGGAGCACATGCTCTTCATCGGCTCCGGGGCCTTTCACTCCAGCAAGCCCTCGGACCTCGTCCCCGAGCTCCAGGGGCGCTTCCCCCTCCGCGCGAGGCTCGACGCACTCAATGCGGCGGATTTCCAGCGCATCCTCGTCGAGCCGGAGAGCGCCCTGACCAAACAGTACACCGCTCTGCTGGGAACCGATGGGGTCCGGCTGAGCTTCACCGAGGACGGGATCGCCGAGATCGCCGAAGCCGCGGTGCGCGTGAACGTCACCACCGAGCAGATCGGGGCAAGGCGGCTGCACACTCTGCTCGAGAGGGTCCTCGAGGACATCGCCTTCGAGGCCCCCGAGTGCGGTGACCGCGAGCTCGTGGTCGACGCCGCCTTCGTGCGACAGCGCCTCGAGGGCGTGGCCGATCAGGAGGACCTGAGCCGGTTCATTCTCTGAGGGCGCGGTCCCACTCCCCTTGACGCCGGGGTGGGGGAGCCTCAGTCCCGACGCTGAACCCTCGGCCGCTGAGGGGGAAAATCCCCCTGCCTCCCGACGTTGCCGAGCCAATCACAGAGCGCCTGCAGAACCGACGCTGTGTAGTCGAGCTCTCTCTGAGAGATCGGAAGCGCCAGTCGAGCCATCCGGTCCCGCTCACACTGAGCCATCTCCTCGACCAGACGCTCTCCACGACGCGTCAGACGAACCAGACGGGAGCGCCTGTGAGCGGGATTCTCGATGAGCTCGAGGTGACCCTCAGAGAGGAGGGGATCGACGAGTGCCTGAATGTGCTGACGAGAGACAGAGCGTCTGCGGGCCATCTGAGGGACCGTCTGGGGTCCATGCTCGCGGAGATCGCGGAGAATCCCGCGCCTTCCGGCGCTGAGGGTATCTGAGCCGTGCATTTCCCCCTCGAGGGCCCTGAATCGATGAGCCAGCCTCGCCGAGGCAGCGAAACAGGCGTCGAGGGAACTCTGTGTCTGGGTGTTCATGCCCGGAAATCCCTGTCATCCAAATTGACAATGGAATTGTCACAATGACAAATATATTGTCAAGTGAATTGTCGTCTCTCGAGGCGTGGAATCGGCACAACATGAGATGATATAGTGATCAGCGCCGACGCAGGAAAAGGGTCAGAAGGACCCCTCCCATGGCCAGTGTCAGAAAGAGACCGAGCCGGAAACTGGCGGGCCGATAGGCGAGATGAAGTGTGTGTGAGTTGCCCGCCACCTCGACAGCCATGAAGGCGACCTGCGCGGGGATGATGGGCGTGGATTGATCGTCGACCCACGCTCGCCAACCCGGCACCAGGCTCTCCAAGACGACGGCCCAGCCGCCGGGCGCTTCGGACAGATCGACGGTGATCTCACCAGGCGAAGGGCGGATCAGCGGCACTTCGAAGAACTGAACGTCCTGTTGTGGGAGACTCTGAGCCGTCTCAAGGAGCACCTCTTCACCCGTGATCTGAAGAGGTCCCCGGAGACGCTCGGCGGCGAGTGTCTCGTTCGGGACTGCGACGCCGCCTGTCATCACCCAGGCGAGAGGCGTGGGCTGACTGACCCGCAGGATCGTGCGATTCCCGAGGCGGATGATCTCCCCACCGTCCTGCTGGAGGATGATCTCGGGATCATGGGTCGCATAGGCGTGAACCCCAAGCCACCGCACCATGGGGCCCAGGGATTGGACGATCGAGTCATTCTCCATGAAGTCGGTCGAGTGGTTGAACGCGGCCTGAAAGAGGGAGTTCTGACGTCGGCCGAGCAGGCTGTAATAGCCGTTCACGGTCGAGATGCCATGGAGTGCCCCCAGATTGCGGTGATGGCGCCCCAGCCACAGAACACGTCCCTCTCTGGCCAGGGAACGAAGAGTGTCCGCCACAGCCGGTGTATAGCCGAAGTTTGAGACCTCGACGTGGGTCAGATAGGGTGAGGCGCGCCACATCGCATGCCCCACACTCGTTCCCACGAGGATGGCGGCGAAGAGGACACGGCCCGAGCGTGCGCGGGCCACGGCGAGACTGAAAATGAGCAGGACAGCCCAGATGGAGAGGGCCAGGGCCACAGCACCCTCGAAGGTCTCAGTGCGCATCTCGGATGCGCGCGGGGCCTCGATGCCGGACAGCGGGGAGTCGCTGGGCGTGGCGGGAAAGCGCTCGAAGATCTGGCCGTGGCTGGGAAGCTCCGCAGCCCAGGCGAAGACCCGTCCTGGCAAACTCGTCGGCTGTGTCGCCGCCAGGTGAATCATCAGGAACCCCAGAGGGCAGAGGATCACGCCCGCGATGGTCAGCGCTTGACGCCGTGTGATTCGCCTGTCCTTTCCGGGATCGCGCCTCAGGAATCGATCGAAGCGGATGCATGCAATCGCTGTGATTCCAATGATGGCCATGGCCATGAACTTGCCGGGGCCGCGGAACAGATCGAGACCGGGGATGACATGCAGGGCCAAGGCGAAGAGAGGGGTCTGACGTCCCAAGGCGAGGAGCAGGGCCACCCCTGAGGCGATCCACAGCCCCAGAGCGGTGCGGCGATGCCGCCTCGAGCGCGGCAGGAGAAGGCAGCCAAGGATCAGTGGATTGAGAAGCAGCGTCACCTCCCAGAAGAACCTCCAGCGGCCCAGGTAGTCAGAGGGCTGCCCCTGCAGCGGTGTGGTCAGCCCATGGCCAAAGCATCCCGGGAAAAGGGCGGTCACCAGGTTCTCGAGGGGAAACGAGAAACTCGAGGCGGAGAAGATGTCGAAGTCCTGCCGGGGAGAGACGCTTGCGAACTCCATCTGGGGCAGCAGGAGCACGGCGGCGAGGAGAGAGCCCGGGATCGCCACCGAGACCATGCCCAGCACCCAGCGGCGAAGTGCACGCCATCCCCAGATGCCCTGGCTGAAGAGCGTCAGCAGACCCCACCAGACGATCAGCTCATGGGCCGTTTGGATGTGCCCCGCCAGCAGCATGAGACCCCAGCCGAGCAGGGCCACCGCGAGCAGACGCGTGCGGCCCCGCTCCCACCAGCGGTTCCACGCCCCGGCCATCAGGAAGAACCAGGGGAGGCAGGCGACGATGTTGATGTGACCCGCCGGGATTCGGAAAACGACGGCTCCGCTGAGGGTGATGCTCAGCCCTCCGAGGATCGCCGTCAGGGGTGTCAGGTGGAATGAGCGGAGCCACCAGGCCGCCAGGAGAGCGGTCAGCACCTGGAGGAGCACCCACCAGAGATTGAGCGCCACAGTCACAGGCAGGGGCAGCAGAGGCGTCTGGATGCCCAGCAGCATGAGCTGCCCCTCCGCCCACTGGGGGTAGCCGCAGAAGATGTGTGGATTCCAGAGGGGGAGCCAGCCCTCGGCGAGGTTGCGCTGCGCCCAGGTGAGAACAGGGAAGTGCTGAGCCAGCAGATCACCCAGCGGATGAGTCAGGAGGTGGGTGCCGAGTCGCCCCCACAGCCCGGCGTGGAGCGCGGTGATCACCAGCACCGCGGATGCGGCAGCCAACCACTCTCCGCGACGAAGGCGGTCTCTCACAGGTTGAGCCACTGTCGGGAGAGGAGATCGCGAAAGCCTTGCCGCTCCCAGAACCGGCGTCCCCGGTCGTTCTGAGCGTAGACCTGGAGCTGGAGACAGCCGATCCCCTCCTCTCGGCACCACCGCACCACGCGGTCAAAGAGCCTCTGCCCCACACCGCGGGATCGTCTCCCGGGCTCGACGACCAAGTCAGAGAGATAGCCGAAGGCCTCGGGCTGGAACATGGGGAGATTCTGGCATCTCATGGCCAGGGCGAAGCCGATCGGACGCCCATTTTCAATGGCTGTGGCGATCAGCGAATGGGAGTCCAGCAGATGGATGCGGAGGTAGTCGCGGTAGTGATCAGAGGCATCAGGGGCGAGCCGGACCGCGCTGTTGAAGCCCTCATGCTCACGCATCATCTGCATCCAGAGATGGACAAGAGCGTCGATCTCGGCCACACGCGCCCGTCGGATCTCAACATCACCCATGGTCGCCTCTGGTCACCCCGGACACTTCAGGGTTGACCCTCGCAGTCCGGACTGGTTCAGTGCCTCCCTCTGTTCAGCCGGGGTCAGTCGACGACGCCTGCTCCGCGCTGTCAACTCTTTCAGAGGGAGGCCTCTGCGCGCCATGGACCTGATCGATGGAGTGGCCACCAAGCCGCTGCGCGTGATCCCCGATGAGCGGGGATGGCTGATGGAGATTCTCCGGCGAGATGACGAGATCTTCGCCGGTTTCGGGCAGGTCTACATGACAGTGGCCTACCCCGGGGTTGTCAAGGGATGGCACTGGCACAAAAAGCAGACCGACCATTTCTGTGTCGTCAAGGGCATGATGAAGGTGGTGCTCTATGACCGCCGGGAGGGGTCCCCGACCCATGGGATGGTCAACGAGTTCTTCATCGGGGAGAGGAATCCCATGGTCGTCCGCATTCCCCAGGGGGTGCTCCACGGCATGAAATGCATCTCGGATGAGTTCGCCATCCTGGTCAACACGGTGACCGAGCCCTACCGCCGTGAGGAGCCCGACGAGTTCCGTGTCCATCCCCATGACAACGACATCCCCTATGACTGGGGGCGGAGGGACGGCTGAGTGATGAAGATCCGCACCTACTTCATCGCCGGGGGAGCCGGTTTCATCGGCTCGAACTATGTCCGCCATGTGATGGCGAAGCGCCCCGACTGCCGCGTGGTCGTCTTCGACAAGCTCACCTACGCGGGCAACCGCGCCAATCTCGAGGACGAGATCATGGATGAGCGCCTCCGCTTTGTGCAGGGTGACATCTGCGATCGTTTTCTGGTCGACCGTGAGATGCGTGGCTGCGACGTCGTCGTCAACTTCGCGGCCGAGACCCACGTCGACCGCTCGATCCACAACCCCAGCGCGTTCATCCAGACCGACATCCTCGGGACGCACGTCCTGCTCGACGCGGCCCGCAAGTACGGCGTGAAGCGCTATGTCCAGATCTCGACCGATGAGGTCTACGGGTCGATCGAAGAGGGGCTTTTCACCGAGACCTCGCCGATCCAGCCCTCGAGCCCCTACTCGGCCTCAAAGGCGAGTGCCGACCTCCTGGTCCTCTCGTACTGGCGCACGTACCAGATGCCTGTGGTGATCACCCGCGCCTCCAACAACTTCGGGCCATTTCAGCACCCCGAGAAGCTGATCCCCCTCTTCGTGACCAATGCGATGGACGACAAGCCCCTGCCGATGTACGGCGATGGCCTGAACGTCCGCGATTGGCTCTACGTCGAGGATCACTGCCGGGGCATCGAGACGGTCATCGAGGCCGGGGAGAAGGGTGCCATCTACAACATCGGAGGCATGTGCGAGAAGACGAACATCGAGGTGACGCGCAAGATCCTGGAGACCCTGGGCAAGCCCGAGTCTCTCATCAGGCGAGTCACCGACCGCCCGGGGCACGACCGCCGCTACGCCCTCGCCTGCGAGCCGCTGGTGGCGCTGGGCTGGAGGCCGCTGGAGAGCTGGGAGGTGCGGATGGAGCAGACCATCCAGTGGTATGTCGACCGCCGCGACTGGTGGGAGGCGCTGCGGAGCGGTGAGTTCGAGGAGTACTACCGCAGGCAGTATCCCGACTTGGCCAAGCAGCCGGACTGATTCCACCGATGCTCCGGCGCGGGCACTGATCCATGGGCCGCAGATCCAAAAAAGGCGACACAGGCGTCCACTACCGCTACTACGGGCGGCTGCTGAGCTATGTGAAGTTTTACAAGCTCCGCGCCGCCGCCATTGTGCTGGTGCTGGTCGGCGAGGCGCTGTTCAGCGTTCTCGGTCTCGCCCTTCTCAAGCCCGTGCTCGATCTCGTCTT
>JAFGKF010000037.1 GCA_016928695.1 Candidatus Sumerlaeota bacterium | reverse complement strand
GATTTCCGGAGCATTCTGGGATCGCCGATCATCGCGGATGAGACCGTGTTCATCAGCAGCGCCGATGGCCACCTCTATGCCCTGGACCTGACCACGGGAAATGAGATCTGGAGCCATGACTTCGGCGTGCCGACACTCGCCACGCCGTGCCCGACGGGCGACAGTCTCATCACGGCGGCGATGGACGGCAGCCTGGTGTGCTTCCGGGCGAGGCGGGGGCTCCCCGTAGGCCCGCCCCACGCTCACTGATACCGATTTCGCTCCATCGGGCTTGCATTCGCTCCGGCGATTCGCACTGTGGCTCTGATCCATCTCTCGGAAGGAGACGCAGTGCCATGGGCAGCCCCCTCGAGGGTCTCAGCACCCTGAAGAATTTCCAGGTCCGCCGGTGCTCCAGCTGGGATCGGACCGGCGGCAACTTCGATGCGAGGCGGGTCGAGGCCGGCGAGACCCACGTCCTCGCCGACATCCGGGGCGCGGGGATCATCAAGCACATCTGGATCACCATCGCCTGCGACGATCCGATGTTCCGGCGCAACCTGGTGCTGCGCATGTTCTGGGACGGAGAGGAGCACCCCAGCGTCGAGGCGCCCATCGGCGACTTCTTCGGGCAGGGCTGGGGGGAGAAGTACAACTGGATCTCGCTTCCCCTGGCCGCGGCTCCCATGGGAGGCAATGCGCTCGTCTCCTACTTCCCGATGCCGTTCGGCGACGGCGCCCGCATCGAGGTCGAGAACCAGAGCGACTTCCCCGTCGGCGCTCTCTATTACTACGTCGATTACGAGGAGCACGCCTCCATCCCCGATACTGAGGGGCGCTTCCACGCGTTCTGGAACCGCGAGCTGACCACACCCGAGGGGGAGCGTGAGAACGAGTGGTGCCTCTTCGGTCCCGAGGCGAAGAACCTCACCGACAAAAACAACTACCTCTTCGTCGAGGCCGAGGGCCGGGGTCACTATGTGGGGGTGAATCACTTCGTCGAGTGCCCCACGCCCATCTGGTACGGGGAGGGCGACGACATGTTCGTCATCGACGGCGAGCCCTGGCCCCCGCGTCTCCACGGGACGGGGACCGAGGACTACTTCAACACCTCCTGGTGCCCGAAGGAGATCTACCAGCATCCCTACTTCGGTCTCGCGCGCATCAACGAGAACATCGGGTGGCTCGGCCGCACGCACTGCTATCGATTCCACATCGAGGATCCGATCCCATTCACGAAATCACTGCGCGCCTCGATCGAGCACGGGCACGCCAACATGCTCGCTGTCGACCTCTGCTCCGTGGCCTACTGGTATCAGGCGGAGCCGCACCGTCCTTTCCCCGCGCTGCGTCCCCGTGAGCAGCGCCAGAACATGCCGGAGATCCGCCTGCACGAGATCCATTTCTGGCGTGATGCCTGGCGCAAGGCGATGGGCGGGGGCGCTCTCTGGGGCCATGAGACGCCGCAGAAGTGATACTGACCGTCCAGTATTGAATTGAGGAAAGTCTTGAACCGTCATCGGTTAAAGGCGCAACTGCCATAATATCAGTATAATACACATTTTATGAATAGGCATTGACAATACCGACCGGTCGGTACTATAGGGGCGGGAGAGGTCCGAGACCATGAGCCCCAGAACACGTGAACCCAGCCGCGAACGCGCCATGCTCGACGCCGCTCTCGAGGTCTTTCTCGAAAAGGGCTTTGAGGGAGCGACCATCCTCGAGATCGCCACACGGGCCCAGGTCGGCAAGGGCACGCTGTATGGTCTCGCCAAGTCCAAGGAGGACCTCTGTCTCCGCGTTCTCCTGGACTGTTTCCAGAGGATGATGGGCGATCTGGCGCGGGTTCTGAGTCAGAGGGGGGAGCCGCTCGACACACTCCGTCACCTGATGGAGGAGACCCATCAGGCGATCAATCAGCAGGCACCGATCACCTGGCTGAGCATGGACCTCATGTCGCGGGCCAACCGCGACGAGCGGCTCCGTGATCAGCTCCTGCTGTCGTTTCGCACTCTCTACACCCAGTTCTTCGCCCCGGTGGAGCACCTGATCCATGAGGCCATCGACCGGGGTCAGATCCATGACTGCGATGCTCACTCGATCGCCCGTCTGCTCGCCGCGGTGATCGACGGTGTGGGCTTTCAGATTCTTGTCGGTGGCGACACCGAGGCGGCGTCTCGTGCCCTCGATGCCTTCAGCGATCTGCTCGAGCGCGCGCTGCTTGTCCGCGAGCAGACCGAGATCTCAACTGAGGAGAGAACAACGTGAGTCGAGCATCAAAATCAGGCGCCCGTGCGGGGAGGCTCTGGAGCCGGCTGGGACCAGTGGCTCTGGTCGTCTGCGCCTCCGCGTGTGCCGCGCTGATCTGGGCGACAAAGCCGGATCACACGGGGGAGGAGGAGAGGACGCCACCGGCTCTCCTCGAGATCACCACGGCGCGCGTCTCGCCGTCACCCGTTCCTCAGTCGGTCGAGGTCAGCGGATTCTTGCGGCCCCATCGCTCGGTGGACCTGGTGCTCGAGGAGTCGGGGCGGGTTGAACTCAAGCCCTTCGAGGCGGGGGCGGATGTCGCCTCGGGTGAGCTCCTGCTCGCGCTCGAGACCGACATGATCTCGGCGCAGCTCGCCCAGAGCGAGGCCGATCTGGAGTCGGCCCGGCGCGCCCTCGGGCTCGCACGCCAGCAGGTTGAGCGCGCCCGTGCGCTGCGTGACGACAACGCGGTGAGCGAGGATGAGCTGGACCAGCGGGAGTCGGCCTTCCTGGTGGCTGAGGCGCTCGTCGAGAGCCGCCGCGCCGCGCGCGACATGCAGGTCGTTCACCTCGACCGCCACCGCCTGGTGGCGCCCATGGACGGTGCTCTGACCTCGCTCGACGTGGAGGTGGGGTCACACGTCACTGCGGGCCAGACCGTGGGGCGGCTCGACGCCGTGGACATGCTGGAGATCGATCTCTCCGTGGCGCCCGAGGTCCGCACGCGCCTGCGGCTCGGAGACCCTGTGACGGTGTGGCCGGACATCTCGCGTGCGAGCAGTCACACGGGTGTCATCTCGCGGCTCGACGAGGTCGCCGACTCTCTCACCCGCAAGTTCGAGGTCGAGGTGCGTGTGGACAATGCGGATGGCTCACTTCTGGCCGGATCGCCCGTCAGATGCCGTCTGACGCTGGGCGACCAGCGCGAGGCGATCCTCATCCCGATGGAGTGGTCGACCCAGCTCTACACGGAGCGCTGCGTCTATCGGATCGTCAGTGAGGAGGCCGAGGCTGCGCTGATTGCGCTCACCCCCATTGAGACGATCCCGGTCAGGGAGGCCCCGGGTCTTCTGGAGGTTGTGTCCGGCCTCGCCTCGGGTGATGAGATCGTGACCGAGCGGCTGCAGGATCTCAGTGATGGTCAGGAGATCGTTCCCCTTCGCCCCACCCACACCGCCACACAGGGGGGCTGAGCCATGGGCGTGGTCAAGTTCTTCGTCGACCGGCCGGTCCTGGTCCACCTGACCTTCGCGATTCTCCTGATCTGGGGTCTGTTCAGCCTCGCCAAGGCCCCACTGGACGTTTACCCCGATCTCCCCTTCTACGAGGTCGTGGTGACGACCAGCTGGCCCGGCGCGGGGGCGGATGAGATCGAGCGCCTTGTGACCGAGCCGCTCGAGGAGCGCTTCGAGCAGATCTCCGATATCAGCCGCATGGTGTCGTGGTCACGGGCGGGGGTCTCGATCATCGACATCAAGTTCGAGGAGAGCATCAGCGATGATGAGATGAGGCAGCGCCTCGCCGACGTGCGTGCGGCGATCGATGAGGTGGATGATCTCCCCGCCGATGCGGACAACCCCATTGTCCAGAATCTCACAATCGATGAGGTGTGGCCCGTCATCTACGTGGGAGTGCTCGACGAGGAGGTGCCCGAGGGGCGCGAGCACCTGCTGCGCTCGGTGGCCGAGCGGCTGGAGCGGCGTCTCGAGGCGCTCCCCGGTGTCCGCAGTGTCGATCTGCCTTACGAGCGACAGCGCTGGCTGATCGGAGAGATCAGCCGCCAGGCGCTCGACCGGTGTGACCTGACACTGAGCGAGGTGATCGACGCCGCCGCGTCGGAGGCCGAGGACGCCCCCGCCGGCGACCTGCGCCGCGAGGGTGAGGCGACGATGGAGTCGACGGCCGTCAGCGCGGCGGGGGCGGTCGAGGGTCCCGAATCCCTGGGGGAGCGGATCATCCGCCGCCTTCCGGATGGGGGTCACATCCGGCTCTCCGACATCGCGGAGATCATCGACGGCTTCGCGGACGCCCGGACCATCGTTCGTCTCAACGGCCGACCCACGTCGACTCTCACTGTCGTCAAGGAGCACTCGGCCAACGCTGTCGACGTGGTGGATGAGGTGCGCAGAGAGGTGGATCGCTTCACCAGGGAGGAGCTGCCGCCTGGGCTCTCGCTGGCCCTCTCGAACGACACGACCCAGATCATCCACAGCCGCCTCAGGGTGCTGCTGACCAACCTGGGCTACGGCTCGATCCTGGTTTTCCTGATCCTGATGTTCGTGCTGGGTGTTCGGCAATCGCTGCTGGCCATCGTCGGTCTCCCCTTCAGCTTCATCTCGGCCTTCATTGTGCTGGGGTGGCTCGGCGTCTCTCTCAATGCCATGACGATCTTCTCGATGGTCCTGGTGGCCGGCATGGCGGTCGACGACGCGATCATCGTTCTCGAGAACATCCATCGCCACTGGGAGCGGGGGCGACGTGGCCCCAGTGCCATCGTCGAGGCCGTGCGGGAGGTGTTCTGGCCTGTCAATGCGGCGATCGCGACGACTGTCGCCGCCTTCCTCCCCCTTCTCCTGATGTCGGGTGTCATGGGCGAGTTCTTCAAGATCATCCCGCTGACAGTCATCGCCGTCCTGATCGCCTCGCTGATCGAGTGCCTGTTCATCCTGCCTGGCCACTACCTGGAGTTCGGGGTCTCGCGCCGGCACCTCGAGCAGTCGAGCATCGTGACCCGCGCCGATCGCTTCCGAAACCGGATCGACATGGCCACACGGGGCGCTGCCAATGCGCTGGCGCGGCGTGTGGAGTGGCTGATCGGCCGCCGCTGGACCGTGCTCTCTGTCTCATTCATTTTGATGTTGGGATGCTTTGGGCTCGCCACCCACCTCAAGACGGTTCTCTTCCCCTCGGACTACCAGGTTTTTCTCATCACGGTGAACACGCCCCCGGGATCCAATCTCGATCAGACATCTGAGCTCCTCTCTGAGATCGAGGGCGTCCTCGAGCCCCACCTGGACGATGAGCTCATCTCTTTCATCACCACAGTGGGGCAGGGCTGGACGCCGGACAACACGATGGAGATCGACCCTGTGGTGGGACAGATGATCGTGGAGCTGAGCGACCGGGGGGCCGAGGACCCCGCCGCCACCATGGAGGCGATGCGGGTGGAGGTCATGGCGCACCTCGATGCGCATCCCGAGTTCCCGTGTGACTACGTCATCTTCCAGACACCCAACGACGGCCCCCCTCTGGGCAAAGCGGTCGCCGTCCAGGTCCTGTGCGGCGACTACGACGAGGGGCGCCTCGTCGCGGAGCGGATCCGCGCGGAGCTGGCGACCATGACAGGGGTCAAGGACATCAGCGTCAATCTGCGCACGGGTCTGCGCCGCGCGGATCTCGTCCTCGATGAGAACATGGCCGCGGCGCATGACCTCACCTTCGCCCAGGTTGCGCGCGAGCTCCAGCTGGCCAACTTCGGCATGGAGATCGGGCGATGGTTCGACGACGAGCAGGGCGAGCGCGTGGAGGTCTGGCTGAGGCTCGCGCAGGACGATCGCGACACCCTCGCCGATCTCGCCCAGGCGCCCGTCCGCACCCCCGCCGGGGCGCGGCTCGAGCTGCAGGACGTCGCGCGCTTCCAGGTCACCGAGGAGCTCGCGACCCGCTACCACCGCGCGGGCGACCGCTGCGTGCAGGTGACGGCGGAGGTGGACAACGAGAATCTGACCTCGCTCGACGCGAACAAATATCTCCGGGCCCGGGCCGATGAATTCACCGCTGGCTTCCCCGGCGTCACACTCGAGTTCGGCGGTCAGTTCGAGGAGACCGAGGAGTCCTTCGCCTCGCTGATCGGGACGTTCCTGATCGCGCTGCTGCTGATCTTCACGATCCTGGCCGTCCAGTTCAACTCGGTCATCCAGCCGCTGATCGTGGCCACCGCGATCCCCTTCGCGGGGGCGGGAGTGGTGCTCGGCATGTGGATCTTCGGCTTCGAGTTCACCTACCCGACCGGGGTCGCCCTGGTCGGGCTGGCGGGGGTGGTGGTCAACGACTCGCTGATCCTCGTCGAGTTCATCAATCGCCGCCGCGACTCGGAGACAACGCTGGTGCAGGCGGTGTGCGATGGCGTGCGCATCCGCTTCCGCCCGATTCTCCTGACGACGCTGACGACGATTGGAGGCCTTCTGCCGATGGCCATCGGGGTCGGCGGCTACTCGCTGATCTGGTCACCCTTCGCGGCTGCCCTGATCTTCGGGATGATCTCCTCGACATGCCTCAATCTCCTCCTCGTCCCATGCTTCTATGTCATCGCTGAGGATGTGCGCGCGCTGCGCCGCCATCTCACCAGCCGCCGCGAGGCACCCCACGAGTGGCCGGGGGCTGTGCGCGACTGATCGCTCTCATCTCTTGCCGATTCCCCCTGGGCTCTGGCACAGTCGGAGCAGGGAGAGTGGTGCATGTCCGATCAGATCGAGCGAACCAGCCCTGAGGACCCCGAGGCTCTGGCCGCGGAGCTCCGCCAGCGCTGGATCAAGACCAGCGCGGACCTCGACAATCTCCGCAAGCGCCTGGCGCGGGAGGTCGACGCGGCGCGGCGGGATGAGCGGAGCGCAATCCTGACCGAGCTTCTCGGGGTCATCGACAACCTCGAGCGCGCCATCGCATCCACCGAGGGAGTGGGGGAGGAGTGGATCGAGGGGATGCGGGGCATCCAGGCACAGATGCTCGACGTCTGCCGCCGCTTCGGCGTGGAGCCCTTCGATGCACTTCAGGAGATGTTCGATCCTGATCGCCACGATGCGGTGAGCACCGTGGACGACCCCGGCCTTCCCGAGGGGGCGATCTCAGCCGTTCTCCTGCGCGGTTACCAGTGGAGTGACGGTTCCGTCCTCCGCCATGCGCACGTCATCGTTGTCCAACGCTCATGACTGCGGAGGTCTCCTCCGGCTTCGCCGATCAGTCGAACACAAGGACCCCGAATTTCCCGGGGTCATAGGGATACCCCGGCATCACCGACCACTGGGAGCATGGCTCTTCACTCTGAGGGCGGTGGCGCCAGAAGTTGGCGGACCACTCATCCCCTGGCTCCGGGGCCTCGACGGGGGGAAATCCCCGCCAGCCGATCTCGCTGTGGGGGATCGCGACCTCGAGGATCCAGTGGTCATCGCTGATCTGGATGCCGCTCTCGCGCTCGGAGACGAAGAGCTGACCGGCGGTTCCGATCTTGCGCGAGTTGAAGCGTGTCCCCACGCAGTTCTCGAAGAATCGCATGAAGCCGGTCTGCGCGGGGTCGGGGTTGATGAAGATCTCCACATCGTCGTCGGCCCAGGTCAGGGGGACGTCGCCGCGGGCGTTCGCCACCATCCCCTCGGGGTTGAGCTCGACCATCCAGAAGGAGACATAGAGGAACTCGTCATCCCACAGCAGGCGCACCTCTGTCTGCGCCTCGGCGGGCTCGCCCTCCTCCGTGACGAAGTCGCCGATCACCTGGGTGCGTTGCCACGCCGGCTCGTTCAGCACGCCGTCCATTGTCAGGGGTTCATCGACGCGTGCCGCGTGGACGATCGGCGGGATGTAGATGTCCCACTGCGTCGTGAACTCGACGGGGGCATCGAGGGGAATGGAGGTGGTGTGGACAGTGGGATCAGTCTCCGCCCGCGCGATGTCCTCGCGATAGCGCCGCTCCCAGTCGCGCGAGACAACACCCGACCGCAGCATCTCTGTGTCCGTGACAGTGCACGTGGGGAAGAGATCATGTGGGGGGATGCGATCCACCGTGACGTGGAAGGGGGCATCCATCGCCCCGCTCTCGCCCTCGGCGCTCGCGGGGACCGTGACTGTGCGCCGGAGCGGCTCGATCTGGAAGGGGGAGCCCTCGGGGATCTCCCAGTCCAGCCGAAACTGCCGTTCGAACGTCACGGGGTTGGACAGCGGCAGTGTGACGTCCATGGAGATCCCGTCGGGGCCAGGGGGAGCGAGCCGGACAGTGCCACCGGTGAGCGCCAGCTGCGCGATGCTCTCGCGCTCGTGGCTGTTGACCGTGTCGAGTGGGAGGGCGCTGCCGGCGGGGATGACGCTGGCCTGCACGTCGCCATCGATGACGCTGACATGGATCATCTCATGGAACAGCCCCGCGCGCTCCGCATGGGTTTCCATGTGACCCGAGCTGTTCAGCACCACGCATTGGATCCCACCGCGCTCCTCCCACACACACTCATGCGTGTGGCCTGCAAAGACCATCCGCACGGGATAGGGGGTGAGCATCGGCTGGACACGTTCCCAGACCGATCGGCCGCTGGCGGGATCGTCACTGGGCTCGTAGCGCCAAAGGGGCGAGTGCATGAAGAGGAAGATCGCATGGCGCTCGAGCTCCTCCGATCCCAGTCCACCGTTGGACGCGGCGAACTCCCTCAGGTCGTTGGTCAGCCACTCGATCTGCCACTCGCCCAGCGTGTCGTCATCATCCCCATGGAAGGTGTCGAGCACGATGCAGTGCACCGGACCGGTGTCGAAGGAGTAGACGTATCGGTCCTCGCCCCACACCTCGCCATAGAGCTCGGCGCTCTCGGGGGTGATGACGTCGTGGTTTCCGGGCACGGGGTAGAAGGGGACGGTCAGCGGCGAGATCTGAAATTGATAGCGCTCCCACTCCTCGCGCAGACGCGGAATGTCGCGGTGGTAGCCCTGGATCAGATCGCCCACCTGGATCACGAAGTCGGGCCGCAGCAGATTCGCCTCGTGGACCATCCGCTCGAACGTGCCGGGGTGGTTGAACTGGCTGTCGCCGAAGACGATGAATCGGACCTCGTTGTTTGCCCACGGCTCCGGCTCCGGGGGGGCGAGGCTCTGACAGCCCGAGAGGCAGGCAGCGATGGCCATGGTGAGAAGGTGGCTGAGACGCATGGGAGATCTCCTCTGTCGTCGCCTGGGTGATGAAAATCCGCATGGCACCAAGGCATGGACAGCGGGCGAGGTCAACCCCAAGGGTGAGTGGGCAAAGCCTGCTTTGACAGTGACGACTGACTGTCGTATCAGGTGCGTCACAGTCCCCGAGGAGATTCCGTGATGTCGCAACGTCTCATCTGTGTCCTCAGTGCCATGACCATGATGCTCTGCATGGGTCTGATGACCGCCTGTGTCACTCCCCCGTCTGAGCCGCTTCCCGGAGAGGTGACAGAGGAGGTGGTGATCGTCTGGACCGATGCCCTGGACATCGGACTGGAGAATCAGGGCTGGACCGACACTGCGAACCCCTACGATCGGTACCCCGCGCGCGCCGAGGGTGTCGTGCGAGAGCCCGTGTGGGAGCTGGCGCATCACTCCGCGGGCCTGGCCGTGCGGTTCGTGACCGACTCCCCCTCGATCCACGCGCGTTGGACGCTGCGCAACGAGAACCTCGCCATGTTCCACATGCCGGCCACCGGTGTCAGCGGCCTCGATCTCTACGCGCGTGACGGCGACATCTGGCGCTATGTGGGCATCGCCCGCCCGCGTCACTCGCCGACGAACGAGGTCACGCTGATCGAGGACATCCCGAGTGGCCCACACGAGTATCTGATGTATCTGCCTCTCTACAACGGCGTCAGGGGACTGGAGATCGGCATCGCCGAGGGGGCGAGGATCGCCCCTGCGCCACCACGCCCCGAGAGCCACACGCAGCCGCTGTGCTTCTATGGGACCTCGATCACGCAGGGCGGATGCGCCTCACGGCCCGGCATGGCATATGCCGCAATCCTCGGCCGGCGCCTGGGGCGCGAGGCCATCAACCTCGGCTTCTCGGGAAATGGGAAGATGGAGCCGGAGGTCGCGGATCTGCTGGCCGAGCTCGATCCCGCCGTCTATGTGCTCAACGCCCTGCCCAACATGGAGGTGGAGATGGTCGATGAGCGCGTGGTGCCCTTCGTCCACACACTGCGCGCGACGCATCCGGACACGCCCATCGTGCTCATCGAGAACTTCATCTACCAGGGCGCTTGGTTCGAGGCCGAGCTGGCTGAGGAGATCCGCGAGAAGAACGAGGCCCTGCACCGCGCGTTCGATGCTCTGGTCGCCGAGGGCGTCACCGGGATCCACCTCGTCGAGAGTGCGAATCTGCTGGGCCACGATGGGGAGCCCGCGGTCGACGGCGTTCACCTGACCGATCTGGGCTTCTTCCGGATGGCTGACTCGATGGAGCCGATACTGAGAGATATCCTGGGCGAGTGATGTTTTCCAGGCGGTTTTCCGCGGCGGCAAGTCGCAGGGATCCAAACATGTGGAGTCCATGAGCTTGCTCATGTTCCATGACTCTGCGGCAAGTCGCCGACGCGCCAAAGCGCTATAGCGACGGCGCACCGCAGGACTCCAAATGAGAGCCGCCGAGCTCCACAGATGCCAGGATGATCTCAGCGACGTGCGCTCGCCGCAAATGCCTCCAGCGCTGACCGGTGCGCATCGATCGTCGCCTCGGGGCCGGTGATCTTGACGAACACCGTTCCCTCGGTGCCCCCCTCGACAATCACGCCGTAGAGCGCATAGCCCGGCAGGGGATCGCCGGGCGCCATCATCGGACCCATGCCGGGAGTGTGTGTGCCCTGCGCGGTGACGGTGTGCACCGTCAGGCCATTGCGCTCGGTCGAGTCGGTGATCGACTCGACGGGCATCCCCGGGGCATCGGGATTGGAGAACTGCCCCAGCCACCGGTCGATGTTCGCCTGGATGGGACCACCCTGGCCCACGCCGAAGCAGAAGACCGCGAGCTCGGCGTCTCCCGCCTCACCCGGCAGACGCATCTGGGCGAGACGCATCGAGGAGGAGGGCGTCTCAGCCACCCAGGTCTCTGGCAGGTCGAAGGTGATCCCCGCCAGGCTCTCCGCATGGACCTGGGCATGGTCTTGGGTGAGCGAGGGACTGCTCGCTGTGGGGGCCGTGGTCGGTGTCTCAGTGCTGACCGGGGTGGGCGCCGGGGGCGTGGCCGTCTGCTCGGTGCCGCCGCATGCGGCCAGGCCGAGGATCACCGGGGCAAGGGCTCGGATCTTCATCTGTCTCACTTCTCCCCTCAGAGGAATGGCCGAGCACCGTCACCTCAGCCGGGGTCATCGCGCAAGCCCGATTCCACCTGCGTCGACGACCTGTGATTCCCAAACCCGGACCCAGCGCATCTCTCTATTGACCTTCCGCTGTGAGATGCCGATAACCCTCCCACCATGACCGAGAAAAAGACCCAGTTCGACGCCGCCGCGCGGGCGGAGATTCTCGTCGAGGCACTTCCGTACATCCGGCGCTTCCGCGGTGCGACCGTGTTGGTCAAATACGGTGGCGCGGCGATGGTGGACGAGAACCTCAAGCGCGCCGTCTGCGCCGATCTCGTGCTGATGGAGCACGTCGGGATGCGGCCCGTCGTCGTCCACGGCGGCGGTCCCGAGATCTCGCGGACCGCGAAGCGGCTCGGTGTGGAGTCGAAGTTCATCGAGGGGCAGCGTGTCACGGATGCGGACACCCTGTGGGTGGTCGAGATGGTTCTGAGCGGCCATGTCAACCGCCAGATTGTCACCGGCATTTCCCAGGCGGGGGGGCGCGCCTGCGGTGTGATGGGGAAGGACAATCGCCTCATCACCGCCCGCAAGCGGGCAGCGGGTCCTCAGCCCGATGGCACCGAGGCCCCGGACATGGGCTTCGTCGGGGAAGTCGAGGCGATCAATCCCGAGATCATCGAGATCCTCCAGGCGCGCGACATCATCCCGGTGGTCTCACCGATCGGCCCCGACGGGTTGGGACAGGCCTACAACATCAACGCCGATGCAGTCGCCGCGGCGATCGCGACGGCGCTGCCTGCGGACAAGCTGATTCTTCTCACCGACGCGCCGGGCGTCTGCCAGGACCCCGAGAGGCCCGAGACGCTGATCCGCCGCATCGCGGTGGGGGAGGTCGAGGGGATGATCGCGGACGGCACCGTCTCCGGTGGCATGATCCCGAAGGTGCGCGGTGCGGTGGAGGCTCTGGAGGCGGGGGTGGGTCGCGTTCACATTCTCGACGGCCGCGTCGAACACTCGCTGCTGCTCGAGCTCTTCACCGATGAGGGTGTCGGCACACTGATCCACAGGGATGACGACTTCGAATGAGTCTCAGGCCGTTCGGTGAGATTTTTGCCCGGGGACTGATCGTCTCATGCCAGGCTCTGCCCGGGGAGCCGCTCGATGACCCGGCGATGATGGCTGCGATGGCCATGGCGGCCCAGAGGGCGGGTGCGATCGGCATCCGCGCAAATGGCATGTTCAACGTCTCGAAGATCCGGGGGCGATGCCGAATTCCCGTCATCGCCATCAACAAGCGGGATTATCCCGGATTCGACGTCCGCATCACGCCGACCTATGAGGATGCGCTGGAGGTGGCCAAGATCGGACCCGACTGTGTGGCCATCGACGCGACGGCCCGGCGACGCCCGGGCCCCGATGATCTCGCCTCCCTGATCCGCCGCATCCGGGAGGAGATGCTCCGCCTGGTGATGGCGGACGTCGCAACACACGAGGAGGGGGTGCGCGCCGCCGAGCTCGGGGCCGACGCGGTGGCGACCACGCTCTCGGGCTACACCGGTGGCGCGGTGCCAGCGGAGCCCGATCTGGATCTTGTCGAATCCCTCGCCAAGGCGGTCAGGGTGCCGGTCGTCGCCGAGGGGCGATACACGACACCTGAACATGTCGCCGAGGCGCTGCGTCGCGGTGCCCACGCGGTCGTGGTCGGCACCGCCATCACGCGACCACAGGTGATCACCGAGCGCTTTGTGGCCGCGGCACGAGCTCTGATCTGATCCAAGGGGGTGCAGTGTGAGGCGCCCGCGCACACATCCTCGAATCGGCCTCGCGCTCGCGCTGACAATTCCGCTGATACACTCCCAGGCCGCCACGCTCGAGCTCTGTGGCACGTTCAACTCCATGGGGGTCATCGTCACGCTCGAGGGCACTGATGATCCCGATCGCGATGCAGCCGCCGATGTCGAGTGGCGCACAGGCGTGGAGCCGTATCGCGCCGGATTCCCGCTCACCCGGGTGGCCGACACCCGGTTTGTCGGAAGCCTCTTCTGGCTCGAGCCCGACACAGCCTGCGACGTCCGCGTGACCCTGAGCGATCCCGATGGGGGACCCATCGATGGCGTGGCGCTGGAGCTCACGGCGAGCACCCGGGCGGAGATCGTCATCCCCCCCGCGGTGAACTCCTATCATGTGGCCACCGATGGGAATGACACAGAGGGTGATGGCTCGCCCGGCGCACCCTTCGCCACGGTGGCGCGCGCGCTGGCGGAGGCACAGCCGGGGGACGAGGTCGTGCTGCGTGGAGGAGTCTATCACCAGGGTGAGATCGACATTCCGCGCTCCGGTCAGCCGGGGGCGCCTATCGTCATCCGCGGATTCACAGGGGAGACAGCGGTTCTCGACGGTGGGGATCCCATGACCTTCAGCTGGATCGCCGAGGGTGGGGGAGTCTATCGGGCGACGGTGAACGCGCCCGACACATACCTCGTCGCGGCGGACGGAGAGCGCCTCTATCCCTATCAGAGTCTCTCCGATCTCCAGGACCTGGTCTGGGGAATCCCCGGCTTCCATGCGAGTGACACCGAGGTCAGGGTGCGCCTGGCGGCAGACGCCGATCCGAACACGGCGGAGATGATGGTCTCCCGATTCAACCACGCCTTCCGCGTGGGGCTGAGCCACATCTTTTTCCTCGATCTCACGCTCCGACACTTCGGACAGGGCAGCTATGCCAAGGCGATCTATCTCGACGGCGCCGATGACTGCCTGGTGCAGGGGTGCACCTTTTTCATGTGTGACCTCGGGATCGGTCTCAAGCGTGAGGCGCACCGCAATGTGATCCAGGACTGCGACTTCTCCGACACCGTGTTCGACTGGCCCTGGGACGCAGTGAAGACGGGCAGCTCACTGGAGACAGGGGGGATTCGTCTCTACGATCCGATGACCGGGCGCGGCACAGTGATCCGACGCAACACCTTCCACGATCTCTTCGACGGATTCGGTGTCTGCCCGGGCGAGACCGCCGCGCTGACCAATGAGACCGATGTGCATGACAATCTGATCCACCACTGTGGGGACGACGGCGTGGAGGTCGATGGGCGGTCGAGCAACGTGCGGCTGTGGGGCAACACGTTCCACGATGTGCTGGTCGGCATCTCGGTGGCGCCTGTCTACACTGGCCCCACCTACGCCATCCGCAATGTGATCCACCGCATCGGGGCCGGGAACAGCTGCTACTCGGGCACCGCCTTCAAATTCAACAGCGGCTACGACACCTCGGGTCCCATCTATCTCTTCCACAACACATGCGATGCGCTCTATCCGGGCAACACGGCCCTGGACATCAAGTCGCCGGGGACGTGGGAGATCATCGTCTCCCGGAACAACATCTGGTCCGGCACCGAGTACGCGCTGAGCAATGCCAACACCTCCCAGCCACTCGATCTGGATCACGACAACCTCTTCACCACCCTGCCCGGGGAGCTCGCCTGGTGGGCGGGGCTCTCCGATCGCCATCTGAACACCCTCGCGGAGATCCAGAGTGCGACGGGTCAGGAGATGAGCGGATTCAATCTGGCGCCCGGATTCACCGATGCCGCCGGGGAGGCGTACACACTCTCAGCCGACAGTGAGATGATCGACCGTGGGACTCTGATCCCCGGCATCAACGACGACTTTGAGGGTGACGCCCCAGACCTCGGTGCCCATGAGTGGGTCGATGTCTCCGGTGTGTCGATCATCCATCGCTGAGAGCTGAGCGATGATCACGCGCGGCCGCCTGATCCATGACCTCCGCGCCGCCGGCGTCACCACCGGGCGTCGGATCTTCGTTCACAGCAGTCTCCGCTCCCTCGGCAAAGTGAAGGGTGGGGCCGACACCGTCATCGATGCCCTGATGAGCGCCCTCGGCCCCCGGGGGACGCTCATCATGCCGACCTTCACCTACTCGCTGGTCCACTGGTCATCGACACCCTTCGATCCATCACAGTCTCCATCGCAGACCGGCCAGATCACCGACTCCTTCTGGCGCCGATCCGACGTTCGCCGGACACACCACCCGACGCACTCGTGTGGCGTGTGGGGTCTGCATGCGGATGAGGTCGCCGAGGGGCATCGCGATGCCGTCGGCGAGGAGAGCCCACTGGGGTGGCTGCTCCGTCGGGGGGGGCTCACTGTGCAGATCGGCACGGATCATGTGACCAACACCGCACTCCACCTGTGTGAGGAGCTGGCGAGGCTGCCCTATCTCGAGGTCGCCTTCACGCCGGGCCAGTCGCATGAGATCGCACACCGCGTCATGGGAGATGGGAGAATCGAAGAGGTCAGAGTGGAGCCCGTCCCCGGCAGCTCGAAGGGCTTCTCGCGGGTCGAGCCTCTTCTCGCGGAGGCGGGCATTGTGCAGCGTGTGAGGGTGGGTGAGGCCGAGACACTGGTCACGTCTCTCCCGGCACTGGTGGGTGTTGTCGTCCCCGCCCTGCAGCGGCACCCGGGTCTGCTCCTTTCGCTCCACCCCGACGATGAATCCTGTCAGGCGAGACGGGCAAGGCTGCACCGCGACACCGCGGTTCAGGGGCGCGATCTCATCGATCTCTTCATCGAGGGATTCCCCCGGGGTGGGTCACTGCGGTGGTCCGAGCGGGAGGTGGTCGAGGACGGAGCGCAGCGACTGGCGGAACAGGCACTGGATCGACTCGGCTCGGGAGACTGGAGCCTCGAGGCGCTGAAGTCGCACCTGAGGGATTCCGGCGTAAGTGTTGATCTCAGAGGCACCGATGCCATGCAGTTCAGCCTGTGCGAGCCCCGCGAAAAGCGCATCACAATTTGGCGTGGAGCCCTCGCGCGCCTCAGCCGGGCCATGGGAGAGACAACGGTTCCCTGCGGTCGCCCTCTGAGGCGGCTGATCGAGGCTGACCTCGCCGACCTCGCACTGGCCCACGAGGGATTTCATCTTCTCATGCCCACCACTGCCTCCTCCCTGCAGGGGAGAATCATTGAGGAGGTCGCGGCTCGACTCTTCGCCGATCGGCTTTTGTCTTTGCCGGTTCCATCTCTCCTGGTAGACGTGTGGCTCATGCACTGGGCGGGGGCGGGCGCGATGCACGCCCCTCCTCCGCCCCCCGACGTCTGAGAGCACCACATTGGACGCACTGATTCTCACCGGCGAGCCCCTTCCCCTCCCAGGCCGTGTCACCACCGGTGCGGGGCTCCGGGCCTGGGGTTTGAAGGAGGGGCTGCGCTGTGCGGGACTCGAGGCCTGGGTGGCGACACGCGCCGTGGCGATGGAGGGGCTCACCGAGGAGGAGGCATCACGCCATCACTCCGCGCTGTGGGAGCCTGACACGATCGCGGCGCTCGTCGCTCGCCTCGATCCCGGCTGTGTGATCTCCCAGCACTGGGGCATCCTGCGAGATGTGCCTCCCCTCGCACCGCCACTCGCCATCGACCTCGCGGGACCACATCTTCTCGAGAGACGTCTCTGGGGAGCGGAGAACTGGGTGGAGCACCTCGAGGAGAAACTCGCGGCGCTGCGGCGGGCCGATTTCGCCGTCTGCTCAGGCGAGCGGCAGCGGCTCTACTTCCTCAATCACCTCGCGCTGGCGGGATTCGATCTGACGAGCGAGACGCTTCCCGTCATCCCCTTCAGCGTGAGCCCGGAACTCCCCGATGGGGCTCACGCTCATGACTCCTTTTTCTGCGGTGGCATGTTTCTGCCGTGGCAGGACCCGAGCTCTGCGATCCACACGCTGATCGAGGTGCTCGAGGAGAGTGGCCGGGGTCATCTCCACTTCTGGGGCGGACCCCATCCCCGGCTCGATGTCTCGCGGGGCCGCTTCGAGGCCCTGATGGAGCGGCTCGAGTCATCCGATCGGGTGACCTGCCATGGGCTCACCGCCTTCGACGCTCTCGCCCAGGAGATGGTGAGATGCGGTGTGGCCCTCGATCTCATGGCGAGCAATCCCGAGCGGGAGCTCGCCTTTCCCACCCGCACCGTGGTCCAACTCTGGGCGGGGCTGCCCGTGATCCACGGGGATTTCGATGAGCTGGGGGAGATCATCGGCCACGCCGAGGCGGGGTGGTCTCTTGCACCTGGGGACACCGATCGCCTGGGAGACACTGTCCGCCAGATCTTGGATCACCCTGAGCTGGTGGCCGTGCGCCGAGCGAACGCTCAGCGGCTTGTCCGCGAGCGCCTGACATGGGATCGGACCATTGAGCCCCTTGCGGACTGGTGCCGCTCACCCACGAGGCGTGAGGGGAAGATCGCTCTCACATTGGCCTTTGAGTCGAAGGATCGCGAGATCGCGGATCTGCGCGCTCAGAGCGCGGCACTTCAGTCGGAGCTCGACACGATCCATGGAAAGCTCTCATGGCGCGTGGCCCAGGGGCTCCTCTCTCTGCGGTGGCTGTGGGCCGCTCTGGTCTGGGTGGCCCTGATTCCCGTCTGCCTGATCGCCTGGCTCTGGCTCACCATTGTCGATCTTCTGCCTGCCCGCCGCGACGCTGTTGACTTCCCCCCGCCGCCGGGCAAAACCGTTGACACCGACTCCGACAGCTCTCGATGATCCTCCCAATCCGTCCCGACCCTCACTCAGAGTCTCTGTGACATCTCAGGCGACATCCCCCTCTCCCACGTGTCCGGCCGAGGCCCTGTCCCGTCGCGAGACCTCGCGTGAGCTCCTGTTCGCCCTCGCCCTGGCGCTCTGGATCCTCGCCTATGTGGTGCTCAGTTTTCTGACAGCCGCGATGCACGAGGATGACCTCGGGCTCCTCGGGGGAACACGCCTCCTCATGCTGCCGCTTCTGGCCGCTGTCATTCTCATTCTCACGACGCTTTGGCTCCTGATGCGCGGCGTGATGTGCCGCTGGTCCCTCACCGCCGCCGTGCTGGGGGCGGTGGGGTGCGTGATCGTCAACCAGGTGCTCCACGCACTCATGAGCCCCGAGCCAGGGAGAGAGGTGCAGACTGTCTCCCTGTTCGGCTTTGCCAACGTCGCATTGATCGGGGCGTCGCTTTTCATCGGCAGGCTCATCGGAGGACGAGTGGAGAGGCTCTCGTGGGTTGTCCCCATCGTCCTCGTTGTCGCCCTCGTGGACTGCTGGAGCGTCTTTTTCGGGCCCACGGGTGAGATCGTCGAGGAGATCATCGAGGAGCCGGCCCGGGCCGAGGTGGGGCAGAGACTGCTGCTCTGGTATCCGAACCTCACACCCACCCGGCCCGAGGGATTGGCTGTGAAACCCTCCTTCGGCATCGGCGATCTCATCATCGGCGCGCTCCTCCTCGAGATCGCCCGGCGCTTCGGTCTCCGCATGGGCATCACTCTTCTCGCTCTCGCCATCGGCAGCCTCGCCGCACTGGTCGCCCCCGCGCTGATCGCTTCCCTCCATGGGCTGCCGGGTTTTCCCGCTCTGCCCCTCATGGGCCTCGCATTCATCGCCTTCCACTGGCGGGGGCTGGAGTTCAACCGGCGCGAGATCACACTGTGTGTGGTCTTTCTTGTCGCCCTGTTCGTGCTCCTGATCACTGTCGTCAATCCCCTCCTCAGTCGCATCATGCCCGGTGGGGCGGGGTGATCCCCGTGGAGGAGGCATCTCCACCACACCGGCTTCTCATCGCCGCCGCCCTGCGGAGCGAGATCATGGGGCTCCGCCGTCTGAGTTGGAGGCCGCTGCCGCGCTCACAGGTCGACCGGTGGCCCGTGGAGCGGTGGAGACTCTCCCGGGGAGAAGTGGCGGCGATCGCGGCGGGCGTCGGTGAGGAGGCCTGCCGCGATGCCCTGATTGTCTGTCATGCGCACCTTCGCCCCCAGGCCATCCTCACTGTCGGGTGGGCGGGAGCCACAGTCCCGGATCTCCACGCGGGTGACATCTGTGTCGCGGAGTCTCTGCGCACTTCACAGGGTGATGCGATCCGACCTCATCCCGCGACTCTCGCTCTCGCCCGGGATGTGGCGGGGCGCGCCGCCGGGAAGCCCTGGCGCTTCGGCGTAGGTCTGACCTCACCGGTTCCCCTTTCAAACGAGAGGTCGAAGAGCGCCGCGGCCAGCCAGCGCGGTGTGCAGTGGGTGGACATGGAGAGCGCTGTCGCAGCGCGGCTGGCCGATCGCCTCGCCATCCCCTGGCTCTCGGTTCGGGCGATCAGCGACACCCTTCGCGATGATCTCGAGCTCTGCCCCAGGGCGATGTGCAACGAGCCATCCGCACCGGCCCTGATTCTCAGGACACTTCTCTCGCACCCGCTCCGGCTTCACACCGCACTCCGTTTTCGAAGGCAGATGCGATTGGCATCCGATCACCTGTGTCAGGCTCTCGCGACCCTCGCCCCGCGCATTCTCGAGAGTCTCTGACCGGTCCCACTTGGAACTCAGGGTGTTCCAAACGGGATTCTCACTGAACTCAGAGCAGGCGGACTCCAGAGCCCGTCTCGCGATGCCAGGGGCGGTGCCTGGCCCCATCTCCTCTCTTGTCAGAGATCTGCAACTCTGTTGATTTGGAGATGCCCTTCCCCGCTGGGGGGCATGACCTCTGCATCTCCCCTCAGGGAATCCGGGATGGAGGTGATTGCCATGTCCGAGAGTGAGAGAGGGAAAGGCCTCAAGCTGGCGGTGGCTGCGGCTCTCTGCATCGGCGCCCTCGTCTTTGTCTATCTCCAGTGGGCCGGCAATCGCGTCACTCCGCCCCTGGAGGATGAGGGCCCCGTGATGGGTGGGAGAGGCCTGGTTCAGCCCCTCTCCCCCGAGGAGATGCAGCAGCGACGCGCCGAGTTTCTCCGTGAGATCAATGTGACCCCTGAGCAGGTGGCGCAGATGATGGCCCTGGGAACTTTCCCGGGTCGCGACGCCACGCCCGAGGCGCGCCAGGCACACTTCGAGGCCATGCGTGAAATCCTGACGCCCGAGCAGCGGGATCGAATCCGTGAGCGGGTGGGGGAGCGGATCCGAGAGCGTCTGGACCGTCAGCTCCAGGTGCTGCCCCCAGATCAGAGAGAGCTCTTCGAGCGCATGCTCGAGGAGCGGATGCGGGAGAGGGGCGGCCGATGGGGTGAAGGACCCCCTCTGCCTCCTCCCCCCGATGGGCGTGGCCCTCCACCATTCCCAGAGCTCGTGGGAGAGATGCATTGAGATGCGCACCTCCGCCTTCACCCTCATCGAGCTTCTGATCGTGGTCGCGATCATCGCCATCCTGGCGGGGTTGGCAGTGCCCAATCTGCTCGAGGCGCAGACAAGGGCCAAGGTCAGCCGCGTCCGGGCCGATCTCCGCACGATCGCCACGGCGCTCGAGGCCTATCGCGTCGACGAGAACCGCTATCCCCCGAGCACGCTGATCCCGCTCTTCCGGCGGCTGGTTCCCCTGACCACACCGATCCAGTACATCGCGAGTGTGCCCACGGACGTTTTCCAGACCCAGGACGCAGGCGCGGGACCATGGCGCAGCCGGGGCAACTACGCCTACGGCGCCATGCCCATCGCCGGCGAGAGCCGCTGGGCACTCGCCAGCGACGGCCCCGATCTCCGGGGCAATCACCATGGCATCCAGTTCTACCCGGGACACTCCCCCGACATCTGGGAGAACCCCGACAGCGGTTTCGACTTCGTTCGCTACGATCCGACCAATGGGACGGTCAGCGCGGGTGACATCTGGCGCATCAGTGATTTCAACGCCGAGTGAGGCTCAGTCGGCCTCGGGGGATGACGTCTCCCCACGCACCCAGGCCCCGATCTCATCGAAGAGCTCCGGTTCCTCCGCGAGCCAGTTCTCACTGAACCAGACAACCCCCTGGATCGGGAGATCCTCCACGGCCTCGAGCTGATCGCTGACGGAGGGAGAATCGTCACCGGGGCGATACGCCAAGCCGATGAGGCACGGGGTGGGGAAGGGCTCGGCGATCTCCGCGGCGCCGCGCGCCTGCTGCGTGATCGTCTCGATGTCGCCCGCGAAGCACTGGGGGACAACCGCGTCCAGCGAGCCCCCGCTCAGCCACGTGGGCCACGTCTCGTATGTGAAGTCGTCCACCCCCGGCTCCGCGCGGACCGCGGCGGTGACATCGATGGTTCGGCTGTGGATCTCGTGCACCACAAGGGCGATCTGAGAGACCAGACTTCGCAGGTGGCCCTCGCAGGCCTCCCTCCAGGCGGCGAGATTCGCCTCGCTGTCATCCTCACTCGGATCCCGATGGCCCGCCCGGATGAAGGCCGTGATGCCCGCGGGATTGCGGGTGAAATCGGCACCGCCGGGATAGCGCACCCGATCGAGGTGGATGCCGTCCAGGTCGGGGTGGAGACGTCCGATCTCGAGCGGGAGCAGGGTCACGAGATGGCTCACCTCCGGATGTGCGGGTGAGACAAAGAGCATCCGGGTGGTGCGCCCCTCGGCATCCATCACGCGCAGGTCATGGCGCGACTCGTATTGGCACAGCGGTGCGTCGGGCTTCCGCTCGGGGTCCGGTCCCCACAGGAGAAGGTCCAACCAGGCGTGCACGCGGATGCCCCGTGCGTGCCCCTCTTCAATGTAGGCGCCCAGGAGATCGCGCCCGGCGAGGTCGGGCCGCTCTTCGAACGTCCTCTCCGCATTCGAGGGGTAGATCGTGAAACCGTGGTGAAACACCTCGACGAAGAGATCCGTGACCCCCGCGCGCTCACAGCGGTCCCACATGGCGGCCCGCGCGCCGTCGTCGGTCAGAGGGCGATGCCACATCCCGATGATGAATCCGACGTCCGCTGGGGCGGCACCGAGGCAGAGACCGATCAGCGCGATCAGAGTGCTGAGGCAGATCCGTGCACGCATGGGGTCACCCCTGCCCGGAGCCTGCACCCGTGCTCTCGGACACGAGGAACCGGCCGCAGTGCTCGCAGAAGGTGAGGTGCTCCCCGAGGTTGATGCTCAGGAGAGTCTGGCTCACGAGGAGCATCCGGCAGCCACTGCACTGGGAGTCGATGACCCGCACGACCGCCGAGTCGGGATGGCGCTGGAGCAGCGTGCGGTAGCGGTCGAGTATCGTGAGGGGCAGCGCGTCGGCGAAGCGCGGCCTGTCGCGCCGAAGCACCTCCATGGTCGACTCCAGCTCACGGCGCCAATCCGCGAGACGCTTGAGCTCATCGGCGGTCTCTCGCCGCAGGTTGTCGACCGAGCTCCTCAGCCCCTTCAGCTCCTCGCTGTGATGCTCCGCCTGATCGAGCAGAGCGAGCTCACGGTCCTCGATCTCACCGATCTGAATCCGCAGCGCCTTGACCCGCTCACCGATGATGTCGTACTCGCGCTGCGTGATCTTGGCGCGGTAGAGCTGACTCTCCTGCTCGCGGATCATCTCCTCGCATTGTCGGATCTCGCTCTCACACTCTCGCCGCAGCCTCTCCTCCTCGGCGGAGCGCTCCTCCATCGCGGCGAGGCGCGCCTCCTCCGCATCCAGGCCCGCCCTGGCCGCCCTCTCCTTGTCCGGGATCTTGGCGAGACGCTTGTCCGCCGTGTGCAGTTCACTGTCGATGCGCTGGAGCTCGATGAGGTTGGCGAGATGCCCCGCCAGCTCCTCCTTTGTCCACGGCTCTGCCATCACACACCCTCGAAGGGATCGGATTCCGGCGCCTCCGAGGCGAAGACCTCGGCGCTCAGCCGGCGTGTGGCCAGCCGAGAGGCGATCTCATGTGCGAGCGGCTCCGTCACAATCACCTCGCTGGCCCAGTGGCCAGGGTCCACGACGGACAGCCCCTTCGCCCTGGCCTCGACCGCCAGGTGGTATTTCACATCACCCGTGACAAGGCAATCGACCCTCGGAGGGGAGAGGTCACGGATCAGCATGTCGCACGCCCCGGAGGCGACGGCCACGCGCTGAATCATCCGGTCGGGGTCACCCACCATCCGCGTGGAGTGGGAGCCGAGGGCCTTTTTCACCCGCCTGGCCCAGGTTCTCAGCGCGACGGGGGAGGGAAGTGTCCCCAGGAGCCCCAGGCCATATCCCCTGGGCAGGCTCTCGAGCGGATAGACGTCGAACGCCATCTCCTCATAGGGGTGGACGCGGCGCACAGACTCGATCACCGCGGTGAGAGCCCGCTGCGGCACGACCGCCTCGAGGCGGAGCTCCTGAGCCTCCTCCAGACGACCCGCCTCGCCGATGGCCGGGTGCGTCCCCGCGCCGCCTCGGAATGTCCCTGTGCCCAATGTGCGGAAGGTGCAGTGGTCGTAATCACCGATCACGCCTCCACCCGCGCATGCGATCGCCTCGATCACCGCCCCCTCGTGCCCCTGGGGGACGAAGACGGTGAACTTGAATTCCCTGCCCACGGTCTCGGGCTGAAGCACCTCGGTGTCGCGCAGTCCCAGGCGCTCGGCCAGGGCGGTGTTGGTCCCGCCGGGCGATTTGTCGAGGTTGGTGTGCGCCGCGATCAGGGCCAGGTCGGAGCGCACCAGTCGGCGCGCGAGATGACCCGCAGAGTCGCTCTCGTCCAGGCGCTTGATCGGAAGGAAGAAGAGGGGGTGATGCACGACGATCGCATCGGCCCGACGGCGCCTCGCCTCATCGATCAGGGCATCGCTGACCTCCAGGCCCACGAGCACGCGGTGGACAGGGCGGGCCCGGTCGCCGATCTGGAGACCGCAGTTGTCATAGGACTCGGCCAGGGCGGGGGGGGCCATCCCCTCGATCACCGCGAGGAGCTGACCGAGCGAGGGGTGGCGTTTTCGCTGAGCCATGGTCTCAGGCGAGATGGATCTCCGAGTTGTCGCCGACGTTCAGCTGATGCGTCACCCCGGTGGCGATGGCCCCATTGCCGATGATCGTCTGGGCCGCGATCATGTTCGAGACGATCGCCTCGCTTGAGATGATCGAGTCGGAGATGATCGAGTGGCTGATCGAGGTGCCCTCGGCCACGTCCACATGGGGGCCGATGATCGAGTGACAGATCTTCGCCGAGGGGTGGATCGACACGGGGGGCAGGATCACGGAGTCCTTGAACTGCCGCATCTGGCTCGCCGTCGGCTTGGCCTTGAAGAGGTCGAGCAGCACGCGGTTGGTCTCCAGCAGCGTCTCCGGCTTGCCGCAGTCGTACCAGCCCTCGATGCGGAAGGGGACGAATGCGGCCCCCTGCGAGATCATCTCCTGGAGCGCATCCGTGATCTGAAACTCTCCACGTGTGCGAATGTCCTTCCTGATGATCAGATCGAGGCATTTGAACATCAGCTTCGACTGCGTGATGTAGTAGATGCCGACCAGAGCGAGGTTGCCCACATACTCGGTGGGCTTCTCGACAAGCCTGGTGATCAGCGTCCCCGACTCATCGAGCTGGGCGATGCCGAAGCGCCGGGGATCCTCCACCTCCTTGACCCCCAGGACGCTGTTCTTGAACTGGAACAGCTTCTTGAAATCCGCGCGGAAAATCGTGTCGCCGAGGATGATGAGAACGGGCTCGTCGGTGCGGTGATGCTTCTTCGTCATCCAGATCGCGTGGCCCAGTCCCCGGCGCTCCTCCTGCCACACGTAGTTGACGCGCCGGAAGTGGTAGTTGCTGTTGACGTAGTCGATGACCTTGTCGCCGTAGTACCCGACGATCAGCGTCACCTCCTCGACACCGATCTTGACCAGCTCGTCGAGGATGTGGCCCAGCATCGGCTTGCCCGCCACCCGGAGAAGCACTTTCGGGGCCGTGTGGGTGTGGGGCTTCATGCGCGTCCCCACGCCGGCCACCGGGATGATCGCTTTCATGCCAACTCTCTCACCGTGCAGACTCGCCGCCCAAGGGGCGGCACGTGGAGGAGATCCCTACACGCTGGGCAGCCGGATGTCCAGTCCCTCGCGCGGGTTCACTGGGCATTGGGGTCCCAGGGTGTCTCCACCTGAAGCATGAGATTGGCGTGAACCGTCCGCAGACGATCGAGTGAGGACTCGTCGATGGTGCCGTCGAGGGCTTCGATCTGCTCCTCCAGGTGAGTGATGGCGGCGCGGGTCAGCCCGTGAGAGGTCAGGATGCCCGCACGCCAGAGCGTGCCCTCGGTGGCCCCGAGAGAGTCGGCCATCCGCTCACACAGCGACTCCAGGTGCACGAGGTCACCCTCGGTCGTCAGACGCTCATCCTCGCGGAGGATGCGGAACCACGCCCGATCCTGGGGGGGGCGCTCGCTGGGGTTCATGCTCCTCGCGATCGCCTGGAGCGCGGGGGAGGAGACGAGCGTGACGATCTGCTCGCCGATGGGGATCTCGACACCCATTGCCGAGAGATCCACCGTGCGGAGATCCTCCTCCTGCCCGGAGTCGACCAGCGCCTGGAGCTCCTCGCGTGTCCAGACCAGCTCGGTGGTGAAGAGGGGATCATCGGCTCCGAAGACGATCACCGTCACATCCGCCGTCAGCGTCTCATCCTCGCTCGAGAAGAGAAACTCCTCGGCCGACCCCACCGGCAGGGCGATCACCAGGCCATCGGGGGGGCTGAGAAGCGCTGTGTTGCGGGGACTCGCCAGACTGTGACTGAGGTGGATCGAGCTCCGCATCGTCGAGAAGTCCGTTCCCCCGGCGCGGGCCACCTCCAGGTCCTGGGTCGAAAGGAGCATCGCGACCAGAGGACGTGGCTCTGTGAAAGTGCGGGGGCCGCTCTCGACGGTGAGGACCACCGGCTCCTCCGGCGTGTCCCCGGGCAGGACGGCGCGTCCCCCGGGATTCACGCGGACGATGTCGCCCGCCTCAATCTGAAAGGGGACACTGGTCACCGGCAGCTGCTCGCCTCCGCGCGAGACGAAGACGGCACCCTGGGACTCGATGATCAGGTCCACCGGGGTCGCCCCGGCGGCCATCGCCAGAGCCAGCAAGGCACACAGTGTCAGGGTTGTCCGCGACATGGGCTCAAACCTCCGGGCCATGGTTCTTCCGGGGGGGCACCCGGATGAGACATTCTATTCGCCTGCGGGTTGCCCGCAAGCGCCGTCTTGAGAGGGCAGTGGGACCTCGGGGACCTCCAGGGTGAAAATGTCGAGCTTTCCCACCCTTCCGCGGATGGGGACCTGCTGATCGACGGGGATCACCTTGAACTCAGGTCCGAGCCTCTCCCGGGTCGCGGTCGGCAGCAGAATCGCCGTCCCGTACTTCTTGTTCATCGGCTCCAGTCGGGCCCCGATCGGCACGGCGTCGCCCATCGCGGTCCAGAGAAAGCGGTCCGTTCCCCCCACATTGCCGCAGACGACCTCCCCCGTGGAGAGCCCGATGCGCTGAAAGAGCGGTTCGAAGCTCTCCGCCACGATCTCGCGGTTGAATCGGGCCAGCGCCTGCTGCATCCGAATGGCCGCGCGGGCCCCATGCGCGGCGTGGTCGTCCAGATGCTCGGGGGCACCGAAGATGGCGAAGATCGCATCGCCCACATAGTTCGCCAGCGTGCCGCCCTCCTCTGCGATCTCGCGGCCCATGGCGTGCAGATAGCGGTTCATCAGGCCCATCATCACGTCGGGGGGCAGGCGCTCGGTCAGAGTCGTGAAGCCCTGCAGGTCGCTGAAGAGAACGGTCACCTCCCGCTTCTCCCCCCCGAGCTCCGCCATGGCGGGATTGTGGATCAGCTGCTTGGCCACCTGCTGCGTCACATGCTGCTCCAGGCGCTGTGTCACGAGCGCCCGGGCGCGGTGCTCGCGCCGGGCGAGGAGCTGGGCCGCCGAGCGGTTGGCCATTGCCACCCCGGTGAACCACTGGGTCAGGGGCAGCCAGATCCCATGCGCCCTCCAGAGCCACACGTCGAGCAGGAGAACAAGCGCCAGCGTCCCCAGGGCGGCCAGGATGCTCAGGATCAGTGACAGTCGGCCCGCGCACCATGCCGAGCCGTACATCAGCACCAGGAGGATCAGCCAGGCCAGGATCGGACGGCTCCAGTCCAGGGGGGCCAGGGCCGTGCCATTGAGGAGGTTGTAGACGATCTGCCCGTGAACCTCGACGCCCGGGTACTCATGTGATCCGAAGAGGCGGTTGGTGTAGGGCGTCTGAATCCGGTCGAGCTCCGGCATGTCGACGCCGATGAGCAGCGCTCGCCCATAGATCGCCGACAGACCGGGCCAGAAATCGGGGCCCTGACCTGACTCCATCATCTGGTGGAGCTCGATCAGGTCGCGGAAGTGGAGCACGGGGAATGCCGATCGCGCGGGTGCAAGCCCCTCCTCGGTCGAGACACTCTGGCGCGGGGGGAGAAACAGCGGATGGATCTGCAGGCGCCTCTCCCCACCCTCCCGCTCACGCAGGAAGACGCGGGGGGGCAGTGTGCGCTCGCTGATCTCGCCCGCGCTCGGGATCTCCAGCCGGTCCGGGTGCCAGCCGGGCTCCTCTCCCCGCGCCTCGATCATCAGGCGGGACACCGCCAGGGCGAAGCACTCACGCACATGCTCCCCCTCAACGAGCCCGATGGTCACACGCCGTGTCGTGTGGGCGGTCATCCATCGATCCGAGGGTCTCACCAGATCCAGATAGCCGTGCGCGGCGGCGTCCTGCAGCACAAAGGTCCTCGAGGAGACCTCCACCTCCCCGGGCTCGAACTGCCGATAGCCGTCGACGATGTTGCCCAGGCGCGCCGCCGCCGCATTGAGAGCCTCGGCCATGTCCGGCACGCGTGGGTTGTCCGGTGCCCCCAGGTTGTAGAAGTCCAGGCCGATCACCGCCGGGGCATAGATGGGATTGGCCTCTCGGAGATCGGCGAAGATCTCCAGGCTGCGCCGGACCATCCACTGCATCTGCTCGCGGTGGTGCCACTGAAGGACGCCGTCGCGGCCCTGTTTGGCGGCGTCCCACCCCGCCACCTTGAGATCGTCCTGGTCGAACTCCAGCATGCACACATCGCCGAACGGTGAGGTGGGGGTCAGGTTCGGATCCGGCTGATAGTCGCGCGTGAAGAGATTGAAGCGCAGCGCCACGAGCCATGAGTCCACCGCGTCGAAGAGGCCGCTCATCCCGATCACGGCGGTCACCACCGCGATGGCGAGGGTGATCACCGTGAGGTCGCGCGCGAGATAGATCCGGGAGAGAAACGAGTGAGTTCGACGGCGGCGGCTCATGGAACACCTCTGCCGACGCTCGCCAAAGTCTGCAATGCCAATCTGCCGCCCGAACGCCCTTGCCCCTGAGGGGAGAGTTTGCTCCACTCACCCGGTTCACCCCTGGAAATCGGAGGAGAAGATCCCCATGCATTGCGAAATACTCTATCAGCCATCCTACAGCCTCGCGGTGGTGACGCTCGAGCAGGGCGAGCGCATCATGGCCGAGTCCGGCGCCATGGTCTCGATGTCACCCACCATCAAGCTCGACGCCCAGATGTCGGGGGGAGGCGTCTTCGGCATGATCAAGAGCGCGGTGGGCGGCGAGTCGATGTTCCGCTCCACCTTCACCGCCGAGACGGGCCGCGGGGAAGTGACCCTGGCCCCGGGGGCGACCGGCGATCTGATGACCGTTGAGCTCAGCGGCGAGAAGATGTTTGTCCAGCCGGGCTCCTACATGGCAGGCGATGCCGACCTCAACATCAGTGTTCAGGGCAGCCTCAAGGGCATGCTCTCGGGTGAGGGCCTCTTTCTCCTGACCGTGGAGGGAACAGGCCTCCTGATCCTCTCCTCCTTCGGAGCCATCCACGCCCTCTCTCTCGAGCCGGGCGAGGAGTACATCGTCGACACCTCGCACATCGTCGCCTTCGACTCCTCCGTCACCTATCGGATCGAAAAGGCGGCGGGGAAAACCAAGGGCATCGGGGGCATGTTCAAGGGGCTGGTCAAGAGCGCCATGTCCGGCGAGGGATTCGTCTGCCGCTACACCGGCCCAGGGCGCGTCTACATTCAGACCCGCGCCATGGAGAACTTCGTCAGGAGCATCATTCCCTTCCTGCCCAAGGGCTCGGGGGGCGGCAACTGATCTGCACTCAAGCCAGAGGCCACTTTGGCCGATAGTCTCAGAGTGGGCCCCATGGGCCCCCTCAGGGGACGCCGATCCCCCCTTCACAGACCCCCCTGGGGGCCGAGGCAAGGAGGGCCACGCCGTGGTCAGCAACCAAGAGATCATTGACACAATCAAGGCCAAGCTCGATGAGAAGAACGAGGTGATCCGCGAGCAGCAGGAGATGATCACCGAACTCCAGAGCAAGGTCAGTGATCTGGAGGGCAAGCTCGATGAGCTCCAGGCCCTGGAGAAGGAGCGCAGCGCTCTGATCCAGGAGATCAGCGCTCTCGACTGAGACGCTGCCCGAATTCTTGATCCATTGCCCCCAGGGGCGATGGTCACGCGCGAAGCGGGGCGCCGCGGCTCCCACCCGTTGGGGGTCGCGGCGCTGCGTGTTTTGAGGATCTGTCAGCGGGGGATTGAGCCGTTCGAGATGGCCGCGTGCCCGGAGATCCAGACGGGGGATGAGACGGCGGTGGGCAGAGACTCACCGCTTCGCCACAGGCGGATGTAGTAGGCATTCCGGCCCAGATCCACGGTGCCGATGGGGAGATCGACAGTGAATGTGGCCTGAGAGTGCTCAAAGGCCCACAGCTGAACACCGTTGCGCATCACCTCGATGTAGTTGATCGGAGAGGCGCCCTGAGGCAGCTCCACCTCGACGTGGGCGGTGAGAGGCGAGCTCACAGACATCAGTCTCTCTGACCCCATCGGCATCCCCGCCAGGCTGAATCGCAGCGTGAGGTCGCGGTCCCGTGTGGCATAGGTCCGGGCCATGCGGAAGGCGCTCTCGAGGGAGTCCCGGGTCAGCTCCTCGGCCCAGGCCACACCCCAGCCGGTGAAGCCCCCAGCCAAGCCCCAGTCACCCCCGTGGTTGTCCTGCCCCGCCCAGGCTCCCACGCGGTATCCCTGGTTGATCAGCTCCTGGTAGACATCCCGATAGCCGGGCACCGGAAAAACATCGACGAGGGTGACCACACTGTCCCAATCGGGGCGATAGATGGGATGACGCTCATGCCAGAAGACCGGATTGAGATGCTCCCACAGGTGCGAGATATTGACCTGCCGCCCCTCCCGGAGAGCCAGGGCCATCAGGTCGTTGATGTTCGTGCTCTCACAGAGCTCGGGTTCATTCCACACCACCATGTGCTCGCCCGTCGTCGTCCACTCGTAGCCCCAGAAGGCAATGAAGTGGCCCGGATCGTTGGCGGCCTCGGCCGCCTCCCGCAGGAGAGCCCAGTTGTCGTGGGTGATGGTGCGGGGGGTCCCGGGGGGGCCGAACACATGGTCGCTGAGGCCCCAGAAATCCATCCCCGCGACATCGCGGGCAAAGGCATAGGCCTCCTCAGGCGTTCCCTGACCGTCGGAATAGGCCGTGTGCGAGTGCAGGGACCCGATGTAGGCGAAGTGAGTGGTCCCGTCGATGTCCCAAGTGGCCTGGGCCCAGGCACTCAGGGGAGTCATGAGGCACAGGCAGAGGGCGATGAAGGGGAGCTTGTTCATTGTCTTCTCAGACTCCAGGGTATAAAGAGCCTCACCATCCTATCGCCGATTCATTTGTCAACATGAGAGGTGTTTCATTTTTCTATCACTTGGGAAGTTCCCATCCGCCCCCCGAACTCCCGGCCCTCCCGCTGAGTCCTTGTGCGTGAGGT
>JAFGKF010000295.1 GCA_016928695.1 Candidatus Sumerlaeota bacterium | reverse complement strand
TGCGTCGACGCGTGCCACGCGCGCGGAGTTGAGGTCCACGTCTGGAAGGTGAACTGGAATCTCGCCCGCGCCCCACAGAGCTTCATCGACACCATGCGTGCTGCGGGGCGCACCCAGGTGGACGTGTATGGCACGGAGTTGGACTGGCTGTGCCCCTCGGACCCGGACAATCTCGCGCTCGAGCGCGATGCCATGCTCGAAGTGGCGAGGCTGTACGACGTCGACGGCATCCACTTCGACTACATCCGCTATCCGAACGGCGACTGCTGCTATTGCCCCCAGTGCCGGGCTCGCTTCGAGGCGGAGATGGGTCAGGCGGTTGCCAACTGGCCCGATGACTGCCACGGCGGCGGTGTGTCGGCCGAGGCGTATCGCGACTGGCGGGCGGAGCAGATCACGGCGCTCGTCCGCGCGGTGCGAGAGGGCGTCGACGCCGAGGGGCTCGGCGTCGAGATCTCCGCGGCGGTGTTCAACAGCTATCCCGGCTGCCAAGAGAGCGTGGGGCAGGACTGGGTGGCGTGGATCGACGAGGGGCTGCTCGATTTCATCTGCCCGATGGACTACACGGACAGCGCCGTGGAGTTCGGTATGCTTGTCCAGTCCCAGAGTGGATTCGTCGCGGGCCGCATCCCGCTGGTGCCCGGGATCGGCGTGAGCGCCTCCAGCTCGACGCTCTCGCCCGACCAGGCGATCTATCAGGCCAGCCTCACGCGCTCCCTCGGGGCGCAGGGTTTCATCCTGTTCAATCTCGGCAGAGATCTGGCCGAGCAGCACCTGCCCGCCTTCGCGCTCGGCTTCACCGCCCCGATGGGGCATGCGGTGGAGATCCACTGAGGGTGATTCTCAGATGTCACCGGACACCATCCGCTCCGCCTTCACCATGGCCGCATGGGGCATGGTGCTCGCCCTGTTCGACTTCAGTTTCAATGGTGTTGTCCTCACACCCGATTTCATCGGATATATCCTCATGGCGGTGGGCCTGGGCAAGCTGGAGTCGCTGGCGAGCCAGTTTGGAATGTTTTCACGCCTCGCATGGATATTGGCACCGCTGTCTCTGGGGGAGTATCTGAAGACCTCTTCCCCGGACCTGGCGCTGGTTTTCCTGCTTCTGGGGCTGGCGGTTGCCGTGCTCCAGTTTGTCCTCCTGTTCAGCCTTTGCTCAGCGGTGGAGGAGGCTGCGCTGCGGGCCAAGTGCCAGGGGCTTGTCGATCGGGCGGTCACCTGCCGAGCTCTGGTTCTCATATTCCTGGTGCTGGGCTTGGTGATTCTGGCCGTGGTCTCTCTCCGATTGGTTGATCTGGTGATCCCTGTGGTGATCATTGGATTCATTTACTCCGTCGTCCTCATTGTCATGCTCTTCCTCATGCTCACATGGGCGGGCCGGGAGCTGAGCGCTGAGTCGTTGACGACTTGACCTTTTCGCTGCTTGATGGGGCGGATGAGGCGAATGGCATGACCCCAGAGGCGAAGATCTATCAGGTGAGGGGAACGACGACCGCCCCGACATGGGCGGAGATCTCCCATGCGGCGCTGAAGTGCAACATCGACGGCATCCGCGGGCGGGTGGGGCCCGACCGCGAGATCTGGTGCGCGGTCAAGGCCAACGCCTATGGCCATGGGGCGGTGATCGTCAGCCAGTGGCTGCGGGAGATGGGCGTGGAGGGGCTGTGCGTCGCCCGCGCCCACGAGGGGCAGGAGCTGCGCGACGCGGGGATCGAGGGGCCGATCGCGCTGCTGACCCCCTTCCTGCCCATGCAGGCCGAGGAGGTGGTGGCCGCCAACCTCGAGCCGGTCGTCGTCCGCCACGACCAGATCGAGGCCCTCGCCCCCCTCGCCCCGAGCCGACCCATCCCGATTCACCTCAAGTTCGACACGGGAATGGGCCGCGTCGGCACACTGCCCGGCGACGCGCTGGAGTTCGCCCGCTGGGCGGCGAAGCAGCCGCATGTGAAAATCAAGGGGGTGTGCAGCCACTTCCCGGTGGCCGATGAGGCGGAGAAGTCGTTCTCGCGCAATCAGATCGACCGGTTCATGGGGCTCGTCCGCGAGCTGCGCGCGGCGGGGATCGACTTCGAGCACGAGCACATTGCCAACAGCGCAGCGATCCTCGACCTGCCCAAGTCGTGGGGCTCGCTCGTCAGGCCGGGCATCATGATCTACGGCCTGGCCCCGAGCCCGCACGTCAGCGACTCGGTCGCGCTCGAGCCGGTGATGACGCTCAAGACGCGTGTGATCCAGGTCAAGCATGTGCGGGCGGGCACCGGCATCAGCTATGGCCTGACGTGGACCGCGCCCGATGCGGCGTGGGTCGCGTCACTGCCGATCGGCTACGCCGACGGGCTCCCCCGCCTGGCATCGAACCGCGCCGAGATGATCGTGCGCGGCCGGCGCGTCTCTCAGATTGGACGCATCTGCATGGACATGACGATGCTGAATGTGACGAGCCTCGATGGCGTCGAGGTCGAGGACGAGGTGGTGGTGTGGGGGCGTCAGGGCTCGGCCCAGATCCATGTGGATGAGTGGGCCGCGTGGTGCGAGACGATCAACTACGAGATGACGACCCGGGTTGGCCCCCGGGTTCCTCGGATTCCCGCTTAGCGGCATTTGATTCATCGAGCTGCTGGAGCAGTGAGTGCAGCACGGGGCGAATGAGATTCTCGGAGCTCACGCTGGTGGAGCACGAGCGGTATTGCCTGCGACGACGCTCTGTGGGTTTCATTTTCCGGCCCTCGGTCTGGGCTTTCGTCCACTCTCTGCGCCGAGCGGGACAAGTGGGGTTGTCCGAGCGCTCAAGCCCCGGCAAATGCCACCGCCATTTGGCGCATGCAAGAGATTTCGACGCGCTTTGAAAATAGTTCAAAAAAGCGCGCTCTGGGACGGCCCCCGATGGGCTGTTATTCCATTTTTTGAGACAGCTTTCAGCTGTGAGGCCTCAGTGACCTGGACCAGGGATCTCTCCTGAGCAACCAGGGGGGCGATGTCCTCTCCGGTATTCTTTCTCCCCGGCTCAAAGCGTTCGCTTGACATCCTCATCGGCGGCCAGATGATGCCCCCCCGGGCCGCCTTTCCCCGTGGGGGCGGCCCGGAAGTGCGTCCGCCAGCCCCTGGAGAGCCGTATGCCTCGCAATCCCAGCATTCGACGAGTGATGATCCTCGGCTCGGGGCCCATCGTGATCGGCCAGGCGTGCGAGTTCGACTACTCCGGCACCCAGGGCTGCAAGGCGCTGCGCGAGGAGGGGATCGAGGTCATCCTGGTCAACTCCAATCCGGCGACGATCATGACCGATCCCGACTTCGCGGATCGGACGTACATCGAACCCCTGCTTCCCACGACCGTCGGGCGGATCATTGCGAAGGAGACCCAGCGCGGTGGTCCGATGGCGCTGCTGCCGACGCTGGGCGGTCAGACGGCGCTCAACCTGGCGGTCGCGCTGATCGAGCGGGGCACGGTCGAGGAGCACGGGATGACCGTGATCGGTGCGGGTCTCGAGGCGATCCGGAAGGCGGAGGATCGCGAGCTGTTCAAGGCGGCGATGCAGCGGATCGGACTCGATGTTCCGCGCTCGGGCATCGCGTCGTCGATGGCCGGGGCGATGGCGCTCGTCGAGGACATCGGTCTGCCTGCGATCATCCGGCCGTCGTTCACCCTCGGCGGCACCGGGGGGGGAATCGCCTTCAACCGCACGGAGTACATGGATCAGTGCGAGATGGGCCTGACGCTCTCGCCCGTCCATCAGATCATGGTCGAGGAATCGGTGCTCGGGTGGAAGGAGTTCGAGCTCGAGGTGATGCGCGACCATGGGGACAACGTGGTCATCATCTGCTCGATCGAGAACATCGACCCGATGGGCGTGCACACCGGGGACTCGGTGACGGTCGCGCCCGCGCAGACGCTGACGGACGTCGAGTACCAGGCGATGCGGGACGCGGCGATCCGCATCATGCGCGAGATCGGCGTCGACACCGGTGGCTCGAACGTCCAGTTCGCCATCGACCCCGAGACGGGCCGGATGGTTGTCATCGAGATGAACCCGCGTGTCTCGCGCTCCTCAGCGCTGGCCTCGAAGGCCACGGGCTTTCCCATCGCGAAGTTCGCGACCAAGCTGGCCATCGGTTACACGCTCGACGAGATCGCCAACGACATCACACAGAGGACCCCCGCCTGCTTCGAGCCGGCGATTGACTACGTGGCGCTGAAGATCCCGCGCTTCAACTTCGAGAAGTTCCCCGGTGCCCAGGCCGTGCTCGGGACCTCCATGAAGTCGGTCGGCGAGGTGCTGGCCTTTGGCCGCTCTTTCCCCGAGGCGCTGGGCAAGGCGTTCCGCTCGCTCGAGGCGGGCTTCGTGGGATGCAGTCACCGCCCGCTGCGGGATCTGTCCAACGAGGAGATCCTGCGCCGCGTCCGCACGCCGGTCCCCAACCGTCTGCTGGCCGTGGCGGAGGCGATTCGCCGCGGTGTCTCGATCGATGCCCTCGCGCACGACACGGGGATCAACCCGTGGTTCATCAAGCAGGTGGAGTGGGTGACCCAGACGGAGATGGATCTGGAGCGGACGAGGGATCTCTCGCCGGAGAGCCTGCGTCGGCTCAAGCGGCTCGGGTTCTCCGATGCGCAGATCGGTCAGACGGTCGGCCAGACGGAGGCCGCGGTCCGGGCGGCGCGGATCGCCGCATCGATCCGCCCCGTCTTCAAGTCGGTCGACACCTGCGCGGGCGAGTTCGAGGCGATGACCCCCTACTTCTACTCGTCGTACGAGCGGACGCATGACCGCCCGCCGACGGACCGCCGCAAGGTGATGGTGCTCGGCTCGGGGCCGAACCGCATCGGGCAGGGGGTGGAGTTCGACTACATGTGTGTCCAGGCCGTTTTCGCGCTGCGCGCGGCTGGCCTCGAGGCGATCATGTACAACTGCAATCCCGAGACGGTCTCGACCGACTACGACATCTCCGACCGCCTCTACTTCGAGCCGCTGACCTTTGAGGACGTGATGGAGGTGATCGAGCATGAGCGGCCCGAGGGTGTGATCCTGCAGTTCGGTGGCCAGACGCCGCTGAAGCTGGCCAAGCCGCTCGAGGCGGCGGGCGTCCCGATCCTGGGCACACCCCCCGACAAGATCGACTTGGCGGAGGACCGCGAGCGCTTCAACGCGCTGATCAGCGAGCTCGGCATCCCCCAGCCGCACGGGGCGATCTGCGGCACGTTCGCCGACGTGCGCCGTGCGATCGGTGAGATCGGGTACCCCGTGGTCGTCCGCCCCTCGTACGTCCTCGGTGGGCGGGCGATGGCCGTGATCTTCAACGAGCGGATGCTCGGGGAGTATCTGACCGAGACGGAGAAGGTGGACGAGGAGCACCCGATCCTGGTCGACCAGTACCTGACCAGCGCGATCGAGGTCGACGTCGACGCCGTGTCCGACGGCGAGCGGGTGGTGATCGGCGGTGTGATGGAGCACATCGAGGAGGCGGGCATTCACTCGGGCGACTCGGCGTGTGTGCTGCCGCCGAAGTCGCTGAGCCGCCATGTCCTCTCAGGCATCGCCGAGCACACGCGCTCGCTCGGACTCGCGCTGGGGGTGCGCGGTCTGCTCAACATCCAGTTCGCCGTGCAGGGGGGCGAGGTCTATGTGCTCGAGGTCAATCCGCGCGGGTCGCGCACGGTGCCGTTCGTCTCGAAGGCGACGGGTGTGCCGCTGGCGCGGATCGCGACGCGGGTGATGCTGGGCGAGACACTCGCGCAGATCGGGCTGACCGAGGACGTCCATGTCACCCACTACTCGGTCAAGGAGGCGGTGCTGCCCTTCGCCCGTTTCCCCGGCTGCCAGGTGATCCTGAGCCCCGAGATGCGCTCGACGGGCGAGGTGATGGGAGTGGCCGACAACTTCGCCGAGGCGTTTGCGAAGGCGGAGGCGGGGGCGGATGCGCGGCTGCCCGAGCGGCCGGATCAGGGGGCGATCTTCATCACCGTCGCCGACGACGACAAGGTGGACATTGTCCCCATCGCCCAGATCTTCCGGGCCTTCGGCTTCAAGCTCCTGGCGACGCCGGGCACGCGCGAGCAGCTGCGCATCCACGGCATCGAGGCGGAGGAGCTCCGCCGGATCTCGATGGGGGCCCGCCCCAACATCCTCGACAAGATGATCAACGGCGAGGTGGCGCTCATCATCAACACCTTCCCCCGCACGGGCGGGAAGTCGGCCACCCACATCGAGGATGTCCAGCGGATGCGCCACGGCGCCATCGCCCGCAGCGTGCCGCTGATCACGACCATGGCCGGCGCCCGCGCCACGGCCGACGCGATCAGCGCCCTGATCCACAACACGATGGGTGTGACGGCGCTGCAAGATCTGCATGGGGGCTGAGGCATCTCAGACACCGTGATCTCGCCCACCCATGCGGCTTTCTCTCGTCTGACTGCGAGAATCCTTGAAATCGCGGCGATTTCTCTCAGAATGGCCCCGGCTCTTTCCGATAGGGCTCAGGGAGCGACTCCCAGGGTGAGTCGCGCTTGACCATGAGCCGCTGCCCACGTGTTGATCGGCATTGACCCCGCTGCGTCCTCTCCCGTGAGATCTGTCATGCGCCTCGCTCTCGCCGCCCTGCTTCTGGTCACCACTGTGTCGTGGGCGGATCCCCCTGCCACACACCGGCTTCCGTACGAGACCTATTTTCGGGTGATCGATCATCCGCCGATCGAACCGGGCCAGTCGCTCGAGGGATGGAACAGCTGGCGCGTGCCCCGCGGAAGAGCCTGGCTGTCGCCCTTTGCGGGACCGGGGGGTCTCCCCGCCATTCACCTCGAGCCCCAGACCACTGTCCGGCGCGGGATCCACGCCCCCGGGGAGAGGGCGGTCTGGACGGCGGTCTTTGTCCGCTCGGCGGGCGGCGACGGGAGCGTGAC
>JAFGKF010000294.1 GCA_016928695.1 Candidatus Sumerlaeota bacterium | reverse complement strand
TTCGACGCCCTGATCGACCGCCACTTCGGGATGGTCTACGCCATTGCGCTCGCGCGGCTGCGCGATCCCGAGATGGCGCAGGACCTCGCCCAGGAGGTCTTTCTCCGGGCGTTTCTCCACCTGGGCAGGCTGGAGGACCCCTCGCAGTTCGCCGCCTGGGTCGGGCGCGTGGCGCGGAATCTGGCGATCGACTGGCTGCGGCGAGGTCAGCGGGCCTCGCGGCTGCTGCCGATGGTGCCGCTTGAGGCGGTGCCCGGCGAGCTGGTCGACTCCGGCTCAGAGGGGGTGCGTGAGACCATGGCGTCCCAAGAGGAGAGCCACGCCCTGCGCGAGGCGATGGACCAGCTGCCCCCGGAGCTCCGCGAGGTGGTGCTGCTCCACTACAGCGAGGAGCTGAGCCAGCACGAGATCGCCGAGCGGCTCGGCCTGCACCAGTCGACCGTCAGCCGCCAGCTGAGAAGGGCACTGGAGGCGCTGCGGGGCGTGCTCGAGCCCGTCCTGCGGCGAGAGGCGCTGGCGCTCCGCCCGGCGCGTCAGGCGTTCACCCGGGCGAGCCTCCTCGTCGCGGGAGTCGCGGCGCTCTCGGAGTCGGCGAAGGCAGCGCTCGCCTCCGCGGGGCCGATGGCACCCCTTGCAGCCGCGGGCGGCGGCAAGGCGGCAGCGGCGGCGGGCTCGACGGGGTTGCTCTCGATCCTCACCATTGGAGGAAAGGCCATGGCCACAGGAAAGGGACTCGTCGCTGCAGGGGCGGCCATCGCGGCCGTCGCCGCGGGAACCTATGTCATCACGCAGGGAGAGGATTCACCGAGACGAACCCCCGGCGGGGCACCGGGGGCCATTCCGATGGGGTCGGAGACCAGTGTCACACGGGATGTGATGAACTCCCTCGTCCCCGAGGATTCCCAGGTGATCTTCGCCACCCCGGCGCTCGAGGCGGTGATCGAGAATTCCATGCAATTCATCGAGACATCGATCGGTGAGGCCGCGACCAATTTGCGCGAGATGTGGCTGGACCCTCTGCCGCTGTGGGAGCAGGGTGGCGTGGATGTGGGCGGCGCCTATCTATACGTTGAGCCCCGGGGCACTGAGGAGGGACGGGGCTCGCCCTTCTTCATGATGTCGATTTCCAATCCCGGGGCGCACGTGCGCGAACTCGATCAGAACAGCTCGAGACGGCTGCGCGTCAGTGGCCAGGAGGTCTGGATGGGAGGCCTCAGCTTCCCCGAGCGGGAGAGCATTCCCAACCTGGCGACGGCAATGGTGGGGAATGTCTCGGTGCAGACCTTCGGCCAGGACAGCGCGGAGCGCTTGGTCGCCGCCCTGCGTCCCCATGATCCCTCGCCTCTTGTCGCCTCCCTGGAGGGGATGCCGAGTGGCAGCGCCAGGGCGGTGATCGATGTGGCGAGTCTCGGGGAGGAGTTCGGCGAGACAGTCGAGGGACTCCTGCGACAGATCGAGGAGGCCGTGGTGAGCCCCCAGCCCGAGATGGGCATCTCCTTCATCGGGCTCAATCTCTGGTATTTCCGCGAGGAGGTCCGCTCGCTCCTCGATCTCGCGCACCGCGTGGAGCCGGTCGCGATCACCGCAGTGCCCTTGCGCGAGCGACTGGACGTGAATCTGCAATTCCGCGTCGGGGACACCACGGTCACTCCGGCGAGTGAGCCCCGGGCGCTCTCGCTGATGACCTGGCTCCCCGATGACGCCATTCTCGCCTTCGACAGCGGTCTGGGCGGGCGACGAGGGCATCTCTTCATTGAGGGGGTGATGCGCTATCTCGCCCGCCTTCTCCTGGGATCGGATCTCGCATCGCAAGATGCCCTCAATGCATTGGCCGACACGGTGTTCACCCTGATGTTCTATGACAGCGGAGACACCCCTGTGGGCGAATCCATTCCCGGGCGCGTGTGGAGCGACGAGGAGATCGCCGTCGCGTGGTGCCGCTCGACCGGACATCCGCTTCTCCTGCGGCGGGTGCTGCTGGCGAGGCCCTCGGCCGACGATCTCGATGGCCTCATCGAAAGCCTGGAGGCGAACTGGGTGGAGCCCGAGGGCGTGCGCCTGACGAACAGCAACATCTCTATCTCCCCTCTCCCTCTCACCTATGAGCATGTCGAGACAGTGTCCATCGCAGGGCATGAGATCCACCACCTGCGCTTCAGCGGTGAGGCGCTCCACGTCGAGCGCAGCGAGGACGACCGCCAGGAGCTGTTCCAAGCACCGCTCCAGGCGCTGATGGGTCCCATCGGGGATGTCGACCACTGGTTCAGCCATCGCGACGGGGTGGTGATCCTCACCACCGAGCCGGAGCCGGAGCTGATGGGCCGCATCCTGCGCGGTGAGGGTCTCGGCCTGCGCGAGCCCTTCGCCCCCATCGAGGGTGGGATCAGCCCCCTGCCCGAGGGCGACATCGCGATGCGCCTCAGCCTGGGCCATCTGCTGGATTGGTTCACCGAGTTTGTCGTCCGCGTGGAGTCGGAGCAGGCGAGTGAGCCCCTTCGGGAGATGTCCCGCCGCCTCCTCGACTCCGAGCGCGGCATCTGGCTGCGGGTCGACACCGTCGGCGAGGGCTTCGATGCCCGGCTCACACTGCCCGCCGAGGACGCCTTTGGGATTCTGGGGGCGTTCGTTGCCCAGCGCCGGGAGGTGGTGTCGCGCGGCGAGAGTGTCACCTGGGGCTTCACCAATGATCCCCTGGGATCGGGGCTGCAGGAGATGCTCGCGGCGCATGGTGTGTCCGTGGGATTCGAGGTCTCGATGCGCGAGCTGAACCAGGCGACCATCACGGTGCAGTTCATTGATGTCACTTTGGATGCTGCTCTCGATTCGATGCTGAGCTCTGTTCCGGGCGTCGGATGGCGCCGTGAGCCCAATGGGACGGTGATCATCTGTCGGATCGAGTGAGAGAACGCCTCAGCGCGCCTCCAGCACAGTCAGCTCGGCGGGGACGGGGGCTCCGAACCAGGTGAGCACGTCGTCCATCATCTGGAGCCGGGCGCTCTCGGGGTAGACGGTCTCGAAGGCGAAACCCAGGTGGACCAGCATCCCGGGCGTGACACCCGATCCGAAGACTCCGCTGTGCTGAATGCCGGCGACGATGCCGGGGGAGTACTCGAGAGCCACAGTGGAGCCGCTCGCCGCGATGACGTCGGGTGAGGCGGGGAGATAGGGGCTGTCGCCCCCATCGCCGAAGGTGAACGCGTGCGTGCCGAAGCAGGAGCTGCCCCCCGTGCCGGTCACGGCATAGTCGCCGGAGTCGTCGGCGATATACTCCGCGCGGAGATACTCGCTGCAGAAGGTCCGGTCCTCGATGCAGGCGAACGACTCGCGTGAGATGTCATATCCGATCTCGTTGCCGGTGAGGAGGAGCTTGCCGCCCCCCTCGAGGAACGCGGTGAGGAGCCTCTGCTCGCGGACACTGATCGTCTCGCCGATGGTCGACTCGTCGCCGCACATCCAGATCACGATGCCATGGTCCCCGAGGTCGATGCCTTGACCCACCGCCTCGTTGGCGCAGGAGTCGAACGGTGTGCCGTGCGCGCTGACGGCCCGACCGTGGTCGGCGATGAAGTCGTGATTCACGCCACCGCTCTGCGAGGGCCAGCGATCGAAGCCGTCCACGATCAGCAGCGGATCCGGTCCCACCCGCACTCCCAACACATCCGATGGCGCGCTCTCCTCAAGAGATGCGTTCACCGCGGTCAGGCGGAGATAGAGGCTCTGCCACTGGGTGAGCCCGGCGATCTCGGTCGAGATCACATCGGGGGTCAGTGTCGACTCATCGGCGACGAGCGACCAGCCCGACTGGCCATCGGCGCTCTGAGAGAGGCGGTACCCCTCGAAGTCGAGAAGCCCCAGCGGGGCCCACGTCACCGTCACCGACGCCGGCCCGCTGTTGACCGCGCTGAGAATCGTCGGCGCGGGCATGCTGATGGACGCGACCTCGACGTGATCGTCGCGCAGCCAATCGTCGGGGTCGAACTCCAGCGCCGTCGGCGTGCCGGGGCCGATGTTGACCGAGAAGGACTGCACTCTCTGGTCGTTGAACACAGTGAACTCGGCGGAGCCCCCGCCCTGGAGGGTGGCCCGGAAGTCGATCGGCATCACGAAGGGATCGGCCACCTGAGTCTGCTCGATGGTGAGGTCGATGACGGTGTCAGCGCCCTCGGGGCGGTGCGACCAGGCGAAGCTGTGGTCGGGCTCTTGGCGTCGGTGCAGCCACTGGTCGAAGAACCAGGTGAGATCCTGGCCGGAGGCCGCCTCGAAGTGGGCCTGGAGATCGCTGGACAGGGCATTGCCATATCGCAGCGAGGGATCGGCGATGTAGCTCCTCGCTCCGTTGAAGAAGGCCGTGTCGCCGAGCACGTGCCTCAGCATGTGCAGCACCCACCCCCCCTTGCGATAGATGATGCCGCCATAGAAGCCGTCGGCGCTGCCGCTGAGGAGGGGATAGGTGGTGTCCGTGAACCAGGCGCTCACATAGGCGTGGTAGCTCGCCGTGCCATTGTGGTGCTCGTCCCAGAGCGCCTCGCACATCATCGCCCACCCCTCGTGGATCCACAGGTGATCGCTGTGCGCGCAGGTGATCAGGTCGCCGAACCACTGGTGAGAGATCTCGTGGACGTTGATGCGATGGTACGGCGTGGCCAGGTAGTCCGCCTGAAGGCTCGTGCAGGTCTGATGCTCCATGCCGCTGGAGGAGAAGGAGGCGTTCCAATACTTCTCATCGAGGAAGGGGTACTCGCCGAAGGTCTGGGCGAAGAACTCCATCACCTCGATCGTCCGCGCCACCTCGCCCACCTCCGAGGCCCACAGCTCGGGGTAGAGCTGATGGGCCACCTCCATCGTCGCCAGGCCGCTGAGCGATGTGTAGACACCGCTGTCCTCGCGGTAGTTCGTGCAGGCGATCGAGACCAGGTGGCTCGACAGCGGGTGGCTCTCGCTCCAGTGGAACGTGCGTGTCCCGTCGCCGTTCTCGTCGATCCCGACCAGCGATCCGTTCGAGGCCACCGACAGCGGATAGCCACTGTACGACGCGTCGGGGCAGGTGATGTGCAGATCGATCGTGAACTTGTCGTCGGGCACGTCCTTGCAGGGCCACCACGTCCGCGCGCCATAGGGCTGGCTCAGCGTCTCGACGAGCGGCACACCGCTGTGCGAAGTCAGCCGGTAGGCGTTGGGGGCGGGATTTGGGGTGCCAGCGTAATGGACCCGCACGGTGAACGGGTCACCGGCGGCGACGGGGCTCAGAAGATCGATGGTCAGGCGATCCGCGGAGCCGTCATGGACGAAGGTCAGAGGTGTCGTGATCCCGTCATCGACGGCGCTGACGGCCATGGCGCCGCCGTTGTCGTCGAAGTCGAGCACACACTGACTCAGCGTCCCTGGGCCGATGTTCTCAGCCGTCAGCGTCAGCTCCCCGGAGGAGATGTTCGTCGAGGCCGTGTCGATCGCCATCGCCAGATCGCAGTGGAGAACATCCATCCGGTCCTGCACCGGATCGGTCGGCGGCTGGACCATGAGG
>JAFGKF010000036.1 GCA_016928695.1 Candidatus Sumerlaeota bacterium | reverse complement strand
TTTCAAGGGCAAATGGGCGTTGACACGCCCGGAGACGTTCCCCTATGGTCCCGCGCCTCTGAGTGCCGCATTCGTCTAGCCCGGTCCAGGACGCCGCCCTCTCACGGCGGAAACACGGGTTCAAATCCCGTATGCGGTACCACTGCTGACTGCTGAAGTTGCGATCCAGCATCGTCCCACTTCGACCCCACACATGTGACCTGACCCCTTGTCGTTGACCCGGTGGAAGACTTCGATTATATCGATTCCGCTGTGATTCGGGAGGCACTCCTGTGAAATGCATCCCCGAAAAATCTCGCCCTGACAGCCCCACAGTGCTGTTGGCACTGAACATGGCCGGTGTCTGGGCAATCCCAGGTCCTGTCGATGGCGATTCCAGCGGTTGGGCAGGTGCTCCTTCACACATTGGCCATGAGACGGCCCACAGCATCGGCAGGTGAATCTGCAAAGGGATCTCCAGCCACTTGATTTCATCAGAGGGAGGGAATGGAAATGTCCTCGCGGGAAAACATCAGACTTGCTTCTCTCACGTTGGCCGCACTTGTCATCCTGAGTCTGACTGCAGGGATGGTCCCGGCGGCCATCACCTATGTGGTCGACGATCCAGGGGACCCGACTCCCAACACTGGGATTCTGACTCTGCGACAGGCACTTGCTTCGTCCGAGTCCGACGGTGTCGCAAGCATCATCAATTTCTCACTGGGGGGACCCACTGTCATCACGCTCAATGGCCCCTCAGGCACACTGCCTGCCCTGACAGAGGGGCAGACGTGGATCCAGGGACCGGGAGCGGATCAGCTGGAGATCGATGGCATCGGGCTGGCGCTGATCTTCGATATCCAGAGCAGTGGCAATGCGATCAGTGGGATCTCGATGCACAACACCGCCTCGGAGCAGATTCTGGTCCAGGGCGGTGCGAGCAACAACTGGGTCTGGGGCTGCCGCCTCGGGATGGACATGGTCGGCAATCCCGGTGGTGTTCTCAACACGCGGGGGGTGCGGATCACAGGCACAGGCACGGACGGCAATCTGATTGGGACCGATGGAGGATCGCCGCCCTCGGGGAATGTCAGTCCGGGTGGTGCCTCCAATGAGGCGGAGCGCAACGTCATCTCGAACCACACCAATTCTCCTGGATATGGGGTGGAAATCGCCGACAGCGCCTCGGCCAACCGTGTGGCGGGCAACTTCATTGGGACCTCCGTTGATGGCCTGTCCTCGCAGGGCAACTCCACAGGCGTGGCCATTGGAGCAGGCTGCACTGAGAACTGCATCGGTGTCTCAGACGCCTCTGCTCCCACGGATCTGCTCGGCGGCGGCGAGACCAATGAGTGGAACCTGATCAGCGGAAACTCCAGCTCATCGGTTTCGGTGAGGGGTTCATCGAACTGGATCTCCGGCAATCTGATCGGAACGGATGTGACGGGCAATGCGGCACTGGGGGGGGCGGGGATTCGGATCAACAGCATTGGATCAGACAACGTGATCGGCACAGATGGCGACAATTCCTCGGATGCGGGCCCACCCAAATCCGGCGGCGAGCAGAACGTGATCTCAGGCACCACCGGCAGCGGTGTTCTGATTGAGGGCAATTCCACCACCGTCGCAGGCAATCACATTGGAATCGACTTGGCTGGGATGAGTGCCCTGCCCAATGCCACCGGTGTCAGATTCGTGGGCGCGGGCTCCACATTGGTGGGGACCAATGCCGACGGAGTGTCCGATGCCATCGAGGGCAACATCATCTCCGGAAACACCACCAGCGGCATCACCTTTGGCTACGCTGTGGACTCTGTGATCTGGGGAAATGTGATAGGACTCAACGCCTCTCAGACAGGGGCGATCCCCAACGGAGACGGCATCTGGGCCGGTGGGACGGAGGGCTCATCACGTGTCAGCATTGGTGTCGATGTCAATGGCGTCGGCGGCTTTCTCGGGTCCCCCACGCCCAGCTCTGTGATGAGCAATGTCATCAGTGGCAACACGGGATATGGAATCCAGCTCCGTGGTGACCTTGGAGACGGGTCTCGCAGAATTCACATCATGGGCAATTTCATCGGGACGGATGCCACGGGCACGGCCAGCCTTGGCAATGGCGCGGATGGAATTCACTTCGGCTGGGCATATGGGAATGTGGTTGGGCACATCGATTGGCCCAATGTGATTGCCCACAGTGGGGGACATGGAATTCTGGTCGATGGATTCCTCTCCGCCCCCATGGCCAACACCTTCACAGCCAACTCGATCCACAGCAACGCGGGGCTCGGGATCGAAAATGCCAACGGGGGCAATGGCGAGATCACGCCGCCCACGATCACGGCCTTCGACTCCGCCGCCGGAACGATCAGCGGAACCACGGCGGTGCCGGGAACGGTCGAGGTCTTCGCCGACACCAGCGACGAGGGGAGACAGTTCCTCGGCCGCACTTATCACCCATTTCTCTCGCCCTGGACTGTCACCGGCGTGGTGTTCGCTGTTGGTCCCTCGGACAACCTGACGGCCACCGTCACCGACGCGAGTGGCAACACCTCGGAGTTTGGCTTGCCCCTGAGTATCCCGGTCGAGCTGAGTGTGTTCAGAGCGGACTGATCTCGCACAGAGACGCGGAGAGAACTGAGCAGGAGGGCTTCGGCTCTCCCGCTTCCCTCATCCCCGCGTGCCCCAATCAGAGGCGATCTCCTCGGTGGACATCCTGCGGCGGTTTGTCATCCCCTGCTCCCTCCAGGTGGGGTGTGAGGAAACCAGGCCTGTTTTTTCAGTCATTTGCAGTCCCTGTTGGGGGCCAAGTGTGCGAAATGATACTGATAGAAAAGCGTTCTTCGCCGAGAAAATTTTCAACTCGGAGTTGGGGTGGATTCCTCACCCATCCCATCCCAATTGTCGAATTGATCTTTGCGGCTCCGCGAGAGAGATCTCAGCCCGACACCAGCTCCTCGGGCCGCGCCCTCCGCGCGATGACGGCGAAGTGCCCGGGGCCGTAGAGGGAGTCGTTGACCTTGCTGAGCATCGCGTCGAGGTGCTCGAGCGCGGGGCGGATCTCCGGGGGGACGCCGTCGAGCACGGCGCGCTGGATCCGGAAATCCTCGGGCGGCGGAGCGGAGAGGACGACGCGGTTCTCCATGAAGCCGCGCGTCTGGCAGATCACGGTCAGGACCCAGGGGTGGATCGCCTGGCGATGCCCCGGGTCGGCCCAATAGGGCCCCATGAAGATGTTGAGGTTGGTGGGATTGAGGGTCTCGAGGATCAGGCGGCCATCGGGCCTCAGGACCCGGGCGGCGTGCGCCACGAGGCGGTCGACGGTCGGGAGGGGCAGGTGCTCGACGACCTGCGCGCAGAAGATGCCGTCGCGGCTTGCGTCGGGCTGCCCGGTGAGCCAGTCGAGAAGATCGGCGCGGTGGACGGTGAGCCCTCTCTCGCGGCAGGCGGCGACGAGTGTCTCGTCACGGTCGACGCCCTCGGCGGCAATCCCCGCGTCGCGCAGCAGCTCGAGAAACTCCCCGCGTCCGCAGCCGAGGTCGATGACGGCGCTCTTGCCCGCGAACTCCTCGACGTACATGCGCTGCTGCTCGCGGACCGCCTCCTCCGCGCCCCGCCCCTGATCGAAGAAGGGGGTGAAGCGCTCGATCATCGCCACCTCCTCGTCGAGGCTGCCTGACACGCGATCGGTGTTGCGCTCCTGCCTCTCGATGCGGGCGACCAGGGTCTGAAGCCGCTCGTGGTGCTCGCCCAGCCAGGCGTCGAGCAGGCGGAGGACATCGGCGCTGTGCTTGGACTGGCGCTGCGCGAGGGCGTGGACCTCACCCGCGAGGCGATCGATCTCGACGATGATTGCAACCTGCTGGGCGGAGAGATTAGCGCC
>JAFGKF010000293.1 GCA_016928695.1 Candidatus Sumerlaeota bacterium | reverse complement strand
CTCTCGAGCGTCGCGAGGTCGTCGGCCAAGTCCCGTCGGGCGAGGATGCCGCCGTGGATGGCCGGGTGAAGCGTCTTGACCCGCCCGCCGAGCACCTCGGGCGACTGCGTGATCTCGGAGACCTCGCGCACATCGAGCCCCGCCTCCTCCAGATGCCTCTTCGTTCCCCCGGAGGCGACGAGCTCCAGCCCCGCCGCGCTCAGGCGCCTGGCGAAATCCACCAGGCCAGTCTTGTCACTCACACTGAGAAGCGCTCTGCGCACACCCATCACACTGTTCCTCCCGTTGTCACTCGCCCTTTCGGGCCACGGCGACGAGACGCCGCGTCTCCACATCATCCATGATGCGGCCGGACGGTTTTGATCTGCCAGTTGGTGTCACCCCGGACCAGCTCATACTCCTCCATCCGTCTCCGCGCATGCCCGCGGACAGTGTCCTCGCGCTCGACGACGACCCGGGCGGTCGCCTCGTCACCGCTCATCTCAACGACGCGGAGGACCCTCTGGTTGCGCTGGGCCTCCATGTCATCGGCGAAGGCCTGCTGGCGACGGAGCAGATAGGACTTGAGGGGCAGCGATCCGGTCATGGCCTCGGACAGGCAATGGTACTCGACGGCGAAGTCCTGGAAATTCCAGGCCTCGATGAAGGCCTTGACGATCTCCGCGGGGTCGAGCGTCGGCATCTCCTCGAGCGTCACCCCCCCCTTTTTCGCCGTGCTCCGGGGACCCTCGCGCTTCGGCAGCTTTGGCACATCATCCCGGGAGGAGTGATCATGCGTCTCATAGGCGCGCATCCGGAGCACGGCCTCAACCCGCCCCAGAAGGGCCAGGGGGTCGAAGGGCTTCATGATGAAGTCATCGCTGCCGAGCCCCACGCGGAAAAACTCCTCGGACTTGCCCGACTGCTGAACCGTCGCGCTCATCACGATGATCGGGAGGTCCTGGGTCTCCTCGTCGCGCTTGAGACGGCGGACCACCTCCAGGCCCGAGAGAACGGGCATCATGAGATCGATGATCAGGAGATCGGGTTTCGAGGCCGTGATCTTGTCCAGCGCCTCTCGCCCGTCATGCGCGACGTCGATCTCATAGCCCTTGGTCTCGAGGATCGAGGAGACGATCTGAAGAAGATCGGGCTCATCGTCGACAACCAGGATGCGCTTCGTCACGGGATCTCCCTCCATGAGTCATGGATCGGGCAAGAGACTGGGATCGAGCGTTTGAATGTCAACCCGATTCAGAGCGAACGTGCCGCCCCGGTCAGATTCGAAGTCGATCACCCCCATGGCCCAGCGGATCTCCGGGGACGGGCCGAGCCCCTCGGGCACTCGCAGCAGCAGCGTGTAGTCCCTCCCGCCCTCACCGAGCGGTGCAGGGGCGTTCCCCGTGGGATCCGCTCCCAGGGCCAGGGGGAAGAGATCGACCGCTGTGCTCAGCTGCAGATCGTCACCGAAGATCAGGCGGGGGCGCAGGCGCGTGAGGTCACGGGCGTCACCCTCGGTCGACAGGTTGAACACCGCCCGCACCAGCTGACCCGGGGTCACATCGACCGCCGAGGAGGTGAAGACCTCACCGTAATAGCCCAGAGAGCCGTCGGGATGGGAGACCTCCGTCGCGAACGAGACATGGTCGCTCTCTCGGTCGATGTCGGGCACGAGGATCCCCGCCGCGGGGATCGAACCGGTCTCCTCGATGTCCCCCTCGTCGAAGGTGGTCCACGTCCTCCGCGTGGTGGCCAGCGCCATCAGGTCATCGGCGGCAAAGCGGTCGACCTCGATCCCCTCGAGCGTGATCCGGCCCTGATCCCGATCATCGAAGTCATCGACCTCGAAGGCGATCAGGAGGTCGTCCGGAGCCTCATCGCCCTGGTCGGCGCTCAGATCAGGGGGATCGAACCAGACCTCCGCCACCGCGCCATCCGGCGTGGGACTCACCACAGACCCCCCTGTGCTCTCGAGGCGATTCTCGAGCCAGGCTTTCCCATTGGCCGTGAAGACCCGGAGGCGGACAAGGGGGTTGTTCGATGGATCGGACTGGTCGCTGCGCAGGTGGAACCGGATGCGATAGACGGATCCGGGCTGCCATGGAAGCGTGTCGGGCGGTGAGATCCAGACCCCGTGGACATCCAGGGGACCGGCGGGAGACCCCAGGATCAGCTGGCCGCGGTCCGAGCCCTCGGTGAGTGCGGGGGTGAAGACGTCGCTGAACACCGCGCTCCAGCCACCGAAGCTCATGAGACCCGGCAGAACCGAGGCGAAAACCTCCGCGGGCTCATCGGGCAGAGTGCGGATGTCGTCGAGGAGCAGGGCGGTGTCTATCGCCGCATCCCAGCCGTCGACAGCGCTCCAGCGCAGCGTGAGCTCCTCCCCCGGGGGCAGCAGGTCGAGGTCGCCGAGCGTGACCGTCCGGAAACCCGTCGCCTCCCCGAAGCCCGTGGAGGAGTTGACCTCGGTGAACTCATCGAACGTGTCGGCGAGCACCACCGCGTCGATCTGGCCCGATGGCCTCTCGACAGTGAGAATCGCGCGGTCGTTGAAGACAGCGTCCGGCGTCTCCTCATTGGTCAGAAAATTTATCTGGAAAGAGATCGCGCGGTCATCCGCAAGCGGGACAAAGCGCTGGGCGATGCTCCCCGCAAAGCCCTCAACGGTTGTCAGCAGAAGCTGCGCACTGCCCTCCGGCGGCTGGATGGGCGCCGTGGTTCCCAGGGCCCCGAGGCGGTGGACATTGCCCTCAGGGCTCGGAGTCTCGAGGAGCAGATCGATCCCGCCCTGCACCTGCCCAGCCTCCACCTCCAGGGGCGCTGCAACGTCCCCCTCCGCAATTTCGGACATGTAAGGCGTGAGACCCTCCTCCTCGAATCCGCCGTCGGAGATGCCGACCTGGAGGGGGAGAACCTCCTGCTCCAGGCTGCTCTCGCCCACCCCACTCCAGGACTCCTCGGAGGGCAGGACGAGCTGGGGATTGAAGGGGCCGATCCGCGAGCCCCCCACCGCGCTCGAGAGGATCGTCTCCACGGACACCTCGTAGATCCCCGGGGGAAGACCTTCGATGCGGAACCATCCCGAGCCCGTGACGGGCTCGCCCGGCGGTGCGGCCCCAGGGCCCCAGGCTCCACTGACCATGCTCGCCGCAGTGGCCAGCGAGTCGGTCCCCGCCTGCACCGGCGGAGCGGCGGGCACACCGTCCTCGTCGAGTTCGACCTCGAAGCCCGGATAGGACTCGGTGCCGAGTGGAGGGGGATAGGGGCTGGACCCGAGAGGTCCCTCCACGCGCCGCATCACCACATTGGCGCCGCTGAAGGGCGTGATCCCATCACCGCGAAGCACCCGCCCCTCGATGGCACCGGTGGAAGATCCGGGACCCGTCAGGAAACCCGGCTCAGGGTAGAGGGTCGAGGTGATGATCTGCTCGTCGAGTGCGAGGTCATTGGTGAAGAAACCGCTGGTGGTGAGATTCTGTTTGGCGAGCTCGCTGTCGAGCGGGTAATAGCCGAAGATGAAGGGGAAAAGCGTCTCGAGGAAGGGGACGAACAGGTCCCACTGCTGCCCATCGCTGAAGTCGGGGAGGACGAGGGCTCCGGACGCATTGGCGGCGGTCTCCCCGTTGATCTGGGAGTGATCGAGACCGATGAAGTGCCCGAACTCATGGGTGAACACGCCGCGGAAAGAGGCGACGGGCAGGTCGGGGGCGACACCATCGATGAAGGAGCCGTTGAGAACGACATACCCCTCCGTGAAGAACCCCCGCTCGTCGGGCGCGCGATTGCTGAAGAAGCCGAGCACGCCTGTGCTCTGCCCGAACAGCGCGGTGTGAATGGTGCCGTTCTCGTCGTAGATGATCTCGTTCTGCCCCGTCGGCGAGGGGCTGATGTGCCAGCCGACCTGCGCCGGAGTGACATCGACGGGGATCTGCTCGGGATAGAGCACGATGTTCTCCGCGGTCCCTGATCCCTGAGAGCCGTGATCGAACAGCAGAGCGCCATCCTCGTCCTCGGCGACGGGCAGACCGTGGCGGAGAAACAGATCGATGTCGCCATCGCCTGAGCTGACGATGACGTCCAGTGAGACCGCGCCGACAGGCACCTCGATGGTGTACTGGGGATCGAGCTGAACGAACAGATCCCCTCCACCGCCGGCGATCGTCTGCCCCCAGATCGACACCCCAGAGGTGAGCGGGATGAGTGTGGGATCCGCCAGGCGGACGGTCTCATCCCCCATCGGGGCTGAGGTGCCTCCCCCATCCCCCAGCACCACCGTGGCCATGAGGGCAAAAGTGGCCTCCTGAACCGAGGCATTGGCGACGGCGATGTGATAGGTCCCCGGTGTCAGCACCGGCGAGGGCGAGAGAATGGGGCCGACATTCTCCAGGGCGACACGCGAGGTGGGAATGCTGTCATACTGGCTGAAGATCCGGTCCGCAAACGCCGTGGTCTCATCACCCGACAGCGTCCCCAGCCCTCCCAGGTCGACGCGGTAGGGGACGAGGCCGGGGCCGGAGGCGTCCAGAATGGTCTCGTCGAGATTCCAGATCACAGGCGTGCCGTCGCCCTGAATCCTGAGCGGACCACCCGCCTGCGACAGCGGGCTGAGCGTCGCCAGCACGGCCAGCGCGAGCAGCGACCGCCGTCTCATGGAGTGGTCCCCATGGCGAGAGCTCGCACGAGCGCGAGAAGCTGGTCTCCCTGATCACCGGCACCCTGGATGACAGACTGCGCCCGCATGCGTCCCGAGGGCGAGAGGCCACTGAGAAGCCCGAGATTGTTGCGACCGTTGAGGGCGACGAATTGGCCCTCGATCTCCTCCAGGTGAAAGGCCCCCTGATCGAGCCCGATGGTCGTTGTCAGACCACCGGGTCGCACCGGCGCTGCGAGGAGAAGCAGATATCTCTCACCCGGCGCGAACGTGGCCATGTTGTCCATGCCCCGTGTTCCCGCAGCGGATGAGGGGGGATGACCAAACTGGCGAAAAGTCAGTGTTCCACGCCCCGCACCCCGGATCATCTCCTCCACGGAGAAGGTGAAGACGGTGACAGGGAGAGAGGCTCCCCCGACAAGCGTCTGGGAGGCCTCGGCACTGACGCACTCGCCGACGAAGACGGTGTCGGCGCGTGAGACCATCTCCTCGAGATTCATCGAGAGGGCGAGTGCGCACCCCTCCTGGGCGAGGGCAGGCGAGGCCAGAGAGATCAGGGCAAGGCAGAGACCCAGAAAACGCATGAGGGAGAACTTACGGGCAGGGGGCGTCGTGGAGCAAGGGGCAATCACTGAGGGGAAAGGGCCTCTGATCAACTCAGCGCCCTCGCCTATGGACTGCCGGGGTTTGAATCCCCTTGCCAGTGGGAGGGCGAGTGGGGAATTTGGCCGCCCGGCGGAGCCCCCATGGCCAAAGCGAAGAGAAATCCCCTCCACGTCGCCCTTGTCTGGCACCAGCATCAGCCGCACTACCGCGACCTGATGACCCACGAGCACGTGATGCCCTGGGTGCGCCTCCACGCGACAAAGGACTACCTCGACATGGCGCTGATCCTGGACGAGTTCCCGGACATGCACATGACGATCAACCTGGTCCCATCGCTCGTGGAGCAGCTCGAGGAGTTCGCGCGGGGCGAGGCGGACGATCCGTGGCTGACACTGGTGGAGCGCCCCGCGGAGGAGCTGGACCCGCGTGAGAAGAGCCTCGTCCTCCAGCGCCTCTTCTCGGCCAACTTCGACACCATGATCGCCCCCCACCCCCGCTACCGCGAGCTCCACCGGCGCCGCGGCTGGTCAAGCGATCCCGCGGAGATCGAGCGACGGGTGCATCTCTTCCGCAACGGAGACTGGCGCGACATCCAAGTCTGGTTCCAGCTCGCCTGGACCGATCCGCTGCTGATCGAGCGCGACCCCGAGCTCCGCGCCCTCGTCGAGAAAGGCACCGGCTTCACCGAGGAGGAGAAGCGGGCCCTGCTGGACAAGCAGCGGGCGATCATTGGGGAGATCATGCCTGTCCACCGCAGGCTTCAGGAGTCGGGGCAGCTCGAGGTGACGACATCGCCGTTCTACCACCCCATCCTGCCGCTTCTGTGCGACACCGATTGGGCGAAGCAGGCCCGGCCTGACATCGCGCTGCCGAGCCGTCGCTATCGCCACCCGGAGGACGCCGAGGCGCAGGTGCGAGAGGGGCTGGCCTTCATGGCCGAGCGGCTGGGGGCGCCGCCGCGCGGGATGTGGCCGAGCGAGGGCTCGGTCTGCCCCGAGGTGATCCCGATTCTCGCCCGCGCGGGCGTCGAGTGGATCGCGACCGACGAGGAGGTGCTGGCCAAGAGCCTGGGGATCCCGCTGTTCACACGCGACCGCCGGATGCGCGTGAACAACATGGACGCCCTCTATCGCCCCTACACCATCGAGATCGACGGCGCGCGGATGAGCATGATCTTCCGCGACCACGAGCTGTCGGACTTCATCGGCTTCCGCGCCGCGGACCAGGACCCCACCGAGGCGGCCAAGGCTCTGATCGAGCGCCTGCGCGACATCCACGCCCATCTCAACAGCACCGGTGAGCCCCATCTGGTCTCGATCATCCTCGATGGAGAGAACTGCTGGGAGTTCTACCGCGACGACGGCCTGCCGTTCCTGCGGGCGCTCTACGGCGGACTGTGCGATGACCCCGATCTGCTGCCCACTCGGGTCTGCGATTTTCTCGACGCGCACCCCCCACAGCACTCACTGCCGAAACTGCACGCCGGCTCATGGATCAACCACGACTT
>JAFGKF010000292.1 GCA_016928695.1 Candidatus Sumerlaeota bacterium | reverse complement strand
TTCGCCGGCTCAGGTGCCAACTACACGATCACGGTGAACGGCATCGCCGGTGACGGCTCGTTCACCCTCGCGGCGAGCACCGCCTCCGACGTGCAGGACCTGGCCGCAAACCCCCTGATCTCGAGCGTCACGAGCGCGGCGGTGGCCATTGACAACACGGCGCCGACGGCGAACACGATCACCCCCAGCACGGCAGGTCCAACCAGCGCCAACTCGGTCGACTTCACGGTGATTTTCAGCGAGGCGGTGCAGGGCTTCAACACCGAATCGGATCTCGTGATCACTCACAGCGGCACATCTCACACAGGCGTGTCAGTCGCGGGTGCGGGTGCAAACTACACGGTGACCCTGAGTGGCATCGCCGGTGACGGCTCCCTCACCCTGGCGGTGAACACCGGCTCGGATGTCGAGGACCCAGCGACCAACGCGCTGGCCTCGAGCGTCACCAGCGCATCGGTGGTCATCGACAACACCGCCCCCACGGCGGACTCCATCACACCCAGCACAGCGGGCCCTGTGGAGTTCGTGGACACGGTGAACTTCACCGTGGTTTTCAGCGAGAGCGTCGCCCAGTTCGACAGCATCAGCGACATTGTGATCTATCACTCCGGCACCTTCGGCGGGAATGCGATCATCACAGGAGGACCGTCGACCTACAATGTCGCCCTCTCGAATGTCGGCGGCAACGGCTCGTACACGCTGTCGGTGAACACCGTGTCGGGTGTCGCGGACCCCGCGGGCAACGCCCTCGCATCCAGCGTCACCAGCGCCCCGCCGGTCGCTGTTCAGAGCCCCTCCGATTTCTCGACGTCGACCATCTCCTCCACACCACCGAGCAACGGGGTGAGCACGGTCGATCCCAGCGACACAGTGGTTTACACCATCACGCTGAACAACACGGGGACAGGTGCCGGAACAGCCTCCCTCAGCGTCGACATCCCCGACGAGCTGGAGGGGGCTGAGTTCATCGCAACAGGTGGCGGCACACCGGACACGCCGATCGGCAGCGATCCGATGGTTCTGAACGGCATTCCCGTGATCGTTGCCGGAAGTGCCGTGGTGGAGGTGCAGGCCACGGTCCGCACCGATGTGCCCGATGGGCAGCAGTTCACCGGAGACGCGACTCTCATCCCGGACGCCGGGTCGCCGATCAACCTTCAGACCGGCAGCCATCTGACCACCCATGTGGTCACCAATCTCCAGGCGAGCACCATGACCGGAGAGGACCTCACGCCGCCACTCAACGAGCTCATACCCGATGACGTCGTCCTCTTCACCATCACCGTGGCGAATGCTCACCTGACCTCGCAGTCAGGGGTGGAAGTGCAGGTGACCCAGCCGAATGACTCGGAGATCCTGGAGGTGGTGTCGGTCGACGATGCCGATCACCTCGTCAGCTACTCCACCCCCGACGCCACCGGTGTCGACCTCTGGAGCATCGATGTGCCCCCCGTGGGGTCAGGTGTGGCGACCATCGTTCTGAGCACCACCGTGCGGTCAACGGTCACCGCGGCCGGCGTCACAGCCTCTGCGGAGGTGATCGTGAGCCCACCGGGAATCGGCGCCAGCCTCTCCGCGACGGTCGAGACCACCCCCGTCCAGGTGACACCGGTTCGAGATCACTGGCTCTACCGCTGAGTGCATGGACGTGTGCTGCGACTCAGCTCTCCATGGCCGCGGATCGGATGAGGACTGATCCACCGGCCCACAGCTGACCTGTGAATTAATCCCCCTCCTCCCACGGGGCGATACGAAACTGAGGGCAGCGAGTGAACCCAGAGCCTTCCCCCGGAGGGCTCTCCGGAGAGATTGACACCATGAGTGGACTCAGGATGTGGCTCCTCCTGGGGGCCCTGCTCATTGTCCCGCTCCCCTCCCCCGCTGAGCCGGCGGCGCAGCTGGGCGCTCCACTCGAGATGTCCTCGGTGGAGCCCCATCTCTACGACTTTTCGGCCCCGAGCCCCCTCGGCCGACTGGCGGTCGACGCCTCCAGCCGGGCCGATGTCGTCAACTTCTGGAACACGGTCTACATGGCCTCCGAGGGTGTGGACGCCGAGTGGTCCGGCGACGTGGCCTCATGCACTGCCGGGACGACAAGCGCCGCCCACCACGAGGCCACGCTCCGCCGCGTCAATTTCTTCCGCGCCATGGTGGGGCTGCCCGACAATGTGACCTTCGATGCCGTCTACAGCGCCAAGTGCCAGGAGGCGGCCCTGATGATGATCGCGGAGGGGGCTCTCAATCACTATCCGTCCACCTCATGGGCCTGTTACACGGAGGACGGTTATCAGGGGGCGAGCCACTCCAACCTCGCACTCGGGCAGCACGGCCCCGCGGCCATCGATCTCTACATGAGCGACACAGGGGCCTCCAACACGGCTGTCGGGCACCGGCGCTGGATCCTCTTTCCCCCCCAGCTGCTCATGGGCTCGGGATCGACGACCGCCACCTTTGGCTTCTACCACGGTTCGAACGCCCTCTGGGTTCTCGGGACGCGCGGCGAGCGCCCCGTCGATCCCGCGTGTGTTCCCTGGCCCCCCGAGGGGTTCGTCCCCTATCAGATCGTCTACGGGCGCTGGTCCTTCTCGCACCATGAGGCCGACTTCAGCCCCGCCAATGTGACGATGACCCAGGGAGTGAACCCCATCGACCTCACGGTGGTGCACCGCGGCGGGGGCTACGGCGATCCCACGATCGTCTGGGAGCCGAGCGGGCTGCCCTCGGGGGCGCCGGCGGCCGACACGACCTACGACATCACCATCAGCAACGTGATCATCAACACCGAGCTGAGGGCCTTCTCCTACAGCGTCACCGTCATCGATCCCAGCTCCGTGCCGTCGGAGCCGACCACGGCCGAGATCCTCAGCTATCTTCTGGGAGTTGGACCTGACACGGGCAATCTGAACGTCAATGGGGATGACTGCGTCGACTCCGCCGATGTCGTGGAGAATCTCCAGGCGGGGCGCTGAGAGAGAGGTGTCGGCGGGTCAGAGTGGATCCGGGGCGGCTCGGACTCACGGATTCTTGTGGAGCACGGTGACTGTGAACGGGAGACTCTCGCACTCGAAGGCCACTCTTGTGATGGGGTGGCAGCCCCGCACATCGATGGAGTAGTCCGTGCCCGCCGTGACAGACGGCAGCGCGAGCGTGGAGGAGCCGGGCAGAGACGCCTTGAGATTGCCGGCCAGCACGTTGCCCACCTCACCCATGGCGTCATGGATGTCCTCGTCGGCCAGCGTCGCCGCCTCCTCCATGAAGAGAGCCGATGTGATCTTGGCAGCCAATTCCCGGGGCGTCTGAAAGATCACAGCGCCCACCCAGTCGCCGGAGATCTGGACGCAGCTGGTGACAGTCGCCGACGAGTCAGCGAAATTGCATCCACTGTCGCTGAGCTGCACTGTCAGATTGAACATCTGGCTGAAGACACTGGCGGTCATCTCGCTGATCTGACTCGCACTGAACTGGTTCGATTCAATGTCTGCTGCCACCGTGGGCCTCCATCTCTCGTCCGAGAGCCATTCGCCGTGTCACACCCAGGTGATGTCCGCCGATGTGATGGGCCTGGCAGGTGAGGGGAGCCTCTGACATCTCACCCTCAGTCCGGGGGGTGCTGGCGATCCCCTCCAGCGCACAACCGTGGCCTCAATTCGGTGACCGGCTGAACACCCAATCGGCCAACACGCCTCCTCCCTTGAGCGCTCTCTCCTGATTCCGGCGGCCCCCCTTGAATCCCATCGCCGCGTCCCACGGGGGGCGGGGATCCGCTGGAGAGACAGAATTTGCAGTTTATCTACAATCGCACCAGCCATCTCAAGTTTGTCTCTGGGTTGGACGAACTGAGAAGACGGATGAGCAGCATCAAGTGAACGAGACTCAGGCATCTGAGAATCACAACGTATCTGCTCTGTGAGAAGCGAGACGCGGCAAGGCAGGTCAGGACATGAGCTTTGCAGATGACGAGATCATGCAGGAGTTCGTCACCGAGGCTCTGGAGCATCTCGGTGATGTGCAGAACCAACTGCTGACCATTGAGGAGCAGGGGGCCGACTTCGACAGGGGAGTGGTCGACACCGTCTTCCGAGCCATGCACACGATCAAGGGGGCGGCCGGCATGCTCGGCCTGGAGACGATCAACCGTCTCGCCCACCAGCTCGAGGACGTCCTCAACCGGATCCGCGGCGGCGATCTGATCCCCACCTCAGAGGTCGTCGACGCCCTTCTGCAGGGGTCCGATGTGCTCAACGGGATGGTCTCCGACATCGACAACAGCGCGGACGTCGACATCAGCGGGCCCCTGGGGCTGCTCGCAGCGGTCATGGAGTGTGAGGGCCCGCAGAGCGCCGAATCCGCTGAGCCCGAGGGCGAATCGGCGACCGAGGAGGAGACCCCGGTGGAGGAGGTGCCGCCGGAGTCCACCGATGAGGCCAGTGCCGAGACCGAGCCGGAGGAGAAGAGTGCCGCTGAGCCCAAAGCGGCCCCGGCGAAGTCCGGGGAGGCGCCGTCACCCCGTGAGGGCGGTGAGGCCCCCGTGGAGACCTCCCTCCGTGTGAACGTGATGCTGATCGAGCAGCTGATGCGTCTGGCCGGGGAGCTCGTCCTCAGCCGGAACCAGCTTCTCCAGGCCGTGACCAGCATGGACACCATGGCCCTTCAGAAGACCAGCCAGCATGTGGATCTGATCACGTCGGAGCTGCAGGGGGTGATCATGTGCACTCGCCTGCAGCCGATCGGCAAGGTCTTCAGCAAATTCCCGCGCGTCGTGCGGGATCTCTCCAAGAGCATGCGCAAGAAGGTGAACCTCGACGTCCAGGGCAGCGAGGTCGAGCTGGACAAGACCATCATCGAGGCGATCGGCGATCCGCTCACCCACCTGATCCGCAACTCGCTCGACCACGGCATCGAGACCCCCGCCGAGCGCCTGGCCAAGGGCAAGCCGGAGACGGGCCAGGTGAAGCTCAACGCCTACCATGAGGCGGGGCAGGTCTGCATCCAGATCATGGATGACGGCGCCGGAATCGACCCTGAGAGGCTGAAGCAGAAGGCCATCGAGAAGGGGATGTTCACGCTGGATCGGCTCGAGGAGATGCCGACGCGTGAGATCTTCAACCTGATCTTCCACCCGGGTTTCTCCACCGCCAAGCGGGTGACCGACGTCTCCGGGCGCGGCGTGGGCATGGATGTGGTCAAAACCAATCTCACCCGGATCGGGGGCGTGATCGATCTCCAATCGGAGGTGGACAAGGGGACGACCGTCACCGTCAAGCTCCCCCTGACCCTCGCGATCATCCCCAGCCTGATTGTCCGGGCGGGCAAGGACCGCTTCGCCATCCCGCAGGTCAATGTCTCCGAGCTCGTCCGCATCTGCGCAGAGGATGTGGGCAAGCGCATCGAGCAGGTCCACGGGGCCGAGGTCCTGCGGCTCAGGGGAAGCCTCCTGCCGCTGGTGCGGCTCCGCCGCCTCCTCTGGGATGAGCCGATGTACTATGATCCGGTCACCCAGGAGGCGAGACCCGACAGGCGGCTCCGCGACGCCGACAGGCGCAGCGGCCAGCCCGTCACCGAGGAGATCCGGGAAAAGCGGACGGGGGAGACCGACCGCAGGCACTCGGTGGTCAGTGCGATGAACATCATCGTGGTCACCGCGGGGTCCATCCAGTTCGGTATGATCGTCGACAGCCTGAGCGACTCCGAGGAGATCGTGGTCAAGGCGCTCGGGAGGCACCTGAAGCGCTGCAACTGCTTCGCCGGCTCCACCATCATGGGTGATGGACAGGTCGCCCTGATCCTCGACGTCGCCGGTGTGGCCAAGAGGGCCGATCTCCTGAGAGTGGGGGAGAAGCTGGAGAAGGCGGCGGCGGAGGCGTGGGAGGACGCCGAGGGGGAGAAGATCTCCATCCTGCTCTTCAACAATGCGGAGAGCGAGACATTCGCTGTTCCCCTGGGGCTTGTCTCTCGCATCGAGAAGATCGGGAAGGACGAGGCCGAGATCGTCAACGATCGCCGGGTGCTCCAGTACCGGGGCAAGAGCGTCCCCCTGATCAGCCTCGAGAGGCACATCAGCGCCAAGCCCCGCGTCGAGGGGGCGGACTACTTTGTCATCGTGTTCGAGATCCGCGGGCGCGAGCTGGGGCTCATCAGCTCCAAGATCCAGGATGTCCGCGAGGTCCTCGCCCAGTTCGACGCCGCGACCTTCCGCGAGCGCGGGATCAGCGGATCGCTCATCCTCGATGGCGTCACGGTGCGCCTCATCGAGATCTTCGAGCTCGCGGAGCTGGCCGAGCCCTCCCTCTTCAAGGCCCAGGGGCCTCAGGTCGTCGCCGATGGAACAGATCCCAAGGTGATCCTCCTGGCCGAAGACTCCGGCTTCTTCCGCCGGCACATCAAAGAGCAGATGGAGGAGGTGGGCTACGTGGTCCTCGATGCCGAGGACGGCCAGGCCGCCTGGGAGCTGCTGCTCGAGAATCTGCCGCGGATCGATGTGGTTGTCACCGACATCGAGATGCCCATCCTCAACGGCCTCGAGTTCACCCGGCGCATCCGGGAGGACGAGCGCACGGCCCATCTGCCGGTGGTTGCCCTGTCGACCCTGGCGGGTGAGGGCGACATCGAGCGCGGCTACAGGGCCGGTGTGAACGACTATCAGATCAAGCTGGATCGGGACCGGCTCTTCGCCGCCATCGCGACTCAGATCTCAGGAGGAGGTGCGGGGAAATGTGCCCAGAGGTGAGAGAGACCGAGGATCACGAGGTCGAGTTCGTCACCTTCCACGTCAAGGACTCCTTCCTGGGGGTGGACACAGGGAAAGTGCGCGAGATCATCAGTGACATGAACATGACCGAGGTCCCCCACGCACCCTCCCACGTGCGCGGCATCATGAACCTGCGCGGTGAGATCGTCACCGTCATCGACCTCTCCGTCAAACTCGGTCACGGACCCACGGAGATCACCCCGGAGACCTGCCATGTCGTGCTCGCGGGGGAGGAGCCCGTGGCGCTGCTCGTCGATCGGATCGGCGATGTGGTCCGCGACGCCGCGTCGGGGATCGAGCCGCCGCCGGTCAACGTGACCCAGGCGGAGGCCGAGCTCTTCGAGGGCGTCCTCAAGAGAGAGAATGAGCTCCTCACACTGCTCAGAGTCGACGAGGTCCTGCGCGTCGAGGAGAGCAAAGACCAGATGAGTGTCCTGGCGCCATGAGCCCCACGGGCCGTGGCCGTGGCACTCGGTCCACAGGACAGAGAGCAGAAGATATGCCGATCCGACAGGAGATGATCTCAGAGCCCACCCCCAGCCCCGCGTTGCCGCTGGCCGCACGCGAGGTGGTGGGCCGGTGCCAAGTGGTCGGAGATCAGATCCCCCGGATCCCACCGGTGAACACGGTGACAGATGTTGGCCAGAGCAAAGAGGCTGTCGGGCTCGCTCAGGATGAGCTCGTCACCCACACCTCAGGTTGAGGAGAAGAGAGATGAAAAAGCGAGTCCTGATCATGTGCCTCTGCATGGCCATGATACCCTTCCTGATTCTGATGGGGTTCCACTGGCTGAGCTCCTCCAGCATTCTGGGGGAGGAGCGCGTCGCCCTCGAGACACTGGCCGCCGGTCAGCTCGACAGCATCGTGGAGTGCATGTACCACACCTGCGAGAGCCTCATGGAGGTCCTCCAGACGCGGGTCAACCGCGATCTCGAGGAGGCCCGCGCCATCTTCAATGAGATGGGCGGGGCGATCTCCGTCGATCGGGCCAACATGGCCGAGGTCCAGGGGATCAATCAGATCTCCCAGGAGCGGGTGACCTTCAATCTGCCCAGCTACGCCGCGGGCGCGGTCGACCTGCGCACCGACACCTCGATCGTCGACCGGATCCGGGATGTCACGGGCAGCACCTGCACTGTCTTCCAGCGCACCAGCAGCGGAGAGCTTCTCCGGGTTTCCACCAATGTGATGAAGCTCGACGGCACGCGCGCGACAGGGACCTTCATTCCCCGAGACAGCCCTGTGGCGCAGGCCATCGCCCGGGGCGAGACCTTCCGGGGGCGGGCCTTCGTGGTCAACGCCTGGTACGTCACCGCCTACGAGCCCATCACCGATCCGACCGGTGAGGTTGTGGGCGTCCTCTACGTCGGCGTGCCCGAGGCCGAGGTCCAGGGGAGCGTGCAGATCTTCGCCGGCGTGCAGATCGCCGAGACCGGCTATCCCTACTGCATCACCAGCGATGGGACACTGACGGTTCACCCTGCCAGCCAGGGAACGAACATCTGGGAGTCCCAGGATGCCGATGGGAATTACTTCATCCAGGATCTGTGCACCCGCGGCCAGGCCATGGACAACAGCGGCGAGGAGCTGGTCATCGAGTCCATCCGCTACCCGTGGCAGAACCCTGGTGATCCCGAGGCGCGCATGAAGCTTGTCCGCTTCACCTACTACGAGCCATGGGACTGGATCGTCGCCGCCGGCTCCTACGAGGAGGAGATCTACGCTGCGGTCGTGCAGGCCGAGAAGACGAACACCTGGTGGATGACCTGGATGCTCGGCATCGCCGTGGTCGTGATCATCATCGTGGTCTTCGCGTCCAACCTCTTCGCCAATGCCATCACCGCTCCACTCCGCCGTGCCCTCGGGCTCGCGGAGTCGGTCGCCGACGGCGATCTGACACAGACGGTCGAGATCAACCGACACGATGAGATCGGTGATCTGGCCAAGGCGCTCAACACCATGTCCACCAGCCTGCGGAAGATGATGGAGGAGGTCTCCTCCACATCGGAGGCGGTCTCGCAGTCCTCCGAGGAGCTGTCGACGGTCTCCGAGTCCATGGCCGCGGGCGCCGAGGAGATGAGCGCGCAGTCGAGCACCGTGGCCGCCGCCGCCGAGGAGATGTCGACCAACATGACCGGTGTCGCCGCCGCCGTCGAGCAGGTGACGTCCAACCTGAACATGGTCGCCTCGTCGGCCGAGGAGATGAACGCCTCGATCAACGAGGTGGCGCAGAACGCCGCCCGGTCCTCGGAGACGGCCCAGAGCGCCTCGCGGGCGGTGTCCAGCGCCTCCGAGCGCGTCGATGCCCTCGGCCGCAGCGCCCAGGAGATCGGCAAGGTGATCGAGACGATCGTGGCGATCGCCGAGCAGACCAACCTCCTCGCCCTCAACGCGACGATCGAGGCCGCGCGCGCCGGTGAGGCGGGCAAGGGCTTCGCCGTCGTCGCCAACGAGGTCAAGGAGCTGGCCAAGCAGACCGCCGCCGCCACCGAGGACATCCGTGAGCGGATCGGCGGCATCCAGGGCGCCACGGGTGACACCGTGCAGGCCATCAGCGAGATCAAGAACACCGTGTCCGCGGTGACCGAGATCTCCGCCACCATCGCCTCGGCGGTCGAGGAGCAGTCCGCGACCACCCGTGAGATCGCCGCGAACATCAGCCAGGGTGCCGCGGGGGCTCAGGAGGTGGCCCGGAACGTCGCCCAGTCGGCCCAGGCGAGCCAGGAGATCACCAAGACGGTCGCCGGCGTCAGCCAGGCGGCCGGTGAGACCGCCCAGGGTGCCGCCAAGACCAACGCGGCGTCGCGCGAGCTGGCCACACTCGGGGCCAACCTCGCCCACATGGTGAAGAAGTTCAAAACGTGACATGCCCCGGTGCACCTGGGGGGGTGCCAGGGGGCGGCACAGAGATCGCCCCGGATGGGGGAGACTCCGTGTCACCCCTCCTCACCACCGCCCACGTGCCCCGGACGCGAAGAGAGATCGAGCCTCGCGGCGAGGCATCAGGCCCCGTCCCTGCCCCCCCTCCTGAGGGGTGGGCAGGGAGGGGGTCTGTTTGGAGAGAACCGGTGCTCCCCCTCCAGGGGAGGCATGCGGAGAGAGTTCAGTCATGAGTGATCGGCCCGTGCGTGTGCTTGTCGTCGATGACTCGGCGCTTTATCGCAAAGTGCTCGCTGAGCTCCTGATGGAGATCAGGGGGGTCGAGGTCGTGGGGCGATCGGCCAATGGGAAGCTCGCCCTGGAGTCAATCCCTGTGCTCAGGCCCGACCTCCTGACACTCGATCTCGAGATGCCCGAGATCGATGGGCTGGGCGTGCTGGAGGTGCTGAGAGTCAATCACCCGGAGATCGGGGCCATCATGCTGAGCTCTCACACCCACACGGGTGCCGATGCCACCATGAGGGCCCTGGAGCTCGGGGCGTTCGACTTCGTGCCGAAGCCCACGGCCTCGAGCCTCCAGCAGGGGATCGAGCAGATCCGGTCCGATCTGGTTCCCAAGGTCGAGGCCTTTGCCCAGAGCCTGAGGTCATCGGCTCGTCCCGCCGAATCACTGAGGTCTGCCTCCCCTGAGGTCAGAGTCCCCACTCACACAGAGGAGATCCCCCCCTCCGACCTGGATGCCAGACCCAAGGTCATCGCTCTGGGCATCTCCACGGGGGGGCCGAATGCGCTGGCCAAGATGATGCCCAGGCTGCCCGTCAATCTCCCGGTTCCTCTTCTGATCGTGCAGCACATGCCCCCCGTTTTCACCAAGAGCCTCGCCGACAGCCTCAACGCCAAGTGCGCCATCGAGGTCCGCGAGGCCAGGGAGGGCGAGCCGATCCGGCCCGCCACCGCGCTGATCGCCCCCGGCGGGAAGCAGATGAAGATCTCCCGCCCCCTGAACGGGGGAGAGCCGGTCGTCCGGCTGACCAATGATCCACCGGAGAACAACTGTCGGCCCTCGGTGGACTACCTCTATCGGTCCGTGTCCTACATCTTCGGCCCTCGGGCACTGGCCGTCATCATGACGGGGATGGGATCGGATGGACTCGACGGTGCGCGCCTTCTCAAGCGGCGCGGGGCCAGAGTCATCGCCCAGGACGAGGCCAGCTCGACCATCTACGGCATGCCCAGGGCCGTGATCGAGGAGGGGCTGGCCGATGCCATCATCCCCCTCGATGAGATCTCCAGCTCGATTCAGCGGGTTGTGGGCGGAGTCTGAGCGGAATGGGAATCAGGCTCACCCCCGAGGAATTCGCCTCGATGGCGATGCTGATCAGCGAGATCACCGGCATCGCCCTGGGGTTGGACAAGGGCTATCTGATCGAGACCCGCCTCTCCTCGCTCGCCATGGAGTGTGGCTGCTCGACCTTTCAGGATCTGCACAGCCGTATCCGCGCCACCGGCGATCCCCTGCTCAGAACCAAGCTCATCGATGCGATCACGACCAACGAGACGCTGTTCTTCCGAGACAACTCGCCGTTCGAGGCGCTCCAGTGCAAGATCCTCCCCGAGCTCTTCGACCGGCGGCTCGCCTCCGCGGTCACCGGTCTCCCCAAGAACGTGCGCATCTGGTGCGCCGCCGTCTCGACCGGCCAGGAGATCTACTCCATCGCCATGATTCTCCGCGAGCTCCTGCCGGATCAGACCGGATGGATATTCACGCTGCTGGGGACCGACCTCTCCAACTCGGCGATCACCCAGGCCAGCCAGGGGGTCTACACGGATTTCGAGGTGGGGCGCGGGCTCAGGTCGGAGGCGCTCCGGAAGAACTTCGTGCGGAACGGCGGGGGGTGGAAGGTGCGCGATGAGATCCGGGCGATGGTCACATTTCAGCGCCGCAATCTCCTCGAGTCCTTCACCGATCTCGGGCAGTTCGACATCATCTTCTGCCGCAATGTGGCCATCTATTTCTCGCACGCCGACCGGGTCTCCCTCTTCAACCGCCTCGCCGATCGAATGAATCCCGGCGGCGCTCTGTTCCTCGGCTCCTCGGAGAGCCTCCCCGAGGAGATCGACCGCTTCGAGACGCAGCACCACTCGCGCGCGACAGTCTACGTGAAGCGAGCCTGACCGGCGTCTCGGCGGCCAATGCCACACTGACGGCGATCTCCTCTCTCGGGCCGGCTCCGAGACTTCCCAGACGCCACTCGCGCCTCCCCCATTCAACGCAGAAAATCTTTTTGTCAAAATTCCGGCTGCAAGAGGAAAGAATTCTGCAGGGCGAAGTGGTTTTTATCTTGACCCTCTCTCCCACTCTGTTCAGTTTTTCACAGAGTACGAGGCCACTCTGCCACGTCCAACAGGGGGTTTCATGAGCGATGGCGAGCAGTGTGTCATATGGCCAAATCCTTGGCCCCTGGGAAGTTGCAAGACACCCAGAGCGTGGGAATCCGTTTAGGCTGTGCGGTCTCACCGGTCTCCGCGTCGGAGCGACCAACGAGGCCACTCGTCCCCTCGGAGGATGGTCCCTGACCCCCTCGAGGCTGTAACCCGTGTCGGCACAGTGAAACAGGTGTTCGATGAAAAGGAGATCCTTTGATCTGACCCGTGGAAGAAATCGATCCATTTGCTGAGCCGAGTGCGCGGCTGACTCTGTCATTCCCCCTCCACCCCCTCGGCCGGAAAGAGGAACCCCAGTGAATTGGCTTCAGGCCAGTTCCATGTCCGCAGCACCGCTTGCAAGGGGGTATCATTTCGCCTTTGTTCCCAGGGGCTTATTTTCTGACTCCAGAAACCCCCTTTTCACACTGACAGCGTCTGTCTCTGAATCCAGAGGCCTTGGACCTGTTGAGGGGGGGCGCCTGTGAGCGTGACCCAGAACAGCGGTGCGACCTCGATCGTGACGACCTGCCCCCTGTGTCAGTTCAACCTCGAGCTCTATCAGCGCCCGATCTCGGCGCTGGCGGGGCGTGAGATTCGGATCCCTGTGATCCACTTCACTCAGCTGCTGGGCCTGGCCCTCGGGTGTGACCCGAGGGAGCTGGGCCTGCAGCACCACGCGGTGCCTCTCCCGATGGAGGCACCAGCCCATGCGGAGGCCACATGATGACTGCTCAGACCGATGAGAGGGGACAAGCGGGTGATGTGCGGACCGGCGTCTACATCTGTCACTGCGGAGTGAACATCGCCCAGACGGTGAATGTGGAGGCGGTGCGCGATTTCGCCGGGCAGTGTCCCGGTGTGGTGATCGCGCGCGACTACCGGTTCATGTGCTCGAACACGGGTCAGGCGCTGATCCAGACCGACATCGAGGAGCTGGGGCTCAACCGGGTGGTCGTGGCGGCCTGCTCACCCCTGATGCACGAGATCACCTTCCGCGGCGCGTGCGAGGAGGGGGGCATCAACAAGTACCTCTTCCAGATGGCCAACATCCGCGAGCAGTGCGCGTGGGTGCACGACAACCGGGCGATGGCGACGACGAAGGCGAAGGCCCTGGTCAACGCCGCGATCCGCCGCGTGGCCGAGCAGGAGCCGCTCGAGCCGATGGTCGCGGAGATCAATCCCGCCACGCTGATCATCGGCGCGGGGATCGCGGGCATCCAGGCGTCGCTCGAGCTCGCCGAGGCCGGCCACCCCGTCTACCTGGTCGAGAGAGAGGCGTCGATCGGGGGAAAGATGGCGACCTTCGACAAGACGTTCCCGACGCTCGACTGCTCCGCCTGCATTCTCACCCCCAAGATGGTGTCGGTCAGCCATCGCAAGAACATCCGGCTTCTCACCTACCATGAGGTCGTGGGGGTCAATGGCTACATCGGCAACTTCAAGGTCCGGCTGCGCCGCAAGGCGCGGTACGTCGACGTCGACAAGTGCACGGGGTGCGGCCAGTGCTGGAGCCACTGCCCGGCCACGGCCATCCCGACGCGCCGCGAGATCCGGCTGCCCGACCTGCTCGTCGGCCGCAAAGAGAAGATGCCGACCAACGCACTCGGCCTCTCCGAGCCGGTCCTCAGTGGCAACGGCCATGGAAATGGGAGGGACAGCGACCAATGACGGATCCCGTGGGCATGTCTCTGGCCAAGGTCCGAGAGGTTCTCGGATGCGAGGTCCTCGTCGCCCCGCCCGGCTGGGAGTCGGTGCGGGTGGAGGCGGGGTGCGGTGCCGACCTGATGAGCGACGTCCTGGCGTTCATCAAGGGCGGGTCGCTGCTGCTGACCGGCCTGACCAACGCCCAGACGGTGCGGACCGCCGAGGTCGCAGACGTGCGCGCTGTCATCTGCGTGCGCAGCAAGCGGCCCGACGCGAGCGCCGTGTCGCTGGCCCAGGAGCTCGGACTTCCGCTCCTGGCGACCCCACTGCCGATGTTCGAGGCCTGCGGGCGCCTGCACGAGGCCGGTCTGCGCGGATGCACAGAGGTGCCGGCCGGGGGCGCGCGGGGCAATGAGCTTCACCAGGGAGTTTGAGATCGTGGGCGGAGATTTCGCCAGCGCGGGAAGAGTCTCAACGGAGATCAAGGCGATGCTCCGGGGCATCGGCTATCCCCCTGACGTCATCCGCCGCACGGCCATCGCCAGCTATGAGGCGGAGATGAACACCGTGATGTATGCCCGCCGGGGCAGCGTGAGGCTCGGGCTGGAGCCGGGGGTGATCCATCTCGTCTTCGCGGATGAGGGGCCTGGCATACCGGACATCGGGCTGGCGATGCAGGAGGGATTCTCGACCGCCACCGATGAGATGCGCGAGCGGGGCTTCGGCGCGGGGATGGGGCTGCCGAACATCCAGCGCAACGCCGACCGCCTTGAGATCACCTCCGAGGTCGGCCGGGGGACACGGCTCGACATCACCGTTCTGACCGATGAGGAGGCGGGCCGGTGACCTCCAGGCTGCAGTCGCGCACGCTCCGGATCGACCCCGACCGATGCTCGGGTCACATGAGCTGTGTGCGCGTGTGCCCGGTCGAGGCAATCCGTGCATGGCACGGCAAGGCCGAGATGCTCTCGGGGCGGTGCATCGACTGCGGCCTGTGCATCCGCGTCTGCAAGAGCGGTGCGATCACGCCGCGCCAGGGATCGATGCCCGATCTCAAGAGATTCCGCCACACGGTGGCCATCCCCTCACCCGCTCTCTACGCGCAGTTCGGCCGCGACGTGACGCCCGCGCAGATCATCGCGGCGCTCAAGCGGGTGGGCTTCGACGAGGTCGCCGACATGACTCCGGCCTGCGAGGCCGTCCTGCTGAGCATCCAGCGCATGGTGCAGGAGCGGAGATCGGAGGGGCCGCTGATCTCCCCGCACTGTCCCACCGTCGTGCGGCTGATCCAGGTGCGTCACCCCTCTCTGCTGCCGCTGCTGGCCCCGGTCGAGACGCCCCAGGAGGTGATGGCCCAGGCGATCCGCACGCACCGCGCGAAGGTGCTCGGCCTGCGCCGGGATCAGATCGCGATTTTTCACATCACCCCCTGCCCGGCGAAGGCCAGCGATCTGAAGTACCACACCCATCACCAGGCATCCCAGCTCGATGGGGCGGTCGCGATCAGCCAGATCTATGGGGAGGTGAAGAGGGCGCTCGCCTCACGCGAGAGCGACATGGGCAATGTGCAGAACGGCGTCTCGGGGCCCTGTCTCGGCTGGGCGCTCGTCGGGGGCCAGGGGGGATCGATCGAGACGGGGAACTCGATCGCCGTCGGCGGGCTCGAGAGCGTCATCCGCACGCTCGAGGACATCGAGAATGGCAAGCTCCATGATGTGGACTACGTCGAGTGCCGCTCGTGCCGCGAGGGGTGCGTCGACGGCTGCCTGACCGTCGAGAACCTCTATGAGGCGCGCAACAAGCTCGTGCATCTGATCCGGCGACGCGGCTCTCAGATCGATCCCACGAGCCCGTCCGTCCGCGATCTCACGGAGCGATCCGATCTGATTCTGTCCAAGCCCGTCGAACCCCGCCCCTCCCAGACGCTCGATTCCGACCGGGCGCGCGCGATCGAGAAGATGCAGCGCATGGAGGATCTCTGTGCCCGCCTGCCGGGCATCGACTGCGCGGCCTGTGGCGCACCGACGTGCCGCGCCTTCGCCGAGGATGTGGTCCAGGGGCGCGTCGAGGAGGCGTCCTGCCCACTGATGCTGCAGCAGCGGCTGCGCAAGACGGTCGCCGACCTCAGCGCCATACTCGATCAGCTGCCACGCCCCCCGGGCGGGGGAGAGGGAGAGGGAAAATCATGACCCTCGCCGACATCGCACAGCGACTGGGACTCGAGGTCCGCGCCGGTGCAGATCATCTCGACCGCGAGGTGACCGGCGGGTACGTCAGTGATCTGCTCAGCGACGTGATGGCCCACAGTGAGGCGGGTGATCTGTGGGTCACGCTGCAGATCCACGAGAACACCGTGGCCGTGGCCTCCCTGCGCGAGCTGGCGGGCGTGATCCTGGTGGGGGGAAGGGAGCCCGAAGAGGAGACCGTGAAGCGGGCCAACGCGGAGGGGGTGCCGATTCTCGTCACCCCCCTCCGCTCCTACGAGGTGGTCTGCGGCCTGATCGGGGCCGGGGTCAAGGGGAGGGCGATCCCATGAGCCCCCTCCACCGCGCCGACCTCCACATCCACACCTGCCTCTCCCCCTGCGGGGAGCGGGAGATGACACCTCGGGCCATTGTCCTGGGGGCGGCCGAGCGGGGCATCGACATCATTGGCATCTGTGACCACAACGCCGCGGGCAACGCTCCGGCGGCGATCCGCGCGGCGGCCACCAGCCCGGTCACCGTCATCGCGGGCATCGAGGTGACGACCCGCGAGGAGGTCCATGTCGTGGGGCTGTTCGAGACCGCGGAAGACGCTCTCGACATGCAGGTCTTCGTCCAGTCCCATCTCGACGGCGAGAACGACGCGGAGATCTTCGGCCCCCAGGAGCTCGTCGACGAGACCGACCAGCGGGTGGGCGAGTGCAAGGAGCTTCTGATCGGGGCGACCGATCTCAGCCTCCGGGACGTCGTCGATGCGATCCACGCGCGGGGCGGCTGCGCCATCGCAGCCCATGTCGACCGCGAGCGGTTCGGTCTCATCGGCCAGCTCGGATTCATCCCCCCCGACCTGGATCTCGACGGCCTGGAGCACTCCACGCGCGTCGGGCGGGCCGAGGCCGTGGCGCGCTTCGGGGACAACGGCCGCTGGTCGCTCGTCTGCAGCTCGGACGCCCATCGCCTCGAGGAGATCGGCACGGGCACCTCGCTTCTCTCGATCGAGACACCGACCGCCGGCGAGATCCGCCTCGCGCTGCGCCGCGAGGGCGGGCGAGCCGTGGTGGAGGAGGGATGAGGGCGATGCAGGACCTCGCTCACCACATCCTCGACATCGCCGAGAACTCGGTGCGCGCCCACGCGAGCCTGGTGGTGATCCGCCTTCAGGAGAGACCGAGCGAGGATCTCCTGCGCCTCGAGATCATCGACAACGGCGAAGGGATGAGCGAGGAGATGCGCCGCCAGGTGCTGAGCCCGTTCACGACCTCGCGCACGGAGCGCCGCGTGGGGCTGGGCCTCGCGCTGCTCGCCCAGGCCGCGCGCGAGGCCGGGGGCGATTGCCGGGTGGAGTCGACCCCCTTCCATGGCACACGGATCGTGGCCGACTTCCGCCTCAGCCACATCGACCTCAAGCCGATCGGGGATCTGGGGGAGACCATGCTCGTCCTCGCCGTCGGGCACTCCGACACGGACTTCGCGCTCGAGATCGAGCGCGGCGGCGGGCTTCGCCGCTTCGACACCCAGGAGATCCGGGCATCGCTCGGCGACGCCCCTCTCTGCTCACCCACGGGGCTGCGCGTGCTCCGTGGGCATCTGGGCGAGGTCCTGGGGACCCGCCCCACCCACCCCTATGGACTGAAGGAGTCACCCAATGCCTGTTGAGGTCAGTGAAGCGCAGGTGCACGAGATCGTGGAGCGCTGGCAGCGCTCCGAGAGCTTCGTGATCGAGATGCTCCAGGATGTGCAGCACGAGGCCCGGCACCTGCCGCGCTCGGCACTGGAGCAGATCTCGCGCGAGGTCGGGGTCCCGATGACGCGGCTCTACCACCTGGCGACGTTTTTCAAGGCGTTCAGCCTCGAGCCGCGCGGTGAGCACATGGTGCAGGTCTGTGTCGGGTCCGCCTGCCACGTCAAGGGGGCGCCCCGGCTGGTCCACGCCTGCGAGCGCCACCTGGGCATCAAGTCCGGGGAGACGACCGCGGACGGCAAGTTCTCGCTCGAGCCGGTCCGATGCCTCGGCTGCTGTGGTCTCGCCGCGGTGCTGACCATCGACGACGAGCTCCATGGCCACGTCACGTCGGCCAACGTCGAGCGGCTCCTCAAGAGATTCCAGAAGCAAGAGAAAAAAGCGGAGGTGACGTGATGGCTCGTCTCAGTGTGCAGAGTCTCAATGCGCTGCGCGACCAGCTCCAGGCCGAGCGGGCTGGGCGCGAGGGCAAATGCCGGGCCACCGTGATTGTCCACATGGGCACCTGCGGCATATCCGCTGGCGCCCGGCAGGTGATGACCGCTCTGCTCGGGGCGCTCGAGGAGCGGGGCATCGCCGATGTCGCCGTCTCCTCCTCCGGCTGCGCCGGGATGTGCAGCCGGGAGCCGATGGCCACGGTCCAGCGCCCGGGCGAGGCCCCGGTCAAGTATGCGGATCTCGATGAGAAAAAGATCGTCCGTGTGCTCGACGAGCACGTGATCGGTGGATCGATCGTCAAAGAATACGCCCTGGCCATGGGCAGCGAGAGAGCGGGCTGATGGCGCGCACTGAGCCCGACACCCCCCACGAGAAGGAGAGGGACTGATGGCTGTGAAGCGACTGCACCTGATGGTCTGCGCCGGGACCGGATGCGTCAGCAACAAATCGATGGAGGTCAAGGCGGCTCTCGAGACCGAGATCGAGAAGCACGGCCTCGCCGCGGAGGTGGATGTCATCCCCACCGGATGCAACGGCTTCTGCGGGGTCGGGCCAATCCTGTTGGTTCAGCCCGACGGCATCTTCTACCAGCAGCTGAGGCCGAGGGACATCCCGCATCTGGTGGAGGAGCATCTCCTCAAGGGGCGGCCGGTGCAGAGGCACCTGTACACGCCGCCCGGGGAGAAGGGCACGATCCCACTGATGAGCGACATCCCCTTCTTCCACGCTCAGGTGCTCATCGCGCTGCGCAACCGCGGGATGATCGACCCGGAGAAGATCGAGGATTACATCGCGAGAGAGGGCTACCAGGCCGCGGCGAAGGCGCTGACGACGATGTCGCCCCAGGAGGTCCTCGACGTGGTCAAGGCCTCGGGGCTCCGTGGACGCGGCGGCGGCGGCTTCCCCACCGGCATCAAGTGGGAGTCGACCAAGCGGGCGCCGTCGGAGAACGGCACGCGCTGGGTGATCTGCAACGCCGACGAGGGCGACCCCGGGGCCTTCATGGACCGGAGCATCATCGAGGGCGATCCCCACTCCGTCCTCGAGGGGATGATCATCGGGGCCTACGCCATCGGCGCCACCAGGGGCTTCATCTACGTCCGCCAGGAGTACCCCCTGGCGCTGAAGAGGTTCATGATCGCCCTGAACCAGGCCCGCGAGAGCGGCCTGCTCGGCGAGGACATCCTGGGCACGGGGTTCAGCTTCGACATCGAGGTGCACCGCGGCGCGGGCGCCTTCGTCTGCGGGGAGTCGACCGCCCTGATGGCCTCGCTCGAGGGGAACGTCGGCGAGCCCCGGGCCAAGTACATCCACACCGTGGAGCGCGGCCTCTGGAACATGCCCTCGTGCCTCAACAACGTCGAGACCTGGGCGAATGTCCCCCCGATCATCCTCCACGGAGCCGAGTGGTTCACGCAGCTCGGCACGGGTGACGTCTCGGAGAACCCGTGGGGGGGCTCGAAGGGGACCAAGGTCTTCTCGCTCGCGGGCAAGATCAACAACACCGGCCTCGTCGAGGTCCCGATGGGCATCACGCTGCGGGAGATCGTCTTCGACATCGGCGGCGGCATCGCCAACGGCAAGAGGCTCAAGTCTGTCCAGACGGGCGGCCCCTCGGGCGGCTGCCTGCCCGAGGAGCTGCTCGACCTCGAGGTCGACTTCGACACCCTGACGGCGGCGGGGTCGATGATGGGGTCGGGCGGCATGCTCGTCATGGACGAGGACGACTGCATGGTCGACTTCGCCCGGTTCTACATCGACTTCCTCATGGCCGAGTCGTGCGGCAAGTGCACGCCGTGCCGCGAGGGGCTGCGCAACATGAACATGATCCTCCAGCGCATCTGCGACGGGAAGGGGCAGGAGGGGGACATCGAGCTGCTCGAGGAGATCAGCGCCTGCATGATCGACGCGGCCCTGTGCGCCCTGGGCACCTCGGCTCCCAACCCCGTCCTGAGCACCATCAAGTACTTCCGCGAGGAGTACGAGGAGCACATCCGAGAGGGAAAGTGCCGCGCGGGCGTCTGCAAGGCGCTGATCACCTACAAGGTTGACGCCGACAAGTGCTCGGGCTGCACCCTGTGCGCCCGCGCCTGCCCGGTGAACGCGATCACCGGTGAGACGAAGAAGCTCCACGTCATCGACCCCAACGTCTGCGACCGCTGCGGCGCCTGCTACGACGCCTGCACGTTCGACGCGATCATCCGAGTCTGAGGGAGAGTGCCATGGTCACCTTTGAGATAGACGGCCAACAGGTTCAGGTGGAGGAGGGCGAGCCCATCATCAAGGGCGCCGAGAAGCTCGGCATCAAGATCCCCACGCTCTGCCACTGCGAGTGGCTCGAGCCCTACGGCGCCTGCCGTGTCTGCACGGTCGAGGTCGTCATGGGCAAGAGGCACCGGATGGTCACCGCGTGCAACTACCCCGCGCGCGAGGGGCTCAGGGTGCTCACCCAGTCCGAGCGGGCGGTGGCCGCACGGCGGATGGTGCTGGAGATGCAGCTGGCGCGCTGCTCAACCGTCCCCATCATCCAGGAGCTGGCCCGCGAGCACGGGATCGAGAAGTCGCGCTTCGGCGAGGGGACCGAGACATGCATCATGTGCGGACTCTGTGTCCGCATCTGCTCCGAGCTCGTCGGCGCCCACGCCCTGTGCTTCGGGCAGCGGGGCACCGAGCGCTTCATCTCCACTCCCTTCCAGCGCGAGGGCGAGGAGGGCCCCTGCATCGCATGCGGTGCCTGTGTCGACGTCTGCCCCACGGGGCACATCTGGATGGAGGACCTCTCGGCCCGCAAGGGGCAGCCGCAGGACTTCTATCTGGGGCCCAAGAGCGCCATCGCCATCCCCACCCAGCAGGCTGTGCCGAAGGCGCCCCGCATCGACCCGGACGCCTGCATCTATCTGCAGACGCGGGGCTGCAGCATCTGCCAGCAGGTCTGTGAGCCTGAGGCCGTCGACCTCAGCCAGCACGACGAGGAGTTCGAGATCGAGGTGGGTCAGATCCTGACCACGACCGGATTCCAGCTCTTCGATCCGCGCAAGATGAGCCAGTACGGCTACGGCCGCCTCGACAACGTCCTGACGTCGCTCGAGTTCGAGATGATGCTCAACTCCACGGGACCCACGGGCGGGAAGGTGCTGATGAAAAACGGGCAGGTGCCGCGCGCCATCGGCATTCTCCACTGCATCGGATCGCGCGACGAGAACCACCACGCGTACTGCTCACGCGTCTGCTGCATGTACGCGATGAAGTTCGCCCACCTGGTCAAGGACCGCTCCGACGCCGAGGTCTACCAATTCTACATCGACATGGAGGCCTACGGGAAGGGCTACCACGAGTTCTACAGCCGCATCCTCGCCGAGGACGTCAACGTGATCCGTGGCAAGGCGGCCGAGGTCACCGAGCAGATGTGGGGCGACGAGGCCGAGGGAGTCCTGCACATCCGCTGTGAGGACACGCTGGTCGGCAAGTTCCGCGACATCCCGGTGGACATGGTGGTGCTCTGCTGCGCCATCGAGCCGCAGTCGGACCTCGGAAACATGGCGCACATCCTCGGGCTCACGAGGTCGCCCGACGGATTCCTGCTCGAGCGTCACCCGAAGCTCGACCCGATCGGAACGAACACCGACGGCATCTACATCGCGGGCACCTGCCAGGGTCCGAAGGACATCCCCGACACGGTCGCCCAGGCGCAGGCCGCGGCGGCCCGCATCCTGGCGCTGATCGCGAAGGGCAAGGTGCTGATCGATCCCATAAAGGCCTCGATCGATGCCGAGCACTGCTCCGGGTGCCGCATGTGCAACAGCCTCTGCCCCTACCAGGCGATCACCTTCGACGAGGAGGAGGAGGTCTCGGTCGTCAACGACACCCTGTGCAAGGGGTGTGGCACATGCGTCGCCGCATGCCCGTCGGGGGCGATCCGCGGTGCGGGGTTCACCGACAATCAGATCCTCGCCGAGCTGGAGGGGATCCTGATCTGAGCCGTTCCCCGCGGGGCGGGGACGCACGGCCCATCACTGCTGCACGTGCTCGGGCATGCGCTGCGAGCGGTAGATCTGGCCTCGGCTGACGGTCCCGTTGCTGGGATCATAGGTCACCTCGTTGGGGTAGCCGATGATCCTCTCGGTGGGGCCGTAGCCGTCCAGGCGCCAGTATCCGCAGAGCTCCAGATTCTCAGGCGTGAGGGCCGAGGAGCCCGTCACGTACCTGTGGTTCTCGATCTCCGTGTTGATGTACCCGTAGCGATTGTACCGCCCGTCAAACATCCCCCGCATGCGAATGGAGAAGGGATCGAAGAAACTCGTGGCGCTGGTGATGTAGGCTGTGGGGGTCGACAGCTCATTGGGCACGTTGGTGCCGGTGAGATTGGTGGCGACCTCGGGGATGTGGGGGTAGGGGATGGGATAGCGGTTCCAGTCGATGCGATAGGCCTCGAGGCCGGTGGCGAGATTGCGCATGTCGGCCTTTGCGCGGGTGACCTTCGCGCGGATCTGCGCCTCGAGAAAGTTGGGGACAGCGATGGCCGCGAGAATCGCGATGATCGCCACGACGATCAGAAGCTCGATGAGGGTGAAAGCCCGAAGACTGATGGCACGGGACATGAGATGTGTCCTCCCACTTGCATCCGCGCCGCGACCACTGGGCACCAGTGGGCGATGAATTTCAAGCGTTTTCAACAGGGGAGGAGTGCCCCCGGGGGAGACTCAACCCCCCAGCTCGCTCATCCCCAGATCAATGGGGGAGAAGTCCTCACGGCCGATGCGGTGCGATTCCACCTTGTTCCAGACGACGGAGCGAATGATCGCGGCGAGATCCTCATCGCTTGCCCCTTCACGCATCGCGTCGCGCAGCGAGCGCTGACCATCGGCGAAGAGACACCCGCGGAGGTTCCCATCGCTCGTCAGACGGACCCGGTTGCACGCCTGGCAGAAAGTCTCACTCACCGCGCTGATGAAACCCACACGCCCCGCACCGGCTCCATAGGCCCAGACGCGGGAGGGGCCACTCTCGCCACCGGGCTCACGGACCATCTTCAGATCCGACCACTCCGCACACAGCGCCTCACGCATCTCCTCGGCGGGGACCACACGGTCGCCCCTCCAGCTCCGCTGCTTGGATGTGGGCATGAACTCGATGAAGCGGATCTCGAGTCCCCGCTCCAGGGCGAATCGCGCCAGCGCGGGGATCTCCCGGTCGTTGACCCCCCGGATGATGACCGCGTTGAGCTTGATCCGGCGAAACGGCTGCCCCTGAGCCGCCTCGATGCCCGCGAGCGTCCGGTCCAGCTCATCGCGGCGCTGGAGCCGGACAAAGGTCTCATGGCTCAGGGTGTCGAGGGAGATGTTGAGCCGCTGGACTCCCGCGCGCGCCAGCCCCTCGGCGTGCTCGCTCAGAAGGACGGCGTTGGTCGACATCACGAGCTCACCCACACCGGGGATCTGGGCGAACTCCGCGAGGAAGGGCACCAGCTCGTGGCGCACCAGCGGCTCCCCGCCCGTGATGCGGAACTTTACGAATCCCAGCGAGGTGAAAACCCGCCCCAGACGCAGGAGCTCCTCGTAGGTCAGGATCTTCGATCGGGGCCGGAGCGGGACGCCCTCCTCGGGCATGCAGTATTGGCACCGCAGGTTGCAGCGATCGGTCACCGAGATCCGCAGGTAGGTGATCCGGCGCTGGAACGGGTCGACGAGCGGTGGGCTCAAAGCCGAAGGGCCTCCTGAGAGTCAAGAGGCCCTTATGGCATGCGGTCGCTCCGCGGCGCCAGCGGAAAGAGTCAGTCGGTCAAGCGGTCCTCGCGCGCGGCCCGGCGGGGCGCGCCCGCCAGGATCTCCTCAGAGGCCTGGTCGCGGTACTTCTCGAAGTTGTCATGGAACATCGCCGCGAGCTTGCGTGCGATCTCGATGTACTTGTTCTTCTGCGCCCACGTCTTGATCGGCGTGAGAACGTCGCTGGGCACCCCGGGGCACTCCCTGGGAATCGAGAAGCCGAAGTGCGTCTCCGTCTCGAACTCCTGCTTCGCGAGTTCTCCGCTGAGGATCGCGTCGATGATCGAGCGGGTGTAGCGCAGCTTGATCCGCGTGCCGTAGCCATGGCTCCCGCCGGTCCAGCCCGTGTTCACCAGCCACACGGTGACGCCATGCTTTTTGATCTTCTCGGCCAGCATCTCGGCGTACTTCGTCGGATGCCAGACGAGGAAGGCGGCGCCGAAGCAGGCCGAGAAGGTCGCCTCCGGCTCGGTGATCCCCACCTCGGTGCCCGCCACCTTCGCCGTGTAGCCGCTGATGAAGTGGTACATCGCCTGCCCGGGTGTCAGGCGGCTGACCGGGGGCAGCACGCCGAAGGCGTCGCAGGTCAGGAAGATGATGTTGCGGGGGTGATTGCCGACGCACGGGATCTTCGCGTTGTCGATGAACTCGATCGGGTAGCTGCACCGCGTGTTCTCGGTGATCGAGGCATCGGTGTAGTCCACGTCGAAGGTCTCGGGGTCGTAGACCACGTTCTCCAGGATCGAACCGTACCGGATCGCATCCCAGATCTCGGGCTCGCCCTCGCGCGTCAGGTTGATCGTCTTCGCGTAGCAGCCGCCCTCGAAGTTGAAGATCCCGTCCTCGCTCCAGCCGTGCTCGTCGTCACCGATCAGGCGGCGCTTGGGATCGGCCGAGAGCGTCGTCTTGCCGGTGCCCGAGAGGCCGAAGAAGAGCGCCGTGTCGCCATCGGAGCCCTCGTTGGCCGAGCAGTGCATCGAGAGCACACCCTGCTTGGGCAGGATGTAGTTGAGGATCGTGAAGACCCCCTTTTTCATCTCCCCGGCGTAGTCGGTGCCCAGGATGACGAACTCGCGCGTCCTGAAGTTGAGCGCCACGGTCGTCTTGGTCTCCACCTCGGGCAGACAGGTCAGCGAGTCGATCTTGCCCGAGTTGTAGATCACCCAGTCCGGCTCACCGAAGCGGGCGAGCTCCTCGGGTGTGGGGCGGATCAGCATGTTCTGCATGAACAGCGCGTGGTAGACCCGGGTGCAGATCACGCGGACCTTGATGCGGTACTTGGGATCCCAGCCCGCGAAGGCGTCGACCACGTAGAGGTTCTCGCGGGAGTTGAGGAAGTTGATCGCCACCTCACGCAGGATCTCGAAGGAGCGCTCGCTCATGGGCATGTTCACCTTGCCCCACCAGATGTCACCCTTCGTCGACTCCTCCTCGATGACCCGCTTGTCCTTGGGGCTGCGGCCCGTCTTGGGCGTCGAGTAGGCGATCAGCGCCCCCGAGCTGGCGACGTGATAGCCGCGTTTGACGGTGGCGCGGTGGTAGAGCTGGGCCACGGGCGTGTTGCGGAAAATGCGCATTCGGAAGTTCTTGATGCCCTGAATGGTGAGATCGGGTGACATAACGGCTCTCGCTCCTGGCCCCCAATGGGGCAAAATGGGGTCATTTTCAGACCCGTGCTGTGAAAAAAGTCACATCCCTCTGTGGCGCTTCTACCCTCTTGTCAACCGGGATCGAGTGCCACGACAAGGGAAAAGTCAGCTCGTGCTGGACCGGTTCGCCTGAAGACGCGCCAGATCGTCCGCCGCCGTCGCCGCATGATCTCCCCCCGGATGCTCCCGGACAATGCGCTCGTACAGGGGAATGGCCCGCTCCGGTTCACCCAGAGCCTCCCACCCGCGGGCGGCGTAGAAGAGGCTGTAATCGGTCAAGAAACCCGTGCTGAAGAGGCGAGAGGGCACCCGCTCCACGACCTCCTCCCACCCCTCGGCGATCTCGCGGGCCAGTTCGGCGTCGACCGTGAGGGTCTCGAAGGCCTGGTCTTCCGCGAGGCAACGAGCGAAGAGATCAGTGGCCCACTCCTCACGCTCGGCGGCCCAGGCCTCGGAGGCCCGCTGGCGCAGGGCATCGGCCTCCGCCACCTCGGCCTCCGTGGCCGCAGTCATGTCGAGGGTAGCGAGTGCCGCCAGGAGATCCCCCCAGGCCTCCTGAGAGGCGATCGCCTGGGTGGCGGCCCATGCGATCTCGAAGTGCAGTCGGGGCAGCATTCCCTCTGCGTCGGCCAGGAGATCGCGCAGCGGCACCAGTGCCGTGGGAAGTCCCCCGGGCCCCATCAGATCCGGGAAGGCCTGCTCCGCCCGCTGGGCCTGATCGGGCTGGAACTCGGCGGAGGCGAGCTGCGACTGCAGGCGGTGGGCGAAGGAGGAGATCTCCGGCACGGTGGGCGCCGCGCTCAGGTCGGTCCACCGGTCGCTTGTCTCCCGGGCCAAGTCGTTCGCCGCCTCGGCGATCCGCTCACCGAGCAGCGGCTGGTCGCTCCACTCCCCGAGGAGGTCTCGCAGCGCGATCAGGCGGGCCAGTGCATCTCCCTCGGGCGCCTCGCTGAGGACCCGCGCGAGTGTCGCCTCGAAGGCCTCGGCGCGGCGCGTCACCTGCACCGCCTCGGTCCGCGTCACCAAGGTGCCGATCTCATTGCGAAGAACCTGCGTGGGCATGAGCGAAGCGATCTCACTCAGTCTCTCGAGGAGGGCGGCGGGATCTCCCTCACCCGTCTCGAGCGCGGCCACCTGCGCGTCAGCCTCCTCGACGAGGCGACCGGCGAACACGGCGCGGTGGTGGAGCGTGAGCTCTCGAAGATTGCCCTGCGGCTCGAGTGCCAGGAGACGCGCACAGGCGGACAGCCCCCGGCGCCAATCGCCCGTGCTCTGCGCGATGTCGATCTCGGTCATCAGCACGTGGAAGTGCCCGTCGATCGCCTCGAGCAGGGCCGTCGCCGCGGCGCGGACCTCGCCCTCGGCGGGGCCCTCGAGCAGATCCTCGAGCATCCCGGCCGACTCGCCCAGATGTCCGGCCACGAAGAGCTCGCGCGCGGCGCGGAGCTCCTCGAGCTCCGGCTGGGGCCCCCACTGAACGGAGAGCTGCCACGCCACAACGGCGAGGACCAGAATCAGCACCAGCGTGAGCCGTCGCAGCCGCCGCTGAAACCGGCGGGCCTCGTCGACGTGCTCGACCTTGCCCAGATAATCATGCGCCTTGGAAAAGCGTGGGTCGATCGCCAGGGCCCGCTCCCAGGCCTCGCGCGCCTCGTCGAATCGCTCGAGCTTGGCAAGACAGGTGCCCAGCACGTTCCATGCGCTGACGAAGTGGGCATCGAGGTCGAGGCAGTTTCGCAGCTCGACGATCGCGTCTTCCCAGCGGCTCCGCTCGGCGTGCTCCAGCGCGGTGTTGAAGTGGTGCCGCGCCTTGTTGGCAATCACGCGCAGCATCGAGATGTCCCGTCCGCAGTGGACGCACGTGGCGCGGTTCAGGCGGTTGGCCGTCTCGCAGTGGGGGCAGACGATGTGCGTCGCCGAGATGTCCGTCGTGCGGAGAAGCGTCTCGCCCTCGACGGGCGGCTCCTCGGTGGGCGGCACCTCAGTGGGTGGCTCCTCAGGGGGCGGGGGGGAATCGGGAGGGATCTCGCTCATGACTCCGCGCCGGCGAAACGGGCCTCGCTCTTCTCGCGGCTCGCCTGGCACAGCAGGCAAGCCACCTGGTGGCCCGCGCCCTCATCGGCCAGGACGGGATCGATCTGGGCGCACTCGGGCTTGGCCTCGGGGCAGCGGGGGTGGAAGTGGCAGCCGCTCGGCGGATTCACCGGCGAGGGCACGTCTCCCTCGAGCAATTTGCGCTTGCCGCGCTTGGAGGGATCGGGTTGGGGGACCGCCTGGAGCAGCAGGCGGGTGTAGGGGTGCTTGGGGTCCTCGAAGATCTGCTCCTTCGATCCCAGCTCGACGATCCGCCCCAGGTACATCACTGCCACGCGGTGGGAGATGTGGCCGACGACCGCGAGGTCGTGCGCCACGAAAATGAAGGAGAGACCGAAGCGGTTCTGAAGCTCCTGGAGGAGGTTGATGATCTGCGCCTGGATCGAGACGTCGAGTGCGCTGACCGGCTCGTCGCAGATGATGATCTCGGGCTCAACCGCCAGCGCGCGCGCCACCCCGATGCGCTGCCGCTGCCCGCCGGAGAACTCGTGGGGGAAGCGCTTGACGTGGGCGGGATTGAGTCCGACCGCCTTGAGGAGCTCCTGGACCCGGTCCCACTTCGCCTGTCCCTTCGCCAGGCGGTGGATCGTCAGCGCCTCGCCGATGATCGACCCCACCGTCATGCGCGGGTTCAGCGACGAGTACGGGTCCTGGAAGATCATCTGCATCTGGCGGCGGTAGGGGAGCATCTGGCGAGGCGAGAGCGTCGCCAGATTCGGCGAGTTGCGGTGGCGGATGTCGCTGCCCGGGTCCGGCTTGATCAGCTGGAGGATCAGCCGCCCCGCCGTCGTCTTGCCGCATCCCGACTCGCCCACGAGCCCCAGCGTCTCATGCTCGCGCAGCTCGAGATCCACCCCGTCGACCGCCTTCACGGTCAGCTTCGAGCGGCCGAACAGCCCCCCCTTCAGGGGGAAGTGCTTCTTCAGGTGACTCACCCGCAGGATCGGCTGGCCATTGGTCTCCGTCACGTCAGCGTCCACCTCGTCTCATGGCAGGGCATTGTGGGGAGGGCACTTCCGATCAGCAAGGGAAAAGGGGGGAGCCCATGGACACCGAGTAGCGGGTGGAAACGATGGAAACGCCGAGTTAGCAGAGAGCGCTGAGAGACACGATCCACCTGGAGCATCCTCCGCGACCTCAGCGTGCTCTGCGTTGATATTGACATCCCTTTGCCCATGAGAACCCGCAGACGGAATACAGAATTGTTTTTCGTTGACCGGTGCGTTATCTTTTTTCAATTTTCAGTCATCCCACGACGAGGTGATCACCATGGATGGGTTGATTCGATTCGGAGTGGGCCTCAGCCTTCTCGTCCCCGTCCTCTCTCCTCTGGCTCAGACCGCAGAGATTCTCCAGGCCACCGATGCCTCTCCAGTGGTGCTCGGTCAGGATCCCGGTCTGCCCAGCGATCTCTTCTGTGTGCGCGTGGCGGGCATGGCCACGGAGACGTCGTCTCGGCAAGCGGCCGAGCGGCTGTCGGCTCTGGGCTATCAGCGCATCGAACCCCGGGTGGATGGGGTGATCCACTCCGTAGAGGCAGGGGTGTTCGAGTCGACGCTTGATGCGATGCTCTGTGTCGAGGACCTGCAGCGCCGCGGATTCCACCGTGTGACAGTCGAGCGCATCCCGACCACCGATTCGACCCGCGCCGCGCTGACGCGCTGGCTCCCCATTGAGCCGGCCTTCACCCTCGAGGCGCGGCGGATCGAGGACACGCCCGATCCGCAGATCAACATGGAGAGTGATCCCCTCATTGCACGAGGACAGGCCTCCGAGGCACTCGACACCGCAGAGGGCGACGCCGATCTCGAGGATCTGATCTCCTCGCTCAGCGACGACGACCCGCGCCGAGGCTGGGCCCTGCTGCGGCGCGCGCATCGCCACCGTGAGGAGCGCCACTGGGAGGAGGCGCTGGAGATGTTCCAGGCGGTCTCCGACGGTGCCGTGGCGGTGCGGCGCTCGGATCGCACGAATGCGATGTATCGGGTGGGGTGGATTCTCCAGTACCGCATCGGCAGCCGCCGCGGGGCCTATCAGGCCTTCCGCGAGACCGAGCTCTTCGTCGATGACCCCGTGCTCCAGGCGCGCTGCCGTGCCGAGCAGGCCTGGATCATGTTCGAGATGGTGCGCTATGAGGAGATCGGTGAGTGGGACGAGGTGCGGCGCTTCGCGGCGCAGACGCTGGC
>JAFGKF010000291.1 GCA_016928695.1 Candidatus Sumerlaeota bacterium | reverse complement strand
GTCGCCAGGGGATGTGGAAGCTGAGTTCACCATCAGCGGGGCCACGGTGGAGACCTCCCGCGCAGTGGATGCGAGGGATTTCTTTTACCAGCGCAGCGGTGGTCCATGGTGTCAGCCCTCTGTGCCCCAGGATAGCACCAACCCCGGGAGCTACGGCAGTGTCACTCCCACCGGTGTGCGTGACATCGGTGCCTTTGCCTCTGATCTGATATCTGGCACAGACTGGAACTCCTCGCTGGTGACCGCATCCGGTGGGTATATTCAGAGTGTCACGGAGAACACCCAGTGGGCTGTGCTGGCGGAGGCCAATCTCGCGGGAAACCATCGTGACCTGTGGAGCTCACGCTGGTATTGGAATGGATCTGCCGCGGTGCCACGTGACAACTGGGATGAGGGAGTGGGGGAGTATTGGCATCCAGCTGCAGCGTTCAACTGGCGGGGATACAGCGTTTACCCCATAAGTCAAAATGACTGTGCAAGTCATCATGCACAGGGCTATGATGATTTCGCCATGCACACGACCGGTGCCCTCATGTGTCATGGGGCATCACTGCACTCCTTTGGTCTGATGCCACTGGCCGCAGGAGCCTACAGCGATGTCACCAGGCTTATGACCCCTGTCTCCAGCGGCCCCAGCACAATTGGAGATCTGCGGACTTACACCTTTTCCGCAGGACAGGTCGTGACATTTGCAGGGGGGAATCACGCCGTGCGGGTCTTGGACCCTGGTGGCTTTGCCGATGCCCTTGTCTACTCCGTTCACAATAGATCGCCGGCTTACTCTCTGGAGACAGATGTCCATGCGGGATTCACGGTTGTAACAGTCGAACAGGTGGTCACACATCACCAGAGCCTAGATGGTGGCGGTGACTGGACAGACAGCACCCAGGCCACTGTGTACACAAGAGACAACTGAGGTGATCTGGGGTGACAGATGTACATGGGCAAAAGGAGTCAGACAATGTTTGATAAGACGGCCGCATCGCTCATTCTCATGAGTGCCCTATCCTTTGGCATCTCAGCCCAGCCGGAGCTGAGGGTCCAGATCGTCTCCCGACCTGCGTCAGCGACGCAGGGAGCATCGGAGGAATTAAGCCAATTTTCTCTCGCTCCCGGGACTGGCACCGCATGGATCCGGACGGACCATGAGGCGACTGAGGAACCACAGCGATCGCCTGTTGAAGATGGACCACTTGATCCCGAGATCACCCGTGCCATTCTTCTGGCCATGGAGACCTCAGACTCGCCCACACTCAGGGAATTGGCTGAGATGACAGAGGGTGGGAGAGTCATTCTCAGCCTGGGATCGGGGGATGTTTCCCCTGATGGTCTTTTTGTCTGTGTGGATGCCCATATGCCGAATCCCCTCTTTGGGGTCAATGCCGGGGCATCAGAGTGGCAGAGTGTTCTGGCCGTCTATGAGATTGCGACACACCGGGTGTGGGCCATCGCGCCCGAGGAGGGTGGTGAGCCGATTGCGACGATGGGATCACCCACATGGGCGCCCCAGGGATCGACACTCGCCTTCCTCGCGGGGCCCGCGGCCTTCCAATTCGGTGAGTCACCAACCACACCGCCAGGCGTTCCACTGGCGCAGCGTGAGGACAGACGGGGCTGGGGTCTCTGGATTTGGGATTCAGTGACTGGGGAGTCGGTTGAGGTCTGCCCGCGGGGCTATTGTCTGACCTATCATCGTCCCGAGAGACCCGTGTGGTCACATGATGGAACACGGATTCTGTTCACAACAGCCACCGAGAATCCGTGGGAGAATCCAGGCGAGGCACTGATTGAGAACCTGCACCTCGCAGATCTGAGCACGGGGGACGTTCGACGCCTGATCCGGGTAAACCGGCTAACTCGGGACTTTCAGTGGCTCAGCGATGACAGGCACATTCTGCTGCGCAGCATCTCAGAGGTGCAGTGGGATTCGGGGGAGGGTCAATGCATCGCAGTTGGTGATCCCGAGCAGCAGAAGGAGTGCTGGCTGCTCGACTCTCAAACAGGGGAGCATGTCGTGTTTTACAGGCCCGGTGAGCAGTACTTTCCCGATTTGACGGTGTCTCCCGATGCACAGTGGGCCTCATTCTCTCGATGGACAGATCATGGAAGACCCGCTGGGCGAGTGGACATCTATGTGGTTGCTCTCCACTCGGTATCATCTCCAGAGCTTGTCCACTCAGTCCAAATCCCTGGGGACACTCCTGTGCTTTCAGTGGAGATCGGTTGGTCTCACTGAGGGCTTCCACTCAGCAGCGTGTCATCTGGCGTCACGAGGATGCGCCCGAGATCATTCACACCATCGAGTGCCCCGAGGGCGGCCGGCTCAGAGCCCTTGAGATACGATGGGAGCCCATGGGTGAGGAGTGATCCCTCACCACCGACTGAGTCCATCAGCGCCCCCGCCCCCCCCGCCCCATCGACGAGGAGGGGTGATCCGAAACGCACTTGAAAGCGCAGTGCCAGCGTCTCGCGGGCATGCTGACGCATCAGGGAGCTGCCTCAAAAACCACTGCGCAAAAAAAGTTGATTCCGCGCTGATTCGGTGAGCTGGTGACCCGTCAGGGGGGAGCTGCCCCCCGCTCCGGGAGACGGACATGCCCGCGAAGGAGACCATCAGCGGACACGACCTGCGCGCACGCGGCTGGCGCGCCAGCCCGGCGCTGGGCGATGCCCTGCGCGCGGCCAAGAGGGCGCTGAAGCGCGGCATGGGGCGGGAGGAGATCTTCCAGTCGCTCGACAGCGTGCGCGAGAGTCCCGACGAGTGGACCGGCGATGCCCTGTTCGGCAAGTGCGCGAGGTGCCTCGTCGCGGATCGCCGAGACGAGATCGAGCACCCCGCGCCCCGCGAGGTGCCGCTCCCCTGCGCGGTTTGGGGCGAGGAGGGAATCGACCGCGCGACCCGCGATCAGATGGATGCCGCCTGCCGTCTGCCCGTCGCGGCCGCCGCGGCGCTGATGCCCGACGGCCACGTGGGCTATGGTCTCCCCATCGGCGGCGTGCTGGCCACGCGCGGGGCGGTGATCCCCCACGCCGTGGGTCTCGACATCGCCTGCCGCATGCGGCTCTCGGTCGTCGACCTGGACACCGAGCAGCTCCCGCGCCTGCGCGAGCCGCTCCGCCACGCGCTGACGAGCGAGACGCGCTTCGGCGTGGGCGCGGGATTCGAGAAACGAAAGATCCGACATCACGACGTGATGGACGATGCCCTCTGGGGCGAGCTTGCGATGCCGAACCGCGAGTCTCTCCGCGACCTCGCCTGGAGGCAGCTGGGCACGAGCGGTGCGGGCAACCACTTTGTCGAGTTCGGTGATGTGGAGATCCATGAGGGCGTCGGCGACATCGCCCCGGGCCGACACGTCGCCCTGCTCTCGCACTCGGGGTCGCGCGGGCTCGGCGCCCAGATCGCCCAGCACTTCACCCGGCTGGCGATGAGGCGATGCCCGCTGCCCGGCGCGATGAAACACCTGGCGTGGCTCACGCTCGACAGCGAGGAGGGGGAGGCGTACTGGCTCGCGATGACACTGGCCGGGCGATACGCGCAGGCGAACCACGAGCTGATCCACCGCCACGTGCTGCGCGGGGCGGGGCTGGATCCAATCCTCGCCGTCGAGAACCACCACAACTTCGCCTGGATCGAGGAGCACGGCGGAGAGGAGGTCGTCGTTCACCGCAAGGGCGCCACCCCCGCGGGGGAGGGGATGCTCGGCTTTATCCCTGGCTCGATGGCCACGCCGGGCTTCCTCGTGCGCGGGCGCGGCAACCGCGAGAGCCTGTGCTCCGCGGCCCACGGGGCGGGGCGGGCCATGAGCCGCCGCGCGGCGAAGGACACGATCTCGAGGGCGGCATGGGACGAGGCCCTCGGGCGCGCGGGCGTCGAGCTCATCGCGGGGGGACGCGACGAGGCACCGCAGGCCTACAAGGACATCCGGGAGGTGATGGAGGCGCAGCGTGACCTCGTCGAGGTCGTCGCCACCTTTCATCCCCGCCTGGTGCTGATGGCGGGATCGTGAGCCCCCGCTGGCGCCACCTGCTGATCGGTCTCGCGCTCTTCGCGCTGGTCTCCGCGCTGTGCTGGTCGCTGCGCGGCCTCCGGATGGAGGGTGGCGACACCGAGCTCTTTCTCCGACCCGACTGGTACACCACCTTTGTGTGTCCCCCCACGTGGACCTTCTTCTTCCGCGAGCCGCTCTCCTTCTTCGCCCCGCAGATCGTCGAGCGCCTGACCCATGACTGGCCCCCGGAGGACGTGTACGCGTTGCCCTCCTGCCTCGCCGGGGGGCTCTTCGCCGTCACACTGCTGGTGATCAGCCGCCGGCCCCTCCTCTGGGCGATCATGCTCTGCAACGCGACGGTCTTCCTCTTCCTCGGGCACATCGAGAACTACGCCCTGGCCTATGTGATGGCGGTCATCACCGTCATGGTGGGATGGCGATGCGCCATCGACCGTCGTCGCCGACTCTGGCCCGTCGTGGCCTGCTGGTGTCTGGCCATCGGTTTTCACCAGGTCACCGCCTTCCTCGCCCCCGCGGCGCTGGCGCTGCTGCTGGAGCGGCGCGATGGGAGATGGCGGATGATTCCCCGATCGCGGGGCGATCTCGAGATCTGCCTTCTCTGCCTCATCGCAGTCGCGCTCCTCTTCGTGATCCCGTCACTTCTCATGGCCCGGGACATCGGTCCCGTGATCATCTATGGTTCCTCGGGGTCGATCTGGGAGTTTCTCACCCCGCTGAGCGAGGCGCACGACGACTGGATCACCGAGCACTCGGTGATGGGCTCATGGGCGCGGTACACGATGCTCTCGGCCAAGCACTGGCGCCAGATGCTCCTTTTCCAGGCGGCGCTCTGCCCCCTGGGGCTGATCTCGCTGGCCGCGATGCTGGCGCGCCGAAGAGGCCGCGGAGAGGCTTTCCTCGGCATCGCCTGCGGGTCGATGCTGCTGTGGTCCTTCGTCTGGCATCCGCACATGGGGTGGAACGACTTCGACCTGTGGAGCCTGATGGCCGCCCCGATGAATCTCACCGCCGCGCTGCTCTGGTCTGGGGAGTTGACGCGTGAGCGGACTTCGGCTGAGGCTGTTGGGAAAGAGCCCCACACCACCTGAGCGAGCTGTTCATGGAAGCTGTGATCGTCACCCTCATCATCGCAGGCGTTGTCGTGCTCGTCATCGCCGCCATCGTCATCGCGAAGGCGATGGAGCGGAGGCGCACCGAGGCCCTCGCCGCCGTGGCCGAGGAGATGGGGTATCGATTCCAGCCCGAGGTCGATAAGGAGACCCTGACGCCGCTGAGCGGGTTCCGGCTCTTCAGCCAGGGGCACGGGCGCAGAGCGCGCAATCTCATGGTCGGCGAGACCACCAGCATCGAGATGTGGTGCCTCGACTACCGCTACACAGTCGGCAGTGGGAAGAATTCGTCGACTTTCAGACAGACGGTCGTGGCCTTCTTTCCCCGCGGCGTGAGGCTCCCCCCCTTCGCCCTGGCGCCCGAGAACTTCTTCCACCGCATCGGCCAGGCATTCGGAGCGCGGGACATCGACTTCGATGAGTATCCGGTCTTCTCCAAGAGCTATCTCCTGCGCGGCGAGGATGAGGACATGGTCCGCCACGTCTTCGACGACGAGGTGATCCGGTTCTTCGAGGAGAATCTCAACTTCAACGTCGAGTGCCGCGAGGAGGGGCTCATCTTCCACCAGGGGCATCGCCTCATCAAACCCCCGAATCTCACCGAGCACATCCTGCTGGCGCAGCGGATCTTCGGGCTGTTCCTCGCCCGCTCCCGCCGCTGATCACAGATCCCGCCAGCGCGAGTCACGGGGCCGGTCTCCGGGAGCGACCTCGCGCTGCCCCGGTCCTCCACGGTCATCCTCCTCCGCAGAGACGCTCGGGCGGCTGTGCGGACCCGGATCGGGCATGTCCGCCGGCCCTGCAGGGCGGGCGTTGCGCCACATCTCGATCAGGAGGCGGACCAGTCCCCAGCAGACCAGCACCAGCAGGGCATAGGCGAGCACGTGGAAGAGAAACGTGATCCCAGACCACTCGTGGACGACCGCCATCGCATCGAAGTGGTCCCTCGGCTCAAGGGTCGTCGGATCCACCATGGCGGCGAGTGGGAGGCGCATCATCTCATTTCACTGAGACGGATGATCGGGGGGCCAGGATGACTCAGTCGTGGCCGAGCTCCTGTGCCACCGCGGTGTCGCCCCGGATCTCCGTGTGGCGGATCAGCCCCCCGCGGTGGGCGGTGATCATCAGGACTCCCACGTCGACAAAGGCGATGATGAGCACGGCGGCGAGCATCGGCTTGGTGACGCGGGGGGATTTTGCCTCGGCGATCAGGGTCGCCACCGAGGCGATCGCGAGGACGATGGTGAGGATCAGGGCGACCTCGGCCATCTCCTCATGGTGCTCGATCCACCCCTCGGTGACGCCCGGCAGCCCCTCGACGACGTGCTCGGCCTCCTCGCCCGAGAGGTTGGTGGGGATCACGAGCACCCCGCAGGCGATGAAGATGCCGAGCGCTCCGGCGCGCAGCGCCCGGCTGCGGGCGATCATCCCGGCGATGAGAAGACAGAACCCGATGAGCACCCCGACCGGCGGGAGGTGATTGAGCAGCAGATGCAGGTGAGCGGCGTTCTGGATCATGGCGTTCCCCCTTCAGTGGCCTTCACTCTGCACAGGTTGTCTGGCGGGTCAATCGCCTCTCTGCATCGCGGCGCAGGGCCTGGCGCCGAGCCTCACGGAGATCGTCTCCGCCAGGCACCAGCGTGTCAGCGCCGACTGGAACAGGTTCGCCCCGACGAAGAGCGTGAGCCAGTGCCAGTGCGGTGAGTGCCAGTGGCCCAGCGCGAGGCTGATCAGGATCAGGGTTCCGGCCATCAGCCGGACCAGTCGCTCCGTTGACATCACTCATCCTCCATGGGCCCGGGGGGCAGGCCATGCCCGGGCCGATTCGCATAGACCATGTGGTAGACCGTCGGGATCACGAGCAGCGTGAACGCGGTCGAGACGGCGAGGCCGAAGATCAGCGCCCACGCCAGGCCTGAGAAGATCGGGTCGAGCGTGATCGGCCACGCCGCGAGCATCGCCGCCGCGCTTGTGAGGAAGATCGGCCGTGTCCGCACCGCCCCCGCATTGATCAGCGCGCGCTCGAGCGACTCCCCCTTCGCCAGCGCGACATGGACGAACTCGATCAGCAGAATCGCGTTGCGCACGGCGAGTCCGCTGAGCGCGATCATCCCGATCATCGCCGTCGCCGTGAAGAAGACGGGGTTGGGATACTCCCCGATCGGGGCGGCGCCCAGCCACGCGCGGCTGAGCAGCCAGAAGCCCGGCATGATCCCGATCATCGTCAGCGGGATCGAGATCATCAGGATCAGCGGCATCAGATACGACCCCGTCTGATAGACCAGCAGGATGTAGATGCCGATGCACGCCGCCCCGAACGCGATGCCGAGGTCGCGGAAGACGTCGAGTGTGATCTTCCACTCGCCCTCGCCCGTCCAGACGGCGCGTGTGCCCTCGGGCAGCTGCCACGGGTCGCCGCCCCCGGGTGAGAGATGCGAGCGCTCGGAGAGCGGACGCGGTTCGGGCGCAGGCATCGGCTCGCCCGGATCGACCTCGTCGGCGATGATGTCGACGATCGCCTCGGCCGGGGCACGCCCCGCCATCTCCGCCGTCACGTAGACGACGCGCTCGAGGTTCTTGTGATAGATCGACTGGTCGACGCGCTCTTCACGGAACTCCCCGAGCTCCCCCAGCTGAACGACTTGGCCCCCGCGGCCGCGCAGGTACATCGAGTTGAGATCCTCGATCGACGATCGCTCGGCGCGGGGCAGGCGCAGCCGGATCTCGAGCGGGTTGACCTCCGAGGGCAGATGGACCTGTGCCGCAGTCATCCCCTCCAACGCCATGGCGATGGTCTGGGCGATCTCGAGCGTGGAGACGCCCGCCAGCGCCGCCTTCTCGCGGTCGGTGAGAAACGTCCACTGCCGCTGCGGCGCCTCGACAGTCGTGTCGACGTCGACGACGAGGGGCTCGCGGCGCAGGCGCTCCGCCACGATCTCCGCCGCGGCGGTCAGATCGGAGTAGGAGCGGTCGGGTTCACCCTGGATCTCGGCGACCACCGTCTGGAGCACGGGCGGGCCCGGGGGCACCTCGACGAGCTGGATGGTCGCCCCCCGCTCACGCGCGATCGCCTCGAGCGCGGGGCGGAGGCGCAGCAGGATCTCATGCGACTGCTGCGCGCGCTGGAGCTTCGGCGCGATGTTGACCCGGATGTCGGCGACATTTGAGCCCCTGCGGAGGTAATAGTGCCGCACGAGGCCGTTGAAATCCATCGGCGAGGACGTGCCGGTGTAGACCTGGAAGCTCTCGACCTCGGGCACTGTGCGCAGGTGGTTGGCCAGCGCCCGCGCCGCGGCGTCGGCCGTCTCGAGCGTCGTGCCCTCATCCATGTCGATGACGATCTGGAACTCGTTCTTGTTGTCGAAGGGCAGCATCTTGAGCGGCACATGCCGCGCCGCCGCGAGCCAGCAGGCGAAGCCGAACAGCGCCGCTGTCACACCGAGCAGCGCCCACGCCGCCGCGCGGCTGCGCAGGAAGGGGAGCGTCACCGCAGAGTAGGCCCGGTGCATCCCGCCGACGCCGAGGGACTCCTCGTCTTCGGCCGCACGCGGGTCGGGCCTCACGTGCTTTCGCAGCATGTGATAGCTCATCCACGGGGTGATCGTGAAGGCGACGACGAGGGACATCGCCATCGCGAGCGGGACGTTGAGCGCCATCGGCCGCATGTAGGGCCCCATCATCCCCGAGATGAAGAACATCGGCACGAACGAGATGATGACGGCCAGCGTCGCCAGGATGATCGGGGGCCGCACCTCGTTGACGGCCGTCAGAACAGCCCGCAGCGGTCTCTCCCGACCCATCCGCAGGTGGCGGAAGATGTTCTCGACGTCGACGATCGGGTCGTCGACCACGAGACCCAGCGCCAGGATCAGCGCGAAGAGCGTGACGCGGTTGATCGTGTACCCCGCGAGATAGTTGACCAGCAGTGTGAGCGAGAAGGTGATCGGGACGGCGACGGCGACGATCAGCGCCTCACGCCATCCCAGCGTGAAGGCGAACAGCCCGATGACGATGATGAGGGCAAGGCCGAGCGCATCGACGAGCTCGTTGACCTTGTGGTTCGCCGTCTCCCCGTAGTCGCGCGTGACCGTCCAGTGCACCCCGTCGGGCAGGATCTCCTCGGCGCTCCGCTCCAGCTCGTGCTCGATGGCCCGCGCCACCCAGACGGCGTTCGTGCCCCGCTTCTTGGCGACCGCCACGTGAACGGCGGGATAGAACGCCGCATCGGCCCCGAGCTCCGAGGCGGGGCCATGGCCCATCCAGGTGAGCGTCTCCGATTCCTCCGGGCCATCGATCACCGTGGCCACATCCGCGAGAGAGACCAGCCTCCCGTCGACGACGTTGACCACCAGTTCGCCCATCTCCTCGACACTCCCGATGAACGGCCCCGCCTCGACGAGCGACTCGGTGTTGAGCTGGTCGAACGACCCCGCCTGAAGATTGACGTCGGTCGCGCGCAGCGCCTCGAGCACCTGGAGCGCCGAGGTCTGGTGCGCCGCCAGCCACTCCGGGACGAGCTCGACACGCACCCGCCGGGGGCGCCCCCCGATGATCGTGGTTCGCCCGACGTTCTCGACGCCCTGGAGCCGCACCTCCAGCTGCTCGGCGATCCGCCGCAGCGCGAAGTCGTCGTAGAGATCGGGGCGATCCGACCAGAGCGTCACGTTGACGATGGGGACGTCGTCGATCTCCACGGGCCGCACCACCCAGCCCGCGACCGCCGCGGGCACCTGGTCGATGTTCGAGTTCACCTTGTTGTAGATCTTGACCAGCGAGTCCTCCCGATCCTCGCCGACATAGAAGCGCACGGTGACGATGGCCACGCCCGGGCGGGAGATCGAGTAGACGTACTCGACCCCGTCGATCTGGAAAAGCAGGCGCTCCAGCCGCGTCGCCACATTCTGCTCGATCTCCTCGGCCGAGGCCCCGGGGACCTGCACGATCACATCGGCCAGAGGCACGACGATCTGAGGCTCCTCCTCGCGGGGTGTCAGCATGAGCGCCGCCGCGCCGCACAGGATCGAGATCAGGATCAGCATCACCGAGAGGTTGCCGTGCAGGAACGCCTCGACGATGCGCTGGGTGAGGGGGACCTTTTCGAGCGGGGCGACGGACATGATCAATCCCCCACCAAAACCACTTCACCGCTCGCAAGCCCGCTGAGCACCTCCACGTGGCCGATGCCCCTGCGCTCGCCCAAGTGCTCGCCAGAGTGCTCGCCCGTCTGGACCAGGCGGCGCTCGATCAGCCCGTCCTCCAGCACCACGTCGACGAACTCCAGCTGCCCCACACGCTCGAGCGCGGCCTCGGGCAGACACAGCCGCTCGCGAACGCCCGCGGGGATCATCAGCCGCCCAAACATCCCGGTGTAGAGCCCCTCCACCTGCGGAAGGGTCACCTTGACCAGGAACGAGCGGCTTCCCGCCTCGGCCTGCGGCACGATCTCCTCGATCTCGCCCACCAACTCGAGGTCGAGAGTCTCGATCCGAACCCGCAGTGGATCCCCCACACGGAGATGCGTGACCAGGCCCTCGCGCACCGCCGCCTCGAGCCGCAGCGCCTCGGGGTTGTAGAGCGTCAGCAGCGGCTGCCCCGGCGCGGCGAGGTCTCCCGGCTCCACGAGACGGTCAACGACCCGCCCGCTGATGGGGGCCTGCACCTCGGCATAGGTCAGTGCGATGCGGGTCTCCTCCAGGGCGCGCTCGGCACGCGCCACGTCGGCCTCGGTGATGCGCGCGGAACTCTCGACCTGATCGAATTCCGCCTGGTTGACGACCCCCTGATCCAGAAGATCAGTGTACCTCGCCAGGTCGGCCTGCGCCCGCTCCGCGGCGGCCTCGGCGCCCACCAGCGCCTCGCGCGCCTGCGCCTCGCGGGACTCGAGGTCCCGGCTGTCGAGCACCGCGAGCACGTCCCCCCGCGCCACCGGATCGCCCGCGCGGACGTTGACTGCCTCGATCCGCGCCGTGATCCGCGATGACACCGCCGTCCGCTCACGCGCGACGATCGACCCGACGGCGGTCTCGGTCAAGTTGTCGAGGACGAGAAGCACCCGATCGGTCGGCTCACCCGCGTGACGGCGCTGCGACGTCTCGACGGGGGCGGTTTCGATCTTCTCCCCGAATCCCCCCGCGAACCAGACCAGGATCAGGGCGAGCACGGCGAGGCTGACAATCGCCACCGCGCCTCTCCTGAGAATCGTCCAGAGTCGACTCATGAATCACCTCCCGTCCCGCCGCTGTCCGGCGGGGGATCCGATGTCGTGCCCGGGCCGGCGCCGCGGCCCTCTGAGGCGATCTGTGCCTCGACAGCTGCCATGACGCTCCCACGCTGTCGATGCTGATCGAGCATCGCCTCGCGGATCAGGCAGCAGCCCTCAAGGAACTTGGGATTGGCCAGCGAGTAGACATGCGACTGCGCACGCTTGGTCGAGGTGACCACCTCGCGCTCCTTCATCACCCGCAGGTGCTGCGAGACATTGTGGATCGAGAGACCGAGCGCCTTGGCGATCTCGCCGACGCACTTTTCACCCCGGCTGAGGACCCAGAGGATGGCGAGCCGCCGCTCAGTGGCGACGACCTTGCACAGGTCGGCCTGCAACCGGAAAACCCGCCACTGGTCCTCGGAAGGGGGAGCCGCGAGACTTTTGCTTATTTGCGTCATGACGCAAATAAGCAATAATGCTGGGGCCGTGTCAAGCGGGAAATGTCTCCTCTGAGTGAGATGACAATCAGGCGTATGGGACCGCCGTGCGCCAGTGCGGCATCGTCAGCGATTTGGTGCCGGAATTCCCATTCCGGCACTCGCTCGAGCTGATGCCGGCGAGGGCGCCGGCGCTCCATCACTCGATTCAGCCCGCTTCAGCGGGTGCCTCTTGGCCTCTGGCTTCAGCCAGTGGCCTGAAAGATCGACACGAAAACCATTGAGCGCCTCTGGCGAGGGCGCCGGCGCTCCATTCCCCCTCATCGTGCCGGAATTCCCATGCACCGGCGCCATAGCGCCTGTGGCGCGAAGGCGGCTCCGGCACCTTTGGGGGGCCACGAATGAACACGAATTTTCACGAAACTTCTCTGACGGACCGCTGCGCACCTGCGCGGCGGCCCGACACACAACTGCCCTGGCCACAGGCCTCTGGGCTCAGCCCCCGTCGATTCCCAGCTCCTTGATCTTGCGCTGGAGCGTCCGGCGAGAGATGCCGAGCATCTCGGCGGCGCGTGTGCGATTGCCGCTCGTCAGCGTCAGGGTCTGGCGGATCGCCTCCTGCTCCATCTGATCGAGCGTCATTCCGGGGGCGAAGAGTGATCCAGCGGGGCGGTCCGCGGCGCCCTCGCCCATGGTGGCGGGGAGGTTGGCGACGCCGATCTCGTCGTCCTCGAGGAAGATGACGGCGTTTTCGATCGCGTTGCGGAGCTCGCGGACGTTTCCCGGCCAGGGGTGGGCGATCAGGCGGGCCATCGCCTCGGATGAGATCCTTGGAACCGAGCGCCCGTGCTCCTGGGCGAACTCGCGCAGCAGGGCGTCGACCAGGGCGGGGATGTCCGCCTGACGCTGGCGCAGCGGGGGGAGCGTGAAGCTGACGACATTGAGTCGATAGTACAGATCCTCGCGGAAACGCCCCTCCTCGACCTCCTCGGCCAGCTCGCGGTTGGTCGCCGCGACGAGGCGGAAGTCCACGGGGATCGTCTCGTTGCCCCCGACGCGCTGGATCTCGTGGCTCTCGAGGACGCGCAGGAGCTTGACCTGCATGGCCAGTGGGATCTCCCCCACCTCATCGAGGAAGAGTGTCCCGCCCTCGGCTGTCTCAAACCGCCCGCGGTGGCGCTCGTGCGCGCCGGTGAAGGCGCCCCTCTCGTGGCCGAAGAGCTCGCTCTCGAGCAGCGTCTCGGCCAACGCCGCGCAGTGGACGGGGATGAACGGCCGGCGCACGCGCGGGCTGTTCTGATGGATCGCGCGTGCGAGGAGCTCCTTGCCCGTGCCGCTCTCGCCGAGGATCAGAACGGGGGCTCTCGTCGGGGCGACCTGGCGGACCTTGCCGAGGATGTCGGTGATCGCCTTTGTCTCGCCGATGATCCCGTCGAACCCGAACTTGGTGTCGAGCTGTGTGCGGAGCTGGACGTTTTCCTCGACGAGTGCGCTGTGCTCGAGCGCCCGCTCGACCTGCACCTTGAGCTCGCCGAGGTTGAGCGGCTTGGTCAGGAAGTCGTACGCCCCCTGGCGCATGACCTCGACAGCGGTCTCGATCGTCCCGTGCGCCGTGAGCATGATGACGGGTGGCCGGGGGTGAAGCCCCTGCGCCTGCTCGACGATCTTCGCGCCCGAGCCGTCGGGCAGCTTGAGATCGGTCAGGACGAGGTCATACCCGCCCTCGGCCAGGGAGCGCTCGCCCTCGGCGAAGGTGGGGGCGGCGACGACCTCGAATCCCTGGCGCTCGAAGAACCGCGTGAGCCCCATCAGGCTCTCGGGGTGATCCTCGACGATCAGCAGGCGTCTCTTCATGATTCGTCGCTCTCGCTCTCCTCGAACTCTTGGATCTCACGGGGCTCGGGCAGTTTGACGGGGGGCAGCTCAGCCTCCTCCAGCTCCCCGTAGGGTGCCACCCCGACTCTCTCAGGGAGGATGATCCCGCCCGACATGATGATGCGCGCGGCCTGCTCGACGGTGAGGTTGGTCTCACGCACCTCGCTGGCGGGCAGGATGAGCATGAAGCCCGACGTGGGATTGGGCGTGGTGGGGACGAAGAGGGAGACGTGGAGCTCATCGCTGTCGGTGAACCGCGTCTCGCCCGTGGCGAAGGCCAGGACATAGCTCCGCGACTTTGGATACTCGATGATCACGACGCGCTGCCCGCGGCTGCTCTGCCGCCGGCTGATGAGCTCGGCGACCTGCTTGGAGAAGGAGTAGATCGGCCGGACAACGGGCAGCCCCTCGACGAAGCGCTCGAAGAGATTCATCAGCCGGCGGATGATGAAGCTCGATGAGAAGGATCCGACGAACCACAGGAGCACGATGATGGCGAAGACGGTGACGACCACCGCCGAGATGTTGATGGCGGGGGTCAGCCACCGCGCCATCTCGGGGAACTGGGCCTCGAGCACCTTGCGGTCGATGAGCTTGTCGAGCCACACGCCGCTGAGGGCGGCGATCTTCGTGTAGATCCAGACCGCGGCAAACGCCGTGACCCCCAGCGGGACGATGAAGATCAGCCCCGCGAGGACGCGGTTGCGGAAGCGCGGACGCATCTGTCCCCAGTGGGGGGGCAGGGTCACCTCATTGGCCTGCCCTTGCTCTTCGGGGGACGGTGCCTCGGCGTTCATGGGCGATGCTCAGATCTCAGTCCTCAATGGCCTGGCGCGCCTCACGCATCATGCGGCCCGCGATCCGCTCGGCCGTCAGCGTCGAGTTGGTCAGCATCTGGCCGATGAGCGAGTTGAGGGAGTCGCGGATCGTCTCCCACTCAGGCATGCGGGGCTCGAAGGCGGCGTACTCGAGCTGCGAGGTGGCCACCGCCGTGTTGGGATCGGACGCGATCTGGTTGGCCAGCTCCGGGACCTCCAGCGAGCCGCGCTGAACGGGCAGATAGCCGCTGATCGCCGCGAAGTGGGCCGAGCTCTCCGCGTTCGTCAGGAACTTGAGGAACTCCCAGGCCGCCCACAGGGTCTGGGGATCGTGATCCGCGTAGATGCCCACGTTCGTGCCCTGGCTCAGGACGCGGCGCGGGTTGTCGCCGTGGCTCGGCAGCGGCGCCACCACCCACCGGAAAGCGTCGCCCACCTGCCGGTCCGTGTAGGAGATGCCCGCGCTCGAGCCGGTCAGGAGCGCGATTGACTGGTTGGCGAACGCCGCGGTCAGGTAACCGCTCTCGAGGTAGCAGACGTCGTCGGTGTGCATCAGGTCGATCAGGCACTGGAGCGTCTCGAGGCAGGCCTCGCTCTCGAGGTCCGGCTGACCGTCCGCGGTGAGGAAGTCGCCGCCGTTCATCAGGAAGAGCGGGGTGAACGTCTCCATCAGGGGCCGGACGCCGAAGCCCCTCCGATTGTCCACCGTCAGCGTCTGGGCCGCGGTGCGCATCTCCTCCCAGGTGGTGGGGACCCCGAGACCCGCGCCCTCGAGCAGGTCGAGGTTGGCGAAGAGCAGGTAGAGGCTCTTGTTGAAGGGGAGCGTCACGAGCGTCTCGCCCCAGCGGTTGTTCTCGAGGAAGCTGGAGAAGTATCCGTCCAGCTCCGCATCGCCGAAGGTCGGATCCGCGTTGATGAACGCCTGGACGGGGACGAGAAGATCCGCCTCGATGAACTGCGAGGTCCAGCTCTCGTACATCTGGCTCATCACCGGCTTGTTCGGGGTCGAGAGCGCCGCGACGAGCGCCGTGCGCAGGTCGGTGTAGGAGCCCTGGTAAACGGGCTCGATGTTGATGTTGGGATACTCGGCCTCGAAGCTCGCGATGACGTCGAGCAGCGCGGCCTCGTGGCGCTGCGCAATCGCGTGCCAGAAGGTGACCGTGACGGGACCCTCGACCGCCACCGGGTCCGGTCTCTCGCCGACCCCCCAGCCCTCGGCTGAGATCTCGGGCAGCCGAAGCGCCGGGGCCGCGGGCTCCGCCGGCTGATCGGTGGCAGACTCAGCCGCTCCCTCGGGGACGGGTGTGGGTGCAGGCGCAGGTGCGCCTCCCCCCTCATCGGAAGACGCCGGACCCCCGCACGCGGCGAGCATCATCATCAGGGCCCCTGTCAGAATCCCCCCAAAAACGCTGCGAAGCTTCATGGATCCACACTCCCCTGTGAGTTTTTGCCAAAGGGATCGTGACCCCCGCGCCGGGGTCAGGCAAGTCTTTTCAAATCCGGGGCCGACCCCCGGATCGGACCCGAAAATGCTCTGTCGATGATCAGTTGAATCGTGGATTCAACACAGGCAGGATCCCGGGCAAGAGGAAGTGGAAAGATGCAACTCAGGGCATTGGCTTTTTGCGGCGCGGCGATCCTCGGAGCCCTCGCGCTCGGATGTCTCGACGAGGAGGCCCGGGGCATCGCCTGGTCCCCCGACGGCACGGCGCTCGCCTGGGTGCAGAGCGGCGAGGTGCGCATCCAGGATTTCTCGGAGAACTCACCGGGGCGCGTGGTCGTCTCCGATCACCCCCCGGCCACCGATGAGCTCGCCTGGATGCCGGACAGCCGATCGCTCGTCGCCACCGCGAAGGCCGAGGGGGGGGACTGGGAGATCGTGCATGTCAGCCGCGCCGGTGAGGTCTCCCCCGAGATCACCGGGCCCCGCCGTGTGGCGGCGCCGATCGTCGACCCGGGCGCCCGCCTGATCATCCACGCGGTGTTTCTCACCGGCGGCGCGGACATCGCCGGATGGCTCGATGGAGAGAGCGCCTCGCTGGTCAGCCGTGCGGGCGATCAGCTCCCTCTCACTCTGAGCGACGACGGACGCTACCTCGTCTATCTGAGTCACGAGGGAGGGCAGGCCGATCTCTGGGTTCACGACTTCGAGCTCGGGCTGGAGCGGCGCCTGACCGACGATCCCGCGATCGAGACCATCGCGCGGTGGCTCCCGCGCTCGTCGAGCGTGGCCTACGCCGCGCAGCAGGGGCCGCGCGCCTCGCTGTGGGTCGTGGACGTGACGGACCCCGAGCCCGACCGGCTCTGGCGGGGGCGCGAGGTCGTCACCGATCTCGCCTGGGCGCCAAGCGGTCATGAGATCTTCCTCTGCGCCGGGGGCAGTCTGTGGCGAGTCTCGGATCGGGGCCACCACCTGAGCGAGTGGCAGGGGCCGCCGCTCGCCATTCACGACCTGGACGTCTCCCCCACGGGCCAGACACTCGCACTCGCGGGCGAGGGCGAGCCGATGCTGCTGGGCGTGGACTGGGAAAACGCGCCGCGTCCTGTGAGAGGCACACTGGACGACGCGCTCACGATCGTCGGGGGCTGGGCCGAGCGGCAGAGCGACGCGGTGATGCGCGAGACGTTCGAGCGCTGGATCGAGACGACGTCGCGCCCCTCGGCGCGCGCGCGCGTGCATCGCCGCTTCGCGGAAGCCCTCGCGGCAGTGGGGGATCACGAGGCGGCGATCAACGAGCTGGCGATGGCGCTGCAGTCGGAGACCCCCGCCGATCCCGAGTTGCACCGCCTGATGGGCCTGGAGCTGCTCCTCCACCGCCGCGACTATCGTCGGGCTCGTGTGGCGATGATCAATTTCCAGCGGGAGCGGGAGCGGAACGCCTCGTCCGGCGAGCTGCCGCTCGCACCGCTGCTGCCCGTGCAGATCCTGGGCGTCGACGAGGAGCGGCTGGCCGACCCCGCCGTGCTCTATCAGCTCCAGGCCCTTGTGGCCATGCGGCTGGCGGCCGAGGAGGGGCGCTGGCCACAGGCGGCGGAGACATTCTCGCTCCTCTCGGCCTCATCGCCCGAGCTGCGAGAGAGCCTGCTGGCCGAGGGGCTCGACATGCTCGAGCGGATGGCCACCGATCCCCACGGCAACGCGACCTCGATCGTCGCGCTGGGGCAGGCGCTTTTGCCGATGACGCAGGAGGCTGGGAAACGGCGCGAGATCGAGCGCACCATGGTTGAGGCGCTGTGGGCGCGCGACCGCGCCGGGACCGCGGAGAGCGTGATGGCGCAGGCCACGATCGAGCACCGCGGCGGCGAGATGCTCGATGATCTCCTGCAGGGGACATTCGAGGCGCTGATCACGGAGAGCCTCGAGAGCGATTCCGATGACAGCGCCGAGATGATGGCCACCATCTGGTCGGGGGCAGAGCTGTCGCAGGCGCTCGACGAGACCGCGAGCGACACTCAGCGCCTCGAGGTCGCCGCGATCCGAGCCCTCGCCGCCGCGCGCTGCGGTGACACCGAGGGACTCGAGCGGCAGCGCCGCGCCGTGCAGGGTTTGACCGAGGGCGATCACACCTTCGATCCCCCTGAGATGCCGCTTCAGGCGACCTGCCTCATCGAGCTGCTCTGGGGGCTCGAGGGACTCCGGACGGAGGACTGGGACGCGGCGTGCAACGGTTTCAACGGCGTGGCGCTGGCCACCGCGCGGCTGATCGATGCGCACCCCGACGCGCTCATGCGCGACGGCGGAATGTTCCCCAGCATGGCGATGATGGCGATCGAGAGGCGCGCGTTGCTCGACGCGTTGGACGACACCCCTGAGGCGCGACAGGCGCTCCGCTCCGACGGCGCGCTGCAGGGACCCCTGCTGTGGTCCGCGCCGCTGCCATGCGGGCTCCCGCTGCCGGGAATGCCGCGCCTCCGCACGCCGGATTTCGGCGGCGCCGAGGAGGCGATGCTCGACCGCGCCGATGAGCTCGCCGGGCGCGCGGAGGACCAGGAGATCCCCGCCCTGCGCGATCACCTGCGGATCGGCCAGGCCCGGGCGCTCGCAGCGGCAGGCGATCCGCTCACGGCGATGGCGCTGCTCCGGCGGGTCGCCGACGAGACCGATGTGCCCGCGATTTCCCGTGCCGCGCTGTGGCACCTGGCGTCGATCCACCGCGCAGTGGGCGACACCGCCGTCGAGCACGCGGTTCTCGACCGGTTCGTGACACGCGATCCGACCGATCTCGAGTGGGACATGGAGGAGCTGATGCGATGACGACCGATCCGCTCGGCTTCGCCGACGAGGCCCTCGATGCCCTGCTGAAAGAGGAGCTCCTGCGCGGACTGACCGACATCGAGTCGGGGCCGGGGCCGGAGGTCGTCGTCGGGGGCGAGCGCCTGATCAACTTCTCGTCGAACAACTATCTCGGGCTGGCCGAGCACCCCGCGCTGGCCGAGGCCACCGCCGAGGCCGCGCGACGCTGGGGCGCGGGGGCGACCGCCTCGCGCCTGATCGTCGGCACGCACGGCCTCGTGAGGGATCTCGAGCAGCGCCTCGCCATCCTCCGCGGCACCGAGGCCGCGCTCGTCTTCCCCACGGGTTACCAGGCGAACCTGGGGACGGTCGGCGCGCTGATGGGGCGCGGCGATCTGATCGTCGCCGACAAGCTCTGCCACGCCTCGCTGATCGACGCTGCTCGGCTGAGCGGCGCGACGCTGCGCACCTTCGCGCACGGCGATCTCGCTCTGCTTGAGGAGCGCCTCGCCAAGCACCCCGAGCGCGGGCGCATGCTCGTGATGACCGACGGTGTCTTCTCGATGGACGGCGACCTCTGTCACCTGCGCGATCTCGTCGAGATCACCGCGCACCACGGCGCACTGCTTCTCGTCGACGACGCGCACGCGGTCGGCGTGCTGGGAAAGACCGGTGCGGGGATCTGCGAGCATTTCGGCATCGCGCCGCCGCGGCACCTGATCCTCACCGCCACTCTCAGCAAGGCGCTCGGCAGCCAGGGGGGATTCGTCTGCGGGCCGCGGCGCCTGACCGACCTGCTCGTCAACCGCGCGCGGACCTTTATCTTCACCACCGGCCTCGCACCGCCCGCGGCGGCGGCGGCGCTGGCGGCGCTGGACGTGATCGATCGCGAGCCCGAGCGCCGCGAGCGCCTGAGCGCCAACCGGGAGCGCTTGGCAAGTGCGTTGAAGGCGAAGGGCTGGGACCTCGGCGGATCGGTGACGCCGATCATTCCGCTCATGGCGGGCACGCCCGGAGCCGCGATGGCGCTGGCCGCGCGGCTTCGGTCGAATGGGATTCTCGGCGTCCCCATCCGTCCCCCCACCGTCCCGCGCGGCGCCTCCCGCGTCCGCCTCTCCGTCATGTCCACCCACACCGACGCGCATTTGGATGCGCTGATCGACGCGGTCGGGGATGTCTGATGGAGCGCCGGCGCCCTCGCCGGCATCAGCACGTGAGTGTGCCGGAATGGGGATTCCGGCACGATGAGGGGGAGTGGAGCGCCGGGGCCTCTTTGGAGTGCGCGAGCTTGCTCGCGCTCTCATTCGCGGCGGCTTGCCGCCGCGGTTCCAGAAG
>JAFGKF010000290.1 GCA_016928695.1 Candidatus Sumerlaeota bacterium | reverse complement strand
TGAGGCCGGGGATCGCCCCGGCCTCAAAATTGTGAACTTGGCCCCTCTGGGTTCAGGGGATGCTCAGGGTGTCCACATTGCGTGAGACATCGGCGGCGTCCAGCACTCCGTCACCGTTGACGTCCCACTGCGCGGGGGAGGCAGAGCGGCTCTGAATTTCGAGAATCATCTCCACCAGGTCGGATGTCCGCTGGTAGCCAACGCCGCTGAGTGGCACCTCGATCTCAGGCTCATCCGTGTCATCGGTCTGGATCACAAGCAGGGCACTGAAATCCCCCATCGTCTCGGGATCGAACGAGACCCAGACCTCCCGGCTCGCCCCGGCGGCGATCGAGGCGCTCGCGGGGTCCCCCGTCAAGGCGAACTCCGGTGACTGGGCGCCCGCGAGGGTCAGGCCGGGGCCGAGGAACGCGAGCGGCGCAGTCCCCTCGTTGAGCAGGACCAGTGACTGCGCGATCGGGCCATCGTCCAGGTCCCAGAGCCCGAACTCAAGCGACGCTGGTTCGAAGGAGATCTCCTGGTCGATCCCCGAACCGGTGAGAGGCACGTGGATCAGCGACTCGTCGGTGTCGTCAGAGTTGATCACGATCTCGGCTGAGAGCGGCCCCGGTGTGATCGGGCCATAGACCAAAGTGATCTCACGATCCTGACCGGGCGCGAGCAGGGTCTCACCGCTGTCCGACATGATCACGAGTTCGGGGGAGGCGTCTCCCACCAGCACCACGGAGAGCAGCGTGAGATCACGTGATCCCAGACTGCTGATCACGATGGTCTCCCCCGGCGACTGTCCCTCATCGATGTCGCGTGCGCCGAAGTCCACGGAGAGCGGGGCCACATCGATCTCCTGATCGACTCCCTCACCGGCGAGTCCCACGCTGATCGGGGGCTCCTCGGGGTCCAGGCAACTGATCTCGAGGCTCGCGGAATGGGGTCCCACGGCGGTGGGATCGAAGGCGATCTGGACCTCCCGGCTCGCTCCGGGGGCGAGCAGCGTCTCGCCTGTGTCCTGAGTCACGACGAACTCTGTGGAGGCGATCCCCACGAGAGCGACCGAGTCGATCTCGTGGTTTGCGGTTCCCAGATTCGAGATCGTCACTGCGAGCGATGCCGTCTGGCCGAGATCGATGTCCCACGCTCCGAAGTCGAGATCCTGTGGGAAGGCGTTGAGCTCCTGGTCGACACCGGCCCCCGTGAGTGCCATGGAGAGGAGTGGCTCGTCGGCGTCATTGGATTCGATCTCCAGGCTCGCCGACTTCGACCCCACCGTCAGGGGATCGAAGGCGATGCGGACCTCTCGGCTCGATCCCGCCGGCAGAGTGGTCTCGCCGGTGTCCAGCGTGATGACAAAATCCGCCGATGCCGCGCCCACGAGGGCCACCATGCCGATCGACAGAGGCCCTGTTCCCTCGTTCGTGATCACCACAGCCATCGGGGATGTGGCGCCCTCGTCGATGTCCCAGGCTCCGAACTCGAGGGATGCCACCGAGAGAGAGATCTCGCGGCTGACGGCGAATCCGCTCAGGGGGATCGAGACCAGGGGATTGCTGAGATCGTCGCAGCTGATCTCCAGAGATGCGACATGGGCACCGAGAGCCAAGGGGTCGAAGGCGACCCGGACCTCACGGCTCGCCCCCGCGGTGAGCGATGTCTCGCCAGTGTCCGAGGTGATCGTGAACTCCGAGGAGCTCGGTCCGGTCAGGGCAACCCCTGATCCGGTGAAGGTCAGTGTGGCCTCGCCGTCGTTGAGTATCGTCACGCTCTCCTCGGAGGCGGGGCCGTCGTCGACGTCGCGCACTCCAAACTCGATGCTCGATGGCGCGGCTGCGATCCGAGCCTGCGCCTCGAGCGCCCCGATGTCGAACCCGAGAGCCCGGGGGCGAGGTGTGCCCAGCAGGTCGTCGGCGGGGGCTCCGACCGCCGTCGCGCTGTCGATGGCAGGTGATCCCGCGGCAAGTCGGTGATCCATGATCTCGTAGAGAGCCCCCTGGGAGGCGTAGGCGGGGACGGTGGTCACGTTCCCCACCACCTCGAGGCTCACGGCGGTGTTGGCCACGATCAGCGACTCGAGTCCGTTCGCCGTGTTGGTGACCACCCACCGCCCCATCAGATCATCCGGTGTGAACTCGGCTGAGGCATCGACGAGCGTGGTGCGGTTGGTCAGGGGATCGTGGACAGGGACCTCCGTCCAGGTCCCGGTGATCGATGGGAAAAAGATCGGCAGCGACAGGGGATTGTCGACGATGTCGCTGACCTCGGCGAGTGTCTCCATCGAGGCGGCACCGTTCAGAAGCTCGGAGTTCTCGTTCCAGTAGTCGCCATCCGGGTTGGCATCGAAGAGACAGAACGAGACGAAGGGGTCGCACACGGTGTCGTTCTCGTGGATGGACTGGGAGGGATTTCCGACGAAGATCAGATTTGTGAACACCGGGTCCGAGTCGAAGTTGATCCAGGCCCCGCCCCCCTCGGCCCCGGGGAAATTGCCTCTCACGGTGCAGTTGATGAAGGTGGGATTGGAGTTGACCACGGCATAGATCCCGGCGCCGCTGAGGTTGCTCGTGTTCCCTGAGATCACCGTGTTGCTCACTCTGGGGGAGCTGTCGTAGGCCATGCCGAGTCCCCCCCCGAAGCTGAGGGCGTGGTTGCCTCTGATCTGGCAGTGATCGATCTCCGGGCTGGAGGCATCGGTGGCGGCGATTCCCCCACCCCGGTCCGCCACGTTGCCGGTGACCAAACAGCCCGTGATCCTCGGGGCAGAGCCATCGAGGAACACGCCTCCGCCATACTCCGCGGCGCTGTTGTCCACGATGAGGCTATTGGCGAGGGTGTTCGAGGCATCGGTGCCGCTGAAGTGCACCCCTCCACCGTCGGCATCGGTGGGCGGATTGTCGGCCACTCCCCCCGAGATGATGAAACCGTCGAGCCTCGCCCCCGTGATGGCACCGAACACCACCGCGTGACTTGCCGGATTTCCTCCCACCGCTGTTCGGACGTCGATCTGCGTCAGATTCGCGGAGAAATCGCGCTCTGCACGGTCCGTCTCCTCCAGCCCACCGAACCCCTCAAAACCCCCGTAGACCTCGACACTGGAGGCCATGGTCACCATCTCGGAGTAACTCCCATCAGCGACCCAGACCTCGGTCTCTCCCGATGCCGTGGCGGTGGCAATCCCGGCCTGGATGGAGGTGTGGGCCGTGGCCCAAGACAGGCCATTGTGCAGAGGGCCCGGGCTTGAGGCATCGACATGGACTTGGCCCTGAGCAATCTGGGGCCAAAGGGCCAGGAGAAGAAGGGGGAGGTGCTTCATGAGAGAGGTGGCTGAGTGTGGGGAGATCGGTGAACTCTTATCGTCAAATGGGGCCGCTGCCTGGAACTCTGGTCAGGCCTCGCAAGTGTAATATCACAAAACCATCTCACAGTCTGCCTCCCCCAGGCAATCCATTTCCCCGTCGGGGCATCCTGCCCAAGGCCGGACATCGAGCGCTCCCGGAACCATCTTCACCCAGGCATCCTGACCAATGCGGAACATTGATGTGGACAACCAAACCGTTCCCTGGCTCTACTGTGACCGATGAGGAAATATGCATCGCCGCGACGGATTTCAGGGGTGTTTCACCTCTTGGGAGCGGTTGCAGGGTAAACTGGGATCCCGCGGTGAGGCATCCCTCCACTGATTTACTGGGAGGAAAGGGAGATGCGCTTGGCACTCACATCATCTGCACTGTTTCTCATGGTCTGCCTGTCGATGGCAGACCCTGCCATTGGGCTGCTCATCGAGGAGAACGGCACCACAGACCCCGGGACGATTGGAGAGTTCACCGGTGGGGACAGCGATCCGATGTGCCTGGGAATCCTGAGCAGCGGATCGATGGTCTATTTCGAGTCGGATCCGGACGCGGGAGCAGGGGCCGATGACGCCATTGTCCTCTTCGACGAGGATGCATCGGGAGGGGGGATCAATCGCTTCTCGATCATCGCCTCCGAGGAGGATCTCCTGTCCATTGCCACCCTTCCCTCCCCCGCGACCCTCGAGGCAAACGACATCGCCATCGGCGATGACGACACGGTCTATGCTCTCATTGCGAGAGACAGAATCTACCCCATTGCATGGCACATCTTTCGGATCCCGCATCTGGAAGACAACTCATTCGGATCGCCCGAGATCGTGGCGGGGCCCCTCCAACTCGGTTCACCGAGCGGGCTCCTCCACTCGATGGCGATCGACACATCGACCGATCCCGACACACTGATCATCGGCATCGATGACGGCAATCGCGACCACGACACATCGACCAATGGGATCTACACACTGGATGCGTCACAGACCTATGGCACACCCACGATGATCGGTGGGGGGGCGGCCACCCTGGGGGCGGTCTCGGCCGCTGTCGGTGGAGTCCCTGGCACGGACAAGGGCACCTGCACCAGCCTGACGGTGCTGCCCAGCGGCAACATCCTGGTGTCCCACGGCGGATACTATGCGGGCGTGGCGCGTGGCAACATCGTGGAGATTGATCGGAGCACCGGCGCCGCATCGCTCTGGCTCGACGCCTCGCTCGAGGAAGGAACGCCGATGACAGGCTGTGTGCGATTCAATCCCGACTCTGACCGTGTGGCTGTTTTCTGGTACGTGGGCGCCGATGGCGATGAGCCTGAGACGGACGACCGGATCGACGAATACACAACGGCTGGGGAATCCGAGGGGACGGTGGTGACGGAGCCCGAGATCGAGCTCGTGGCGAACAGCAGCTCCGATCTCAACATCATGGGCAATGCCTTCGCCATCGACGGCGAGAGCTATCTGATGTTTCTCTACAACAGCAGCGAGAGCCTGGTGCGTGTGTCGCCAGGATCTCCCGCCGAGCTCTCCGTCCTCAGCGCGGACTGAGCGGCCTCAGAGATCGCCCTGGCTGGCCAGGGACTCGATTCGCTCGGAGGTCCGCAGGGCGAGGGCGATCATCGTCAGCGTGGGATTGACGGTTCCGATCGTGGGAAACAGCCCGGTCCCCGCGACGAAGAGGTTGGGCACCCCATGGATCTGGCCCCAGGGATCGGTGACGCTGGTGGCGGGATCGCGACCCATCCGGAGCCCCCCTGCGGGGTGATAGATGGAGACCAGCTGCCCCGCTCTCATGGGGCGATGCACCACATCGCGCGCATCGAGGATCTCGAAAATCTGATCCATTGAGGCCGCGGCCGATGCGTAGCCCGCGAGTGCATAGTCATCGAATCGCACGTCGAATCGCGCGATGGGAATGCCGTGGGCGTCCACCTCGTCGGGATCAAGCGTGATGCGATTCACCGGATCGGGCAGCATCTCAACCCCGCAGTGAAACTGGATGTTGTGACCCCAGCTCTCCCTGATGTGGCGCTTGAGGGGCAATCCCCAGAGGTCTGTGCCGCGGGTGAAAGAGCCTGGCCCTGCCACGCCGATGTAGTTGAGGATCTCGATCAGATAGGCTCCCCGGTCGGCCCTGTCGGGGGCATCGGCCCAGTGGTGAATCGCCGCCGTCTGGAAGTAGAGGCGATTGGGCCAAGTGCGCTCCTCGATCACAGCGTTGGCGTTGTGGCGGCCATGATCCATGAAGCAGCGGCCCACCATGTCCTCCCCGTTGCCGATGCCCGTGGGCCAGCGAGGGGAGGTCGAGTGAAGCAGCAGGCGAACAGAGTCGGGAACATGTGCGGCGAGGATGAAGAGATCGGCCCGCTGGCGGTGGCTCTGGCCCTGTGGGTCGACCCAGATCGCCTCAGTGATGCGCCCCTGTTCATCGGATTCGAGACGGACAACGGTGGCCTCGCTGACCAGCTCGACCCGCCCGGTCTCCAGGGCCCATCGGAGGGATGTGGAGGTGGCGCCGGTCCGCGCGTTGATCGGGCAGGTGTTGCAGCGGCCGAGGTTGAGACACCGCGGGCGTCCCCTATAGGGGAGCGTCGTGCGGGCCTGAGGGGTGGACAGAACAGGAATGCCGGATCCCGCGAGTCCATCGCGGATCAGGCGGTCGCTGTGGCTGAGTGGCCACGCGGGCAGTGGGAAGGGCACTCTGCGGGGAGCGTGATGGGGCTCATCATCCGCCCCGGCAACCCCCAGAACCCTCTCCGCCTCCTCGAGATGCGGCTCCAGCTCCTCGTAGGTCAGGGGCCAATCCTCCGACACGCCGTGGGCGGAGCGTGTCTGCAGATCGTTGGGGTGAGGGCGAGGGGTGTTGCCATACCAGTGCTCGGATGTGCCCCCGATGCAGCGGAAGCTGACATCGCGAAACATGTATCTGATCGGACCGACATTGGAATAGCGGACCTGGCATCGCTCGGGGATCGGCTGGCGGTGGTCGATCCCCGTCTCGAGGATGGTCACGCGGCTCCCCCCAAGGGCGAGCCGATGGGCCACCGTGGAGCCGGAGAATCCCGAGCCGATCACACAGACATCGCTCACGGCGTCTCCCCCTCGCCGGGCATCTGAGCGGGTCCCGTGTACGAGGTCACGTCCCCGGCCAGAGATGTGCCTGTGTGATCTCGGTATCCGACCACGGTGTAGCCGATCGGTGAGTTGTAGAATCCCTCGATGAGGGACCGCACCACCCTGAGATCCCAATCACTCCCGCTGGCCTCCCCGGGATCGTCGAGCAGATGAACCAGCACCGCATGGCGCTGCTCGGCACTGAGAGCGGCGAAGCGCGCGCCGGGCTCACCGGCCACCTCCACCCCTGCCTCCAGCGTGGGCATCGCGCGCCTGAGCCAGATCGGTGTGTCGCGGTCGCGCGCCATCCTCTGCTCCAGCCAGCGGAGAACGTCGTCGCGGCCCATGCCGGGCGTCACATCCTCGGGGACAAGGGTTTCCCCCAGTGCCACGAGGTCATTGATCAGCTCGGGCTCGAAGATCTCCAGGGGATCGCTCTGCGCCAGAGCGGGCCAGGTGAGACTGAGGGCGATGAGTCCACCTCCTGCGGTGACCATGAAATCACGGCGCGACAGACCCTCTTCCCTTTCAGTGAAACGGCTCATCGGAACTCACGCATCGAACCTCGGGTTGCAGTAACCTCTGGGGGCCTCTGTTCGTTGGCAAGAGAAAATCCTGAGAAGTCTGAGGGGTTTTTGAGTTGCCAAAAAGTTCTGGTGCTCTATCTGTTCCATGTCTTTGGTCTGCACCCTCCGCGACGATGACAGCCGACTGTGTGTTGGGATGGTTGACTCTTGGCACTGCAAAGATCCCTGGTCCACCTGCTCTGCTTGACAGCCGCTCTCCTGGCTGCGCCAGGAGCCGTGCTCCCCGCCCAGGTCTCCGAGGCAGACGCGGCGGAGCATGCACCGCATCTCTATCCTGTGATCATCAGCTCACCCGATTCTGACCCCCAGACCCTGTCGGGCGTGGAGATGGACTGGAATCCCCCCAACAGCCTCTCTTGCCGGACATGCCATCGCGTGACGGCGGCGGAGCCCACTCCCCCCTGGTCTGAGGATCTGAGGAACTTCCACATGGAGCTGACAATTCTCCATGGAGACCTGACCTGCGGCTCCTGCCACGACGGGGACGATCATGCGGAGCTGACGATGGCCAACGGGGAGGAGATCGGCTTTGAGGACTCCATGCGCCAGTGCGCTCAGTGCCATCCCCATGAGATGCAGAGCTTCGAGATCGGTGCACACGGCGGCATGAGGGGCCACTGGGACCTGACCCGCGGTCCCCGGGAGCGCGATCACTGTGTCGACTGCCATGACGCGCATGCACCCGCCTATCCCACGCAGATGCCCCTCTTTCCCGTGAGGGATCGCTTCCTCGATGAGGCGGGTGCGGATGAGTGACCTCACCCGCCGGCTGCTTCTCAAGGCGATCGGGGGCGCTCTGGGTCTCGCCGCGGTGGCCAAGGCGCTCGCCCCCCTCCGCGCCGATGGGGAGGAGACCACCGTCGAGGGATTCCTGCGGAAGAGCTACCGTGACCTCTCCCCCGAGGAGATCCAGAGCCTGATCGTGCATCTCGAGGAGATGACACGCCGTGTCCACGGTGTCGACGTCACCATCCGCGACGCCCCTCCCATTCCCGGCGTCGAGTTTGGATTTGCCCTCAACCTGAGTGTGTGCACGGGGTGCCGGGCCTGTGTGGCGGCGTGCCATCGAGAGAACAATCACGACCGTCCCAGCGCGGAGTCGTACATCCGCGTTCTGGAGATGACCCAGGGCAGCCTCGATCTGGCCCACAGCACAACCACCTACGACCACCCCGTCCCGGCGCCGGGCAAGTTCTACATGCCCGTTCAGTGTATGCAGTGCCGCAACCCACCCTGCGTCCGGGCCTGCCCTGTCGGTGCGACGTGGCAGCAGGCTGACGGGATCACTGTCACGGACTACAACTGGTGCATCGGGTGCCGCTACTGCGAGGTCGCCTGCCCCTATCACGCGCGCCGCTTCAACTGGACGACTCCCGAGATCCCCGCCGCGGAGATCAACCCTGATCAGGCCCTTCTCGCCAACACCCTCCGGCCTCGCGGCGTGGACGAGAAGTGCCACTTCTGCCTCCACCGTGTCCGCGATGGCCGGCTGCCCGCCTGCCTGGAGGCGTGTCCCACCGGCGCCCGCGTGTTCGGCGATCTGCGTGATCCGAACTCTGAGATCTGCCGCGTCCTGGCGGAGAGGCGGACCTTCGCCCTCCGCGAGGAGGCGGGGACAGCACCCAGATTCTTCTACTTCTTCGAGGACTGAGAGCGACGTCGATCATGGAGGAGATCGCCACCCGCACGATGAGCCCCCCGCGGTTCGCTCGCCTCCGGTTTCTCTGGCATGCGCTGATGACGGCCACGGAGGGTCCTCTCCCCTACCTCCTCTGGATGCTCGTGCTGACGCTCGTCGCGCTGGTCGGCCTTCACGCCTGGGCGCGTCAGGCGTCCCAGGGCCTGATCCTCACCCACATGACCAACCAGGTGCTCTGGGGGCTCTACATCGCCAACTTCACCTTTCTCGTCGGGATCGCGGCGGGCGCGGTGATGATGATCATTCCGGCGCACCTGTGCGGCGACCGCGAGATGCGCCGGGTGGCGATCATCGGAGAGCTCATGGCCATCGCGGCCATCGCCATGTGTCTCCTCTTCGTCGTCGTCGATCTCGGCCGCCCCGATCGCCTCTGGCACCTGATCCCATTCCTGGGGCGCCTGAATTGGCCTCAGTCGATTCTCGCGTGGGATGTGATCGTCCTCGGTGTGTACCTGCTTCTCAACGCGGCCCTCGTGTGGCACCAGCTGTTCAGCCACTCCCTGGGCAGGAGGCCATGGGCGGCCTGGCATCGCCCGGCGATCTGGATCTCGATCGGCTGGGCGATCGCGATCCACACGGTCACCGCATTCATCCTCTGCGGTCTCGTCAGCCGCCCTTTCTGGAACACCGCGCTGATGGCCCCGCGGTTTCTCGCCTCGGCTTTCGTCAGCGGACCCGCCCTCCTCATCATCACACTGCTGCTCCTGCGCCGCTGGACAAGAGCCCCCGTGGGCGAGGCACCAACCCAGACACTCCTCTCGATCCTCCGGGTGACCGTGATTCTCAACCTGCTCTTCATCGGCTGCGAGATCTTCACCGTCTTTCACACGGGGGGCTCCCACAGCGAGGGGGCGCGATTCCTCTATTTCGGCCTGGAGAGCGACAGCTCTCTGGTCCCCTGGATCTGGTTCGCGCTCGCCCTCGACACGGTGGCGGCCCTGATGCTCCTGCATCCCCGATCGCGCCGTCTGACGGGCTGGCTCGCTGGCGCCTGCCTCCTCGCAACCGTGGGGATCTGGATCGAGAAGGGCCTGGGACTCATCGTGCCCGGGTTCATCCCGAGCCCCCTGCACGAGGTGGTCCACTACACCCCGAGCGCCCTGGAATGGCAGATCACCGCCGGTGTCTGGGCCCTCGGTCTGCTGATCTTCTCAGCGGGGCTCCGGGTGGCGATCCCCACGCTCTGCCGTGACGTCGGTGCGGGTGAGAAAACTCCGTGACGAGTCGACCCGCCCTGCGCACACTTGCAGCACATCCCAATCCGCTCGGAGGGGAGATGACACCATGCGCTCAGTCTGGACTCTCATCATCTTGGCTCTGATCCCAGGTCTCGGCATCGCCGCCGTCCCCCTGGGGATCGTCGAGGGGTTCTACGGTGATCCCTGGTCGCATGAGGAGAGGCTCGACATGATCGAGTTCCTCGGCGACCACGGCCTCGACCTCTACATCTACGCCCCGAAGGAAGATCCCCAGCACCGGCAGAGCTGGCGCGAACCCTACGGCGAAGAGCGGATGGACGAGTTCCGCGAGCTGGTCGCCTCCTGCGAGGCGGTGGGCGTCAACCTCTGCTTCGCGATGAGCCCCGGTGTGGACATGGTCTACACCGACCCGGACGACCAGATGGCGCTGCTGGACAAGCTGACGTGTCTCCATGAGAGCGGTGTGACCCACTTCGCGCTCTTCCTCGATGACATCGACCCCGACCGGATGGACGAGGCGGACCGTGAGCGCTTCGACACCGCGGCCGAGGCGCACATGTACCTGTGCAACACCGTCCTCGAGCAGCTCCTCGAGCGCGAGCCTGAGGCCTGGTTCCTCATGTGCCCGACGGAGTACTCCGGGGTGGAGGACAGCGAGTATCTGACGACGCTGCGCGAGACGCTCGATCCCCGCATCCATGTCGTCTGGACAGGTCCGGAGGTGATCTCCCCGACGATCACCGACGAGGACATCGATGCCATCACTGAGATCCTGGGCCGTCCGCCTTTCATCTGGGACAACTACCCCGTCAACGACTACGTGGCGGATCACCTCCACCTCGGCCCCCTGGTCGGTCGCACGCCGCGCCTGCCGGAGAGGATCAGCGGTCACGCCTCCAACCCCATGAATCAGGCCCACGCCTCGATGATCGCCCTGGCGACCATCGCGGATTATCTCCACGACCCGGACGGCTATGAGCCCGAGGCCTCCTGGCGCGAGGCGATCGAGGAGATCGGCGGTGAGGCCTCGGTGGATCTGCAGACCTTCGCGGAATTCAGCCGCGCGGGCCGTCTGGAGATGGAGGAGTCTCGTCCCCTCAACGCCCTTGTCTCCGAGCGCCTCTCCGATCCCAGCCTCGGCAATCGCGTGAGAATGCGACGGGCAATCGACGATCTGACAGAGCTCTGCAACCGCCTCCCGGACGAGATCGACCCTGATCTCGCCGAGGATCTCGACGACCACATCGATGCTCTCGGGCGTCGGCTGATGCTGATGGATGTCTGCCTCGACTTCATCGAGGGGCTCCGCCAGGGCAGCTCACTGGCCGCTTTTCTCCGCTTCATCGATGAGGAGCAGCGCGCCGATGCCATTCTGGCCGCGGGTCCGGTCGACCGCCTGGTCGAGACCGCGGTGGGTCTGACCTCCGGCTCCACGCAGATCCACCAGCCCGCGCACCGCATCGATGGCTTCAACTCCTCATGGCGCGGTGCAGATGAGCTTCACATCTTCACCCCTGAGCATGTGTCCCCCGAGACCGGCACCAATCCCTATGGCTACGAGGCCACCGTCGTCAACGGCGTGGTCGTCAGTGCCGAGGGCAACAACTCCATGATCCCCGCGGACGGCTACATCGTCTCCGGTCACGGCACAGCCCACCGGTGGATCGAGGCCAACCTCCTCCCGGGCGTCACGGTGGAGCTCGGTGAGAATGAGGTGAGATTCACGTCGATCCCCGCGGATCTCCTGACACCCGAGCGCCGTGTGATCGCGGCCCGGATGGAGACACTCGAGCTGCTGGCGCAGCGGGTCCGGGACAAGTCCCCATATGAAACCCTGAGCGCCGTGCGCGATGTGCTCAGGGAGATCGACTCCCTGGTGGAGGAGGGGGAATCCGCCGACATGGATCGCCTCGATGCCCTGCAGACCCGCCTGGGGACCTTTCGATCCCGGGATTATTCAGCTCTGCACAGTCAATGAGCCCCGCTGTAGGGGCGCAGCACTGCTGCGCCCACCTCTCAGGAGCCCCATGGCACGGGCGCAGCAGTGCTGCGCCCACCTCTCAGAAGCCCCATGGCACGGGCGCAGCAGTGCTGCGCCCACCTCTCAG
>JAFGKF010000002.1 GCA_016928695.1 Candidatus Sumerlaeota bacterium | reverse complement strand
TGCTTCTCCTCGAAGGCATCGGAGACGTACTTCAGGAAGATCAGCCCCAGGACGACGTGCTTGTAGTCGGCGGCGTCCATGTGGCCGCGCATCTTGTCGGCCATGGTCCAGAGCTGCGCCTCGAAGCCGAGGGCTGCCCCGTTCTTCGCGTTGGTCGATTTGGCTGCTCTTCTCCCCCGCTTTGCCATCCTGACCTCCTGCCCCAGAAGTCACCGGGACTCGCGAAATCCCATGTGCTGAAAACTGCCACCGAGGAGGGTTTTGAGCAAGACAGAAGTGCTCGCGACCAACTTTCTGGGGGCTGGAGTGGGGCACCGCGATGGGCGGGAGCTCGTGGACCTGATCCTAGCGCACTATGACCATTTCGACTCCCGTTACAAAGGACTCCAGCCACTGAAGCGAGTCTACGTGCCCGAGGCACGCGAAGAGTCGGAGGAGTGAGGAGAGTCACACTCTGATTTCCCGACCCACCCCTCCGCCTTCTCCACCACCTCCCTCCTGAGAAACTCCACGCTCCACCAGGTGTAGTGATCCTCCAGCACGCTGCCGTCCGTGTGACCGACATACATCCGCAGAGCCAAGGGATTGATTCCCAGCACCATTCGGGCATGGGAGATGAAGGAGGTTCGGAGGTTACGGGAAGTGATGCGGGGGGTTCCCTTCGGGGCATGCTTTGCCAAGTAGCGCCGCATCGTCTGGCAGGGGGCGCAGTGCTGCTGATCCACCGTCCAGGGCTCGCCCGTCTTGGGCGAGACCGAGATGAACCCCCGGTGTCTCTTGCCCGCACGGTGCTCGATGGCCCAGCGCAGCTGATCGAGGACGAAGTCCCCGACTGGAATCGTCCGATGGCTCCGGAGCGTCTTCGGGACATGGTAGGGCTCGACCGACGTGATGCGCACCGTCTTCAGGTCGAAGTCGATGTCCTGCTCGCGGATGTAGCAGCTCTCCAGGATGCGGAGACCCGCGCAGCCGCTCAGGGCGATCACGCTCACGATGTAGGACTGGTGCTCCTTGGCCCACTCCAGATACTGCAGCACCTGGGGTGACCTGCCCCCTTGAAACGAGTCCAGGGGGACAGTTGGAATCTATGCCCTATGAGCCACCCTTGCACCTTCTCCGCCGCCTCTCGCCTCGGCCAGTCAACCTGCGCCACCGAGCAGTGCTTCCTCCGGATGCTAGAGCTGCGGTGACCCATGTGGAACTCCAGCGCCATCTCTCAGCATCCACGCTCGTCCATGAGAGCAGGTCCGGGGTTCAAATCCCCGCGCTAGCTCCAGTTGATTCAATTCCTCACGCTTTGCATCGATTTTCGGTCCGGGCTGGGATCTCTGTTTCCCCAGACAGGATCACAGGATTCACAGGACAGGAGCGATCCCGTCGATCCTGTGATCCTGTCCGTCACTGTGCAGGGAATACTGGACCGCTCAACCATGGGCGCCGTCTCCATCCTGGTCGCAGGGAGCCACTGCAGCCTTGCTCATTCCGTCTTGGGGCTGCAGGCTGATGCGGCGAGGGAACACATCAGGCGGCGGTCGCTCAGGGGGTCGGGGATCACCGACCGTCTCGATGGGGAGGTGCCATCATGGCTTGGACGACATCGAATTCGCGGAGATCTCTCTCCCCATTCCCCTGGGCGGTGATCGCCCTGACTCTCTGTTTGCTGATCTGGCCATTGGGCAAGGCATGGTGCGCGACGGTGATCGACGTGGGGGGCACGGGCCCCCACGCGACGGTCCAGGCGGGAGTCGACGCGGCGGCGTCCGGTGACACGGTCCGCGTGGCGGCGGGCACGTACAGTGAGACGGTGGAGATCGATGTCGGGATCGCGCTGGAGGGCGGTTGGAACGCCGATTTCTCCGCGCGTGACTGGGACACGAACGTCACCACCATCGATGCCGTTCTGGCCGGGTCGGTGGTCTGGGTGAACACGCCTGACCCTGTCACCATCGAGGGTTTCACGATCACGAATGGCCGGGGCGATGCTGGAGGCGGAGATGCCCGCGGAGGCGGGATCCTTGTCGACAACGGCACCACCCTCGATGGATCGGTGGCGATTCTCCACTGCGTCGTCACCGGGAACATCGCCCAGGAGGGCGACGGACACAGCCGTGCCCAGGGGGGCGGCATCGCGGTCCACAGCGGCGATGTGCTGATCGAACACAGCGAGATCTCGGGCAACGTCGCCCAGTCGGGGGGCACGGAGTATGGTCAAGGCGGTGGGATCTACCTGGATCTGTCCGTCACCGCGGAGGTTGTGAGCAACACGATCACGGGCAATCTGGCGGCGAACGGTCTCAGCGCGAGCCGAGGGGACGGCGGAGGCATCTTCACCGATGGTGACAATAACAGCGAGTTCCGGGACAACGAGATCGCCCACAACACCGCCTCGGTGAACAGGATCGGCTATGGTGGGGGGTTTTTCGGCGCCGGAGAGCTGTGCGAGAACCACATCCATGATAACAGGGCGAGTGTGATCGACGAGGGTGATGGAGGGGGGGTGTACCTGGACTACGTCGAAGACTTCCATGACAATCTGGTGGAGGACAACTGGGCCAGCGACAGTGGCGATGGAACAGGCGGTGGGGTCTACGGGTATTATATGGTTGACGCCTATCGGAACATCATCCGGAGCAACCACGCCGCCCGCGGCGGGGGAATCTACCTGGGCTCCTCCGCCCAGGGCGAGCTGCGTGGGAACCTCATCGCGCTGAACGAGGCCACGGGGATGGACGCTGTCACAGGCGATGGGGGAGGCGGCATCCTGATGGACGATGGGGGGGAGGTGCTCCTCGAGAATCAGATTCTCATGAACACCGCCGCTCTCACGGGCGGGGGGATCCGCGTCCTGGGAGATGAGCACTACGAGATCCGGAGAAACGTGATCTCCGGCAATCAGGCCGCCGCCGGTGGGGGAATTCATGTGAGTCGGGAGCCCGGAACTCTCCACGGCCCTCAGTCGATCACGCAAAACCAGATCACCGGAAACACCGCCACTGTGTGGGGCGGTGGTCTGATGCTGGCGGGTGTGGCCAGCCCCGTCCTCGACTCCAACACGGTGACGGGCAACTCGGCGGCGGGCATGGGTGACACGGCGGGTGCAGGGATACTCCTGGGTCCAGAGACCGGCACGACCGTCCGGCTGACGAATCACATCGTTGCCTCCAACACGACAGGGGCGGACCTGACCGGTGGGATTCAGTGCCTCGGCGGCATCTGTGAGATCGTCCATTGCACGGTCGTGGACAATGACGGTGTGGGCGTGCGGTTCACGGATGGGGGAGGCGTTCACCGGCTGCTCAGCTCCATCATCGTGGGGCATGAGACCGGCGTGGTCGCGGATCTCGGGTCCATCGTCGAGATCGATCACAACGACGCGTGGGACAACGTCACCGACATCGAGGGAGATGCGTGGGGTGCGCATCACCAGAGCGTGAATCCGCAGTTCACCGACCGGCTTGGCGGGAACTATCACCTGAGCGAGACCTCGACTCTGGCCGACGGGGGCGATCCCGCCATCCTCCTGACCATCGATGCGGACCAGGAGCCGCGTCCACGGGGAACGGGGTTGGACATCGGCGCCGACGAGATCTACCGCGCGGTGAGCCATGTCAGCGCGGGCAGTGGGAGCGACATCACGGGCGATGGCTCCGCGGAGCACCCCTTCTCCACAGTGGACCTCGGCCTGAGGGAGACCACCCGGGGGGGACAGGTTTTGGTGGCCGAGGGGACCTACGTCGAAAACCTGGTCATCGAGCGCAGTGTGGATCTCCTGGGGGGGCACAACGACGGCGACTGGGACCGCGACGTCGACGCCCACCCCACGGTTCTCGACGGCAGCGGCGCCCTCGACAGCACGGTGGCCATCCAGGGCAATGGAACAAGCGCTCTGATCGAGGGATTCACGATCACGGGTGGAGAGGCAGAGTATCCCAGTCACAGCCACGGGGGAGGAATCGTGGTCGGTGATGAGGCCTCGGCTCTGATCCGCCAAAACACTGTCACGGGAAACCACGCTGTCGGCGGCGGGGGGGGAATCGCGGTTCTCAGCCGGGGGTGGAGCATCGCTCTGATCTCGAGCAACCACGTCCATGGAAACACGGCGAGCGCAGAGGGAGAGGGGGCCGCACCCGGGGGGGGCATCCTGGTCAGGGGAGGGTCGACGGTCGTCGCCAACAATGTGATCCACCACAACTCTGCGACTCTGGGGGGTGACGGTCTGGGACTGGGTTATCAGGGCGGGGAACTCGAGCAGGTCTTGGTCTGGCACAACACGCTGGTGGACAACGGAGGCGCCTCAGGCGAGGGCGTGCGGTTCGAGGAGAGCCGGGGCGGAGTCGAGCTCCGCAACAATCTGATCGTGGGACACGCGACGGGCATCGCGGCCGACGCGGTCTCTGCGGCCAACTGGGATCACAGCCTGTTCTATGAGGTCGCGGCGGACTACTCACCGGGTCTGACGCCGGGCGCGAATGATGTCCACGGAGACCCGCTTTTCTTCAGTCGCGCCGGCGAGGACTATCACGTCATCCCCGGCTCCGCCGCCATTGACACCGCTGTGGACATCGGAGTCCCGGTGGACTTCGAGGGTCAGGTGCGGCCCCAGCGCAGCGGCGTGGACATCGGCGCTGACGAGTGCCGCGCCATGGGCCACTTGGATGTCGTGGATTATCTTCTGGGGCTCACGGAGTTCGTGGGCATCGACCACTGGCTGGCCGACGACAACAGCGACACGGTGGTGAACACCGCCGACGTGGTCCATCTGGTCAACCGGGGGCTCTGAGAGGCTGAAAGGGCTTCCCCTGCAGGGCATCCGTCCGGGCGAACCACACATCCCCCACTGCCCGAAACCACACACCGAGATGATGCCCCGCTGGACCGGAACGAGTCGGGTGTGCTGGAGAAAAAGACTGCAGGTGAGTCCCACCTGTGGCACAATCCTTCGACCGTCTGGCTGGAGATGAGCCCAATGGATCCGACCAAGAGCGAGAGGGGACTGGCTGCCGGGGACTCCTCTTCACCGGGAGCCGAGGTGCCCGCGGGGCCACAAGGGCGAGAGAGCCCATCTCCGCGCTCGGGCCGTGCTCGGAGACTCCCCCGCATTTTGATCGGGGTCCTCGTCATCGCTGGAGTGATCTATGGTCTGTCTCATTTTGTCCGCTCCCTCTCCTACGAGTCGACTGACGACGCCTTCATCGACGGGCACATCATCCGCATCAGCACCGATGTGGGCGGCCATGTCATTCACCTGCATGTCACCGACAACCAGCTGGTCCACCGGGGTGATCTGCTGGTCGAGATTGATCCATCGAGCTCTGAGGCGCGTGTGGCGCAGGCCCGGGCCGCGCTGGAGATGGCTCAGGCCAGGCAGAGAAGCGCTGCGATCAGTGTGGATCTGACACGCATCACCGCCAGTGGAGCGCTCGCATTGGCCGAGGCCGGTGTGGTTCTCGCGGAGGCCGATCTCGCCGCGACCCGAAGCCAGCTCCTGCAGTCGGAGGCTCAGCGGGCCGCCACCGAGGCGGATCTCGAAGAGCAGATTGCCGCCATGAGAGCGGCTGAGGCCGAGGCTGTCCGCGCGGGGAGCGATTTCCTGCGTTACCAGAGCCTCGCGCAGCGTGAGGTGGTCTCCCAGCAGGAGCTGGATCTGGCTGTGGCCACCGCCCGCGCCGCCAGCGCGGAGCTGGATGCGGCTCGCCAGCGGGTGGTCTCCTCCCAGGCGCACGTCGCGGTGGCGCGCGCGGCGAGGCAGGCCGCTGCGGACGTGGTGTCCCAGGCCGAGGCCCGCGTGTCCGAGGCTCAGGCGCGGCTGGTCTCGGCGCAGTCTGTGCCCGAGCAAGTGGGCATCAGCGAGGCCCAGGTGCTGAGCGCGCAGGCCGAGGTCGAACAGGCCAGCGCGGAGCTGCGCCAGGCGGAGATCGATCTCGCGCACACGAGGATCACCGCCCCTCGGGATGGACACGTGACACGCCGACTCGTCGAGGAGGGGGACTACATTCAGCCGGGCGAAGCCCTTCTGGCGATTGTCCCCCCGGACGTCTGGGTCACCGCAAACTTCAAGGAGACCCAGCTCACCCACATGCGCCCCGGGCAGCCGGTGCTCGTCGAGGTGGATGCTCACCCCGGTGTCGTCTTTCACGCTCACGTCGACAGCATCCAGGCGGGCACGGGTGCGCGATTCAGTCTTCTCCCCCCGGAGAATGCCACCGGCAACTTCGTGAAGGTGGTCCAGCGCGTCCCTGTGAAGATCGTCTTCGATGAGCCGCCGGATCCCCAGTTCATCCTGGTTCCCGGCATGTCCGTCGTTCCTCAGGTCCGCATCCGATGAGCTTCTCTCAGGGCCCATCGGGGGCCCATCTCCCTGTCTCTCCACCGGCGGGCAATCCATGGATCATCGCGGTGGTGGTCACAATCGCGACGTTCATGGAGGTGCTCGACGTGACGATCGTGAACGTGGCGCTGCCTCACATCGGCGGCAGCCTCTCGGCGGGGCAGGAGGAGAGCACCTGGGTTCTGACCTCGTATCTCGTCTCCAACGCCATCGTGCTCCCCATCAGCGGCTGGCTGGCCACGGTCTTCGGTCGCAAGCGATTCTATCTGGTCTGCGTGGCCCTGTTCACAGCGAGCTCGCTGATGTGTGGTCTGGCCCCCACCCTGACGAGCCTGATTTTCTTCCGGGTGCTCCAGGGGCTCGGCGGGGGCGGTCTCCAGCCGACCCAGCAGGCGATCCTCGTCGACACCTTCCCGAAGGCGAAGCTGGGGATGGCCTTCGCCGTGGTGGGCATCGCCACTGTGTGCGCCCCGGTGATCGGGCCCACCCTCGGCGGCTGGATCAACGACAACTTCAGCTGGCGATGGATCTTCTTCATCAATGTGCCCGTGGGATTCGTGTCGTTCACTCTCACCTCCCTCGTCCTGCGCGCCCCCCGCGCGCCCCGCTGGCGCGAGGCGATCGCGGGCCGCCGAGTGGACTGGCCCGGGCTGGCACTCGTCGCCATCGGCATCGGCGCCCTTCAGATCGTGCTGGACAAGGGTCAGCGCGAGGACTGGTTCGAGTCGAATTTCATCGTCATCCTCAGCATCATCTCCGCCGCCAGCCTGATCACCGCGGTCTGGTGGGAGCTCCGCCACAGTCACCCCGTGGTGGATCTCAGGCTGTTCCGCGACCGCAACTTCGCCGTGGCGACCCTCATGATGTTCATCGTGGGTTTCACCCTCATCAGCACGACCGTTCTCCTCCCTCTTCTCCTGCAGACACTGATGGGTTACACGGCGACCTGGGCGGGGCTTGTTCTCTCCCCCGGAGGTCTCGCCGTCATGGCTCTGATGCC
>JAFGKF010000289.1 GCA_016928695.1 Candidatus Sumerlaeota bacterium | reverse complement strand
AGGGCCCTGCGCAGTACCCCCAGCCCCCGGTATCCCATGCAGCGCAGGAGGCGCAGGGGTGGGTCACAATCTACCTGCACTGTTCCACTCAGGAGGCGAATGCGGCTTGACTCTCAGTTTGCCCTCTGTTTGCCTGGGGGCGTCTCCCCCGAGGTGATCGGGTGAGGTGAGAAGTGTATCAGGGAGGAAAGGGGGTGGTTGGACCCGTCAAGTGGGTGTGATGGCGGGAAGCCGAAGAGACCGGGATTTTCTGCGTGGTGGTGAATCGCCACCGCCTCAATTTGAGGCTGTTTTCTTCACACCCGTTCCACATGTCCATCTGCCCTGGGTGAAGCCAGGGGGCAAACCTGTGGTCCGGTGAAATCCCGGCACAGATCACCGATTTGGAGGTGTGAACCACCATGAAAAAAGTCACTGTTTTCAGCGCTCTGATCCTGATGCTCAGCATGAGCCTCTCCGCCGCTCCCGTCGTGGTCGACAACACGGGAGGCGGAGACTTCACAACGATTCAGGCGGCCATCGACGATGCCGGCGCGCCGACGGAGATCCTGGTCCGCAACACAGGGACGCCCTACGACGAATCGATTCTCATCACGCGGTCTCTGAGCCTGCGGGGGGAAGATCCCGGGAGTCGACCCATTGTCATGCTGCGGGCCCTCGCCAGCCAGCCGCTGCCCACCGCCACCGCAGGCGACGGGATGTACATCGGGGCCAATGGGATCGACGTCACTGTGGCGGACCTGATTCTGATCCCCTCGGGCACCAGCACCGTCGCAGACAGCATGATCACCGGTGGCATTGAGACCGCGGATGACTCTTTCAACGTCAGGCTGCACAACCTGCTGGTCACCGCCAACGACGGATCGAACCAGCCCCTCGCCACCAGCGTGTGGGACACCCCGGACTTCGGGGGTGCCGGGGTCGTCAACATGCCCTCGGACGGCATCTATCTGATGGCCCGCGGCACATTCAGCGGCGGCGCCGACGGGATCATCAACCTGACCCTGACCGACGTCATCGTCAACGGCGCGGGCGGCACCACAGCCGGCACACACGACGGCGCGGTGCTCTACGCCGGTGTCGGCGGCACCGGATACATGAGCGGCTGCGGCTTCTCCAACTCCCAGCGCTACGGCATCCAGATGAGCGACGAGGCCACGTGGACCATCACCGGCTCCCAGGGTCGCCCCTCGATGATCGTCTACCACAATGAGAGCTGGGGATGCCGCTTCTTCGGCGCCGGCTCGTTCGACGTCGACCACGCCTATTTCATCGACAACGATCCCACCGACGATGGCCAGGGCGGCTTCACCACGGATCCCGACACCGTGCTGGCGTTCTCGATCCGTGACTCCGTCTCCGCCGAGAACGGGGGCGTCGGCTGGTACACCGCCACGTACGCCGCGGCGGGCCCGGAGACCTACACGGCGACGAACTGCACGTTCCACAACAACGCCGCCGCAGCCCCGTCCAACCAGGACCAGGTCATCATCGACAGCCAGCCGGACGATGATCTCAAGGTCGTGTTCACCGACTGTCTCTTCTCCGGCGCGGGCACGGACGGCGTCTGGAACGTCAGCAGCGCGGGTGTGACACTGAACAACTGCGGTGCGCCGACCACCGGCCCCGATGCCCTGACCAATGTCATTGACCCCGCCGGCACTGTCACCGAGGTCGACACCCTCAACGACGATCCGGCGTACTACACCACCTCCTCCGTGGGCCTCCCGCGCAACATGCTGGCGCCCACAGCGGCGGCGCACATGACGGCGAGCGCCAGCGGGAGCTACCTCCGCGGTGGATTCTCAGTCGCCACGGGGAATGTGGTTCCGACACCCGATGGCGATCTGTCGGAGTGGGGTGCCGTCGATCCCATCACCTATCAGACCGTGCAGACCGGATACGGCAACAACTCCGACGCCGACGCCGTCACCGCCAATGGCAGCGAGCTCGACGCCATCCTCATCACCAATTCACCCGATGCGCTGGTCATCGGTCTGCCGGGGGTGCTCGAGAGCAACGGCAACGCCATCCACATCCTGATCGACACCGATCCCCTCGCCTCCACCCCGGCGGGTGTCACGACGCTGCCGGATCCGCTCAACCAGACCGCCAATGAGCTGCGGGCCTTCGCCGGCATGGACGGTGACACGCTGCCCTTCGCCGCGGACTGCGCGGTCGTCTTCGAGAACGGTGGCTTCGGCGCCTTCGCCAACTTCATCACGCTCACCGGGCCATCGACCGTGGCCGGCGAGGACCTCGGCGACGGGGGCTCCGGTGGCAGCACGTCGGGCCTGGTGGACTTCAGCACCACCTCCGCCCGTGACATCCAGATCGGCTACAACGCCTCCAACATCGACGGCGTCAGCGGGGGAAGTGGGGCCAATGACCCGATCCTGTACGACCCCCTCAGCGTCGACACCGGCTACGAGGTCTCCATCCCCCTGAGCGACATCGGTGGTCTCAGCGACGGGGATCTCATCCAGGTGGTGGCCTACGTGACCAGCTGGGACGGCTGGATCTCCAACCAGTTCATGCCATCACTGAGTGCCCCCAGTGCCAACCTCGACGGTGGAGGCACCGCGCAGGACCTCACCGCTCAGGGGGTCACCAATGTGGCCACATACCAGATCGGGCCCGGCCAGACACCCGTTCAGAGCTACGAGATCTATCGCTGAGCGTCCGCTCAGCACGCTGATTCCGGGCCGGTGGGCGTGTCCCACCGGCCCCTCTCTTTGTCTCAGCCCTGTGACACGACCTCAGCCGCAGGCGCCTCGGGCTCCGGACTCTCCGGCTCCGTCGGGATCGGCAGCCAGAGGTAGCGGGCGAGGAAGAGGGCTCCGAGGATATAGATCAGCGCGCTGACCTGGCGACCGCGGCCGGAGAGGAGCATCAGGACGGGGAAAGCGATGAACCCGAAGGCGATGCCGGTGTGGATGGCGTTGGTGAAGGGGATGATCAGGATCACGATGAAGGCGGCGAGCAGGTGGGGCCAGTCGTTCCAGTCGAGCTCGCGCACCTGCCGCATCATCATGATGCCGACGATGATCAGCGCCGGCGCAGTGGCTGAGCCCGGCACCAGCCCCGCCAGAGGGCCGAAGAACGCGGCCAGGGCGAAGAGCACACCGACGGTGACCGCGGTGAGTCCGGTGCGACCACCCGTCGCGATGCCGGCGGTCGACTCGATGTAGCTCGTCACAGTCGAGGTGCCCATGATCGCGCCGAAGACGGAGCCGATGGCGTCGGAGAGCAGCGCGCGATTGGCCCGAGGCAGCTCGCCCTTTTCGTCGAGGAGATTGCCCTCCTTGGCCACGCCGATCAGCGTCCCCACGGTGTCGAACAGGTCGATGTAGAAGAAGATCAGCATCGCTTCGATGGCGCCGAGCGTCCAGGCGCCCCAGATGTCCAGCTTGCCAAAGAGCGTGAAGCTGGGGGCCGCGATGATATCGATGTGGGGAGTGGCGCCCGTGATCCCCCAGGTCAGCAGATGATGGAAGACGGTGGCGAGGATGATGCCCCAGAGGATCGCGCCGGTCACGCGCCACGCCAGCAGGGTGCCGGTCACGATCAGGCCGAAGACGGCGACCCACAGCGACAGGGCCGCGGGCGTGGTGTGCATCGGACCGAGCTGGGTGAGGTCTCCCGATGCGGCCGGGGCAGCGGCGAGAAATCCTCCCAGCCGCAGACCGATGTAGGCGATGAGCAGTCCGATGCCGGCGGCGATGGCGCTCTTCAGGGAGCTGGGCACCGCGCTGAGGATCGCCTCGCGCACGCGGAAAAAAGAGAGAATGATGAAGAACACCCCGGCCCAGAACACGGCGCCCAGCGTCGTCTGCCAGGGCACCCCCATGGCCGTGCAGGTGAGGACGAAGAAGGAGTTGATGCCCATGCCCGGGGCCAGACCGATCGGGTAGTTGGCCCACAGGCCCATGATCAGCGAGGCAAACGCGGCTGAGAGGCAGGTCGCCGTGGCGAGGGAGAGCCTCGTCTCGTCGTCCTGTCCAATCGCCACGCTGAGGATCAGGACGTTCACGAAGATGATGTAGGCCATCGTCATGAACGTCGTGACGCCGGCGATGATCTCGGTCTTGACGTTGGTCCCGTGGCCCTTCAGATCGAAGAGGCCGGCATGCGGGTCGGCTGAGGTGTTCATCGGCTGAGATGACCTCCGAGAGAGGTGCCCACCCGCGGCTCATTCAACAGGTCATCGGATCATCGGTTCAACGGAAATGTTGGTCCGCCGCGGCGACGAGCTCAGCGGGGGTCTCGAAGAAGCGATAGTCGGGCAGGTTTGTCTCGCCCCCAACCCACCGATAATTCGCCTGGTCCTCGAACGCCGCGCGGAGCACGGGGCTCCACTGTGTGCCGAGGAACCACAGCGGCTTGCGCGTCATCGAGCCCTTGTGCTGATGCTCGAGGACGAGGGCGATCTCGAGAAGCGTGCCCGTGCCCCCGGGGAGCACCACGTAGGCCTCGCCGCGCTCGACGAGGTCGACGAGCCGCGGGATCAGCGCCGGGTGGGCGATGCGCTGCGTCACGAACTCGTTGGGCGGCCCCCAGGGCTCGACGGTGATGCCGATGACCTCGCCGCCCCCACATTGGGCGCCGTCGGCGGTGGCGCGCATCGTGCCGCCGTAGCCGCCGTTGCAGATCGTGAAGCCCGCCTTGGCGAGACCGCGCCCCACCTCCCAGGCGCGCTCGTACGCCTCACTGCCCTTCTCGGGCCGGTTGCTGCCAAAGATGGTGATGACCGCGCGGCTCACGCTGTCTCTCAGGGGGAGGACTCGGGCGGCGGGAAATTGGTCCCCGCGGGGATCTCCTCGGGCAGCCGCGCGAGGCGGATGAATTCGCCGGGGAGCAGGAATCCCTGCGGATTCTGCGCGCAGAGCTCCGTGAACGTCTCGCCGCGGAAGGGGTTCCAGATGTTCTCGATGTACCAGTTGGCGATCTCGGCGTTCTCACGCCCCTCATGCCGCACCTCGGGCTCGCGCGATGTGGGGAGGCTGTCGTAGAGGCGCGAGATCGTGTAGGTGTAGAGGGGCTCTCCCGTGAATGCGGGGCGGCTCTCGATCAGCACCTCGAGGCATCCGAGCGTCGGGGCGTTGGAGTCGATCACGATCTGGATGAGATCGGGGCGACCATCGACGGCGCCGTCGGTGATGAGGTCCTCCATCCGCACATGGAGCATCTGGAAGTAGATCCCCTCCTCGGTGCGCTCGAGCTCCGATCCCAGGCTGAGCGTCATGCCCTCGGCGACCGGCATCCCCTCGAGGTCGCGGCGGATGTGGTAGACCATGAGCGCCTGGCGTCCGCCGGGGGCATCGGGGCCGAGCAGCCCCTGCTCCGCGCCCAGGAGGTAGTCGTCGAGCAGCATGGTGTCGAGCACCAGGCGCCTGATGGGGGCGAGCCCCCGGAAGACGAGCCCGACGAGGTTGTTGAACTCCGTGGGGTCCTCGTCGCTGACCTGGAGCTCCGAGATGTAGAAGTGCTCGAACTCCGAGTGGACCAACGGGCGCCGCCACCCCGTGCGCAGGTGGCCGCCGGGGCTGGTGACGAAGATCGTCGTGGGCGGCGGGGGGGTGCGCTGGCAGCCAGCGATGGCGAGGAGGATTCCGAGTGAAGTGATGAGGGTTTTGGCAGACATCATGCCACGGTGCATACTGCCCGAAATCGGACATGGCCAGAGGAAAGAAGGGCCATTTGGCGGATTGTCGATATCGCCACGACTGATGCACCCCGCGCTGATGGGGTGAGTGCCGGAATGGGAATTCCGGCACGATGGGAGAGATTCATGATGGAGTGCCGGCGCCCTCGCCGGCATGCCCGGTTGCATGGCTGTGAGCGAAATGCCGGCGGGGGCGCCGGCGCTCCACCCGAGATGTGGGAGGCGCTCAGTCCTCCTCGTACTCCATCACGCGCAGGCGGTCGGGGAGCGCGGAGGGCTCGGGGAGAGCGGCCTCGCCGAAGGGCGTCTGGAGCGGCAACGAGGGGTCGAGATGATGAAAGAAGAAGGCGAGGCGGACGTCTCCCATCCAGAGGTCGAGGTCGTCGCAGGTCCCCGCGGCGTCGGCCAGGACCTCGGTGCCCTCGGGGCTCAGAATCTTCGCGCAGTGCGGGATCTGCCACTCGACCTGCGAGAGGCCAGGGCGCTCCTGGGTGAAGTCGAAGATGGCGAAGTCGCCGTCGGCACCGTGAACGAGCACCTCGACGAGGTGGCACGGCTCCGTGGCCTCGGGGAAGGGGTGAACACCCAGGATCTCGATGGTGGGCAATGTCTCGCTCCGGTTCGGCGTTGACTGGGATCCTCACACGGTTGGCCCCGGGGGATCAATCACGAAGGTCGGTGATCGTGCTGGGGAACCCCGCGCATCAGCACCCTGAGCATGAGGAACCGCAGCGGGCGGGGAATGTGGAAGGCCAGATCGGTCTGACGCGCCTCCTGGAATCCCTCAACGCGCACGGCGTCGATCGCCTCTCCGAGCACGCTGATCTCATCGAGCTCGGTCGCGCCCATGCCCAGCTGCCGGGCGGCGACGAGCGCGTGGTGCCTCTCGGGGTCGAGCCCGAGCACCTCGACGATCACGCGGTCGAGCGCCGCGGCATCGCAGGAGGCCGCGATGAGACCCACGCGCCGCATGTCGCCCCCGCGCGGTCCCTTTCGCTCCATGGCGTCAATGCAGTCGATGACGTGCAGCGCGGGCTGGATCACACGGTGGAGCCACACCAGCATGCGCCCAAAGCGCACGCGGTCGGCGTCGACGGAGACATGCCAGAGCGGCTTGCGCTTGCCGCAGATCGCCCCGAAGAGGTTCTTGATCGCTAGGGTGACGTACATCTGGCCGTGGACCTTCGCCTTCGGGAGGTTGATGATGCGCGTCCCCGGCTCGATCAGACGGCGGTCGATCACCAGGTGGCGCCACTCCGCCTCGCCGGGGGGGAGATCGACGCGCCGGGGCTGATTCAGGCTCCAGATCTCGATCCCCAGCCGCCGGGCCACCTCCCCCACCCCGTTGCGGCGGGCGACACGGCGCGCGGAGCCCATCGCGGGGCTGTCGGCGATGACGACCCGCCGTTCGCCGCAGGCGAGCACGCTCTTGGCCACGGCCTCGACCACGGCGGGGTGCGTTGTGTGGCCATCGGCGGCGGGTCCGGGCGTGAGGAAATTGGTCTTCAGGATCACGCGCCGGGCATCGCCGAGGAGCGCGGCCATTCCGCCGAGAGGCGCAAGAGCGCACTCAAGGGCTCGCTCGACATTCTCAGGCGTGTAATCGGAGCAGCGCTCGAGGGTGACGGGGATTCGGTGCGATGTGTCCATTGTCCCCGCCTATCAGAGGTGGCCGCTGGGGGCCAAGCACTTTTCAGGCTCGACGGGTGCCCCGGTGGACACTACAAGAGGTCCCACAGCCCTGGTTCGGCTGTCACGATTCTTGCGGGCGCAAGAATGCGTGCCAGCCGGTCTGTTTTTCGGCGCCTTTTCCCAAGGCGACGCGCTCGTCCGCTCTCCGCCTTCGCCTCTGGCTTCGGCGGAAAGACCAGCGGACTTCGCGCTTGCCCTGGGCTATGGCTGTGACGCGCCTCCGGCGCTCCCAGAGGTTGTGAAATCAGCAGTGGGGTTCTCGAGATGAGTCACTCTCCTCCGCCCATTCTCTACGCCGAGCCGCAGCACGTCGGTGAGATCTGCCCGGTCTGTGGTGAGGCGATCCGTGAGCATCAGCTGGTCCGCGTGGTGAACGGCGCCGTTCACCATCACCGATGCCACGAGGGTCTCGCGAGCGGCACGGGAGCAGCCCAGAGCAGCGCGTCTCAGACGGCGACAGCCGCTGGTCTCGGCCCCCTCGCTGGCCCTCCGTCCTTCGGGGCTCCGGCGCCCGAGACACTTCCCGGAGCGGGTGGGATGATCGCTCTGCTGTTGCTCATCGGTATCATCCCCATCCTCGGCCCCATGCTTGGGATCATTGTCGGGTTTCTCTGGCTCGATCCGGTCAATCCCACGATCAAACGGCGCGATGGGAAGATCCTGGTCGTGCTGGCCTGTGTGCTCTTCGTGCTCCATGTCATCGCGTGCTCCTGCCAGCTGGCGGAGCAGCTCCGACTGATGCAGTCAGGGACGATCCCGACCCAGTGGCCCTGAGTGGTCATGTCCGAACTCGCCTCTCATCTCTGCAGCGGCATCTGCCATCAGCTCCCTGAGCGAACGCTTCACCTGGGTGAGGTGGCCCTCCCCGCGTGTGCCCGCTGCACAGGGGTGCATCTGGGCGCCCTGGCGATGCTGCTCGCGGTGTGGCTGCGGGGGCGCATCCGCTCCTCTGTGATCTGGCCCACGTGGGTGATGGGACTGTTCCTGGTGATCTGGGGGCTGATGGGACTCGACGTTGTCAGTGCGGGGCTCTGGCCCGACCTGCCATGGACGAACGCTCGGCGTCTGGTCACAGGTCTCCTGACTGGTCTCACTCTCCCTGCTCTGCTTGTGCCCGTGATGAACCTCGTGTCACCGAGCTCCACGGAGGAGGGGCTGAGTCCTCTCCAGACCCCCAGGGATCTGGCCGCTCCAGTGGGCCTGGCTTTGCTGCTCGTGGCCCCGTTGGCCCTGCCGATCCCCCTGATCTGGATCGCGGTGGGATGGGCCGCGGTGACAGGACTGGCCGGTCTTATGACACTGATCAACCTCACCCTGATCCGTGCGCTGAGTGCTCCCCGCCTTCTCTCTCGCAGGCGGGAGTGGCCCCATTGGCTCCTGGCCGCGGGGCTCGCGGTGGTCGAGCTGGAGATCGCCTCTTGGCTGAGGGTGATGATGGGGCCACGCGTTCCCGGTCTCTGAGTTCGCCCTGAAGCCCTTTCGGTAAAAGCTGATAAATCAGGCCCATCCGATCGCTCAGGATCGGCGGCTTCATCTCTCTCTCGAGAAGGGGTCATCATGGCTGCGAGATGACCCGAGGCATGCTGAAGAACTGACGGGTGGGGAGTTGGCTCACCCCTGGCGCTCTGAGCCCGTCCCTCTTTTTCCCCGGAGATTCGAGATTCCCTGTTGACTTGCATGAATTGCCATCGGAATGATGTGCCACCCGTTTGCCGCCCTCTGGGCGGCGAATGAATGTAGTGTGCCCGGCAGCCTCCGGGGGCACGGATGGAAGGATTTTTGCAGCCCATGCAGGTGCCGTTCATCGACCTCTCAGACACGCACGAGGACCTCTGGCCCCAGATCGAGGTGGCCTTCAAAGAGGTCTTCCACCGAGGAGCCTTCATCAACGGTCCCGCGACGGCCCAGCTCGAGGAGGAATTCCGCCGGTATCTGGGCGTCAAGCACGTCGTCGGCGTCAACTCGGGGACCGATGCGCTCCTCTTGGCGATCAAGTCGTGCGGCATCGGCCAGGGCGACGAGGTCATCACGTCCCCCTTCACTTTCATCGCCACGGTGGACACGATCATCCGCGCGGGTGCCCGCCCGGTGTTCGTGGACATCGAGCGCCACACATTCAACCTCAACACCGACCAGCTCGAGGCGGTGACGACGCCGAACACGAAGGCGATTCTTCCAGTGCACATGTTCGGCCGCGTCGCCGAGATGGACAAGCTGACCGCCTACGCCCACCAGCGGCGCGTTCTCATCATCGAGGACGTGGCGCAGGCCTGCGGGGCCACCTTCGCGGGCAAGCGGGCGGGGACCTTCGGCAACGCGGGCTGCTTCTCGTTCTATCCGACCAAGACCCTGGGCGGCTCGGGAGACGGGGGAGCCATCGCCACGGACAACGATGAGATCGCCGACCGCTGCCGCCGGTTCCGCGACCACGGCAAGTCCTCGGCGAATCCGATTCTCCACGACATGATCGGATTCAACACGCGCCTGGACTCGCTGCACGCGGCTCTGCTCCGGCTGAAGCTGCCGGATCTGGATGAGTCCAACCAGGACCGCGTCGCCAACGGCCTGCTCTACAACCAGCTGCTCGCCAACGCCCCCGTCGTCTGCCCGGTGATCCCGGAGGACGGCTCGCACGTGGTCAACTACTACACAATCCTGTGCGACAGCCGCGATCAGCTGCAGGCCCACCTGCAGGATCAGGGCATCGGCACGTCGGTCTACTACCCGGTGCCGCACCACCTGCAGCCCAGCCATCTTTACCTCGGCTACCGCGCGGGGAACTTCCCCGTGGCCGAGGAGATCTGCCAGCAGGCGCTGAGCCTGCCGTGCTATCCCGGGATGACCAAGCGGGCGATCGAGACCGTCGCCGGCGCCGTCTGCGCATTCTACGGCGTGGGCTGAGCGCGGGCGCCATCAGGGGCGCAACATGGCCACCTTCTCACCCGCCGACGAGCGCTACATGAGCCGGGCCCTGGCTCTGGCCCAGCGTGGCCGTGGCCTCACCCGCCCCAACCCCATGGTCGGTGCTGTGCTCGTGCGCGATGGCGTCATTCTCGGCGAGGGCTATCACCGGCGCGCGGGTGGACCCCACGCGGAGATCGAGGCGATCCGCTCCGCCCATGACTCGCTCGAGGGCGCGACGCTCTACGTCACGCTCGAGCCGTGCTGCCACCATGGCAAGACGCCGCCCTGCACTGACGCGATCCTCGAGCTCAGGCTCTCACGCGTCGTGGTGGCGATGGAGGATCCGAATCCCGAGGTCCAGGGCCAGGGGATCAAAGCGCTGAAGAGTGCGGGGCTGAAGGTCAGCGTCGGCCTTCTCGGCGACAAGGCCGCCCGGCTCAACGAGGCTTTCTGCACCTATCACACGATGGGTCGCCCCTTTGTTGTCACCAAGTGGGCGATGAGTCTCGACGGGCGGACGTCGACCGATCTGGGAGAGTCCAAGTGGATCTCCAACGCGGTCGCGCGACAGCATGTCCACCAGATGCGGGCCCTCATGGATGCGGTCATGGTCGGCATCGGCACCGTCGTCCGCGACGATCCGGAGCTGACTGTGCGCCTGCCGGACCATGAGGGGCCACAGCCGATCCGCATCGTCGTCGATGGGCATCTCAAGATCGGTCCCAATGCCCGCCTTCTCAACGACGAGACGGGGGGCAAGGTGCTGATCGCCACCTCGCAGCAGGCCTCGGCGGCCAAGCGCGAAGAGCTGCGGCAGCGCGGCCACGAGGTGATCGTGGTCGACTCGGCCAACCGCCGCGTGGACCTGGTGAGCCTGATGCGCGAGCTCCACGCGCGCGGGATCCAGAGCGTTCTCCTCGAGGGCGGGCGTCAGCTGGCCGCCTCGATGTTCGCGGAGGGACTGGTCGACAAGCTGGTCTGCTTCCTGGCCCCGAAGGTGCTCGGCGGCCGGCTCCCGGGCGGTCCGCTGCTGGGCTGGGGCACGCCGACGATGGACCGGGCTCTGAAGCTGACGGACATCTCGATCCGCCAGTTCGGCGACAACGTCTGCCTGGAGGGGCGCATTCAGCGGCCCCGACCCGTCTGGGAGTGACAGCGCATGGAGCGTCTTGTCATCGGCATCGCGGGGGGCACGGGCTCAGGCAAGACGACGGTTGCGAAGGAGATCCACTCCCGGCTCAAAGGGCAGAGCTTCCTCCGCCTGGGGCAGGACTCGTACTACCTGGATCGCTCAGAGCTCTCCCCGGAGGCGCGGGCCAAGATCAACTACGATCACCCCGACGCATTCGACCATGCCCTGCTGATCGAGCATCTGGACACGCTGCGCCGGGGGGAGGCGATCGAGGCGCCCGTCTACAACTTCGTGACCCACACGCGCTCGCGCGAGACCGAGCACATCGAGCCGGCGCGCGTGATCGTCGTCGAGGGGATCATGACCCTTGTGGACGCTGACCTGCGCAGGCGGTTCGACATCAAGATCTTCGTCGACACCGCCGACGACGTCCGGTTCATCCGGCGCCTCTCGCGCGACGTGAAGGACCGCGGCCGGTCGATGCAGTCGGTGATCGACCAGTGGCTCAAGGTGGTCCGCCTGATGCACCGCGAGTTCATCGAGCCCTCGAAGCGCTACGCCGACCTGATCATCCCCGAGGGGGGCTTCAACCGGGTGGCGATCGACGTGATTCTGGCCAAGATCTTGGCCACTCTCGAGCAACAGCCCCCAGGCTGAGCTCAAACCCCTCAATCCTGCCCCGCCCCCTGTCGATGAGGATCTCTGCCGAGGAGATCACCGGCCATGGATGCATCCACGCCCACCCCACCCGCGGGGAGCGATCAGGGTTCCGCTCCCGTTCAGGCGCCCACATCCGATCAGCGGCCCGCCGCCATCTATCATCTGACGCCCGAGCAGCTCGCCGAGGCCGAGCGGGACTGCGAGGAGCTTCAGCGCATCTGGGAGAACATGGACTCGGCGCGGGGAACACCTCTCAGTGACCGGGAGAGGGTGCGTGCGCTGACGATCTGGGCGGTGGGGGGGATCATCGCCCTCGCCGTGCTCGCTCTCCTGGCGCAGCGGAGCGCCCAGCCCAATGCGCTCTTCGGTGGGGCGGCGCTGCTCGGCGCCGGGCTGTTTCTGACTCTGAACCGCGACATCTGGAGCCATGCGAGTGTGGGCCTCTCCTGCTTGCTTTTCATCTCGGGGAGCTTTCTTCTGATGTGGGGAATCATGGTGACCGAGACCGGCGAGCCGAACTCCGAGATCGAGGAGATCTTCGCCGAGCAGGGCCAGATCCCACCGGTGCTCCGCGAGGAGATCGACATGCAGACGCGGAACCTGATCCGCTCGCTGGAGAGCAGCCTGCCCCCCGCGCCGCGGCCGATGACGCTGGGGAGCTCGCTCCCGCGCGAGCTGCCATCGCAGATCCCACCGGCACCCCCTGAGGGAACCCCCTGACAGAAGGAGACAACCGAATGAACTGCCCCAAGTGCTCCGCCGAGATGGCCCCGTTCACCACGGAGGGGGTGGAGCTGGACTTCTGCGAGAAGTGCAGCGGCATCTGGTTCGACCACGGCGAGCTCGCCTTCTACACCGAGACCACCGAGGACGTCCCCTCGATGGATGATGCCATCGCGAACGGGGACTCCACCGACTGCCCCTGCCCTCGCTGTGAGGACATCACGCTGGTCGAGACCGCCTTCATCCCCGGCGAGAGCCTGCTCGTCGACATCTGCCCTGGGTGCAAGGGGATCTTCCTCGACCGCAGCGAGCTGGCGAAGGTCCAGAGCCTGAGCGTCGAGCGCGACGTGCTGCGGAAGGTGGGCCGCTCGGTCAGCGAGCTGCAGGACAGGGGATATCTGATTCTCTGAGCGGCGCACCTCCGCGTGGAGGTGCCTTTCGGACGATCGTGCGGGAATTCCCCTTCCCGCACTCCGCTGACCCCCCTCATCCCCGGCCCTTCTCCCACCAGGGGAGAAGGGAGCAGAGGGATGCCGGAATGGGAATTCCGGCACAATCATTCTCACGCTCTGCGGACTCCGCGCTCT
>JAFGKF010000288.1 GCA_016928695.1 Candidatus Sumerlaeota bacterium | reverse complement strand
CAGTTCGATCACCTGCCCCTGCTCGCCGCGCTCATCGGCGCCGGCGTTCTCGCCGACCTCCTGCTCGTCGGTCTGTGCCGTCCCCATGCCTCAGGGGAAGTGGGGACCAATGTCTGTCCTCGGTGAAGCCCCTGACCATCTCCCGCCGTCAGATCTCCCAGGGCCCAGCATCACAGAACCCGAATGATGAAAAACAGCTCCTGGTGGCTTGGCACGACACTAAAGGGTTGGGACATTGCACCTCCGGTCTCATGCGTTGTCTTTCTTCTGCAGATATAGCTGTTGTTGGTGTAATCCACACCGCTGTTTCCAGGCAGATGACCATGCAGGTTGTTTGTCGCTGTGTTCCATTCCCACGCGAAGTCGCCGCCAGAGCCACTCTCAAAACCATCGGGTGGCGCTTCAGCCCAATGATCTTCCAGCCATTCATTCCACTCGAGCATAAAGGCGTCCCAGACGGTGTGGCTGTGATTGGGGAGGTTGGCCACGCCAAGCGTCACGGTGTCAGAGCCAGACGTCCCCAGCTGACCACGCACCGTGTCACCTGACGGCGCACCCCGTGGAACGCGATCCAGCAGGTTCGGCTTGGCCTCGCCATAGATCGGGGACCCGACGGTTTGGACAGTGCTCCCGTCGCACAGCTCCCAGCCATCGGGGATATCGGCCACGTCGCCCCACCACATGTTGACGGTGCCGATGGGCACCCCGTTTCTGGCACTGAGCGCGTAGGGCGTGCTGAGAATTCGCTGGCGCGGGGTGATCTCCGCCTCCGGGCTGACCGCGACACCGAGGTAACGCTCGGATTCCTGGAAAGCGTCGCCGAGAGGTTCGGTGCTGCCGAGAATGACGTTGAACTGCCCGTCGATCACCTGGGCATCCGCATGGGTCTCCGGCCCCCAGACGCGCGTGTTGCCGTCGGCATCCGCGTAGAGGCTGAAGGACAGATCACAGGTGCCCGTGGCCAGGGGCACTCCCCCCGCGTCGGTCAGCAGACCCTGGTAGTTGACCAGCTCCGGCACGTCCTGGGCGACCGCGGGCAGAATAGCCAACGCTGAGATGGCCAGACAGATCAGTGTGAATCTCATTGTTCAACTCCTCCTCGCTGGGACTAGCATGCGGTTGGTCTGGCTCATCGGTCGAACGCCCGATGCCTGAGCCAGACCTCAATGTCATCGATCTCGTCGATGTGAATCAGCGCCTGCCCCTGAGCCATGGTGTCGATCCTCAGCGTCCACTCGGTGGCGGCGACGCTGCGCTCGCCGAACTGTGCAATGTTGAAATCCCCGGGCTGCGGTTGGATGCCCGCCTCACTCGATGGCACCAGGCGCACATCAATGGTCACCTCCAAGGTGTCGCGCTGCTGCCAGCGATCGTCGCGGTAGATCCACCAGCTGGTGATCCAGTCGCTCGGCACCGCCGTGGAGGACTCGACAGGGCGCATGAAGGCCGTTCCGCCGTAGCTCAGGTCACCCGACACCGTGTCTCGGGGAACCGTGTGGGAGCCCGGCAGACGGACCAAGATCTCCTCGATTTTGTCGGCGAAGTTGTCCGGGTGGAAGACGTTGTAGCCGGGTGGGCGCCGCACGGTGCCGAAGGGGAAGACGATCTCCCGATTGTCGGTGTCGATCACCTCCTCGAGCCCGCGCAGCGCGGCGCGGAATTCCCCGATGGGATCGCTCGCCCTCCACAGCCCCAGAATGTCGTCACGCAGGGAGAAACGGCTGACAAGGTAGACGCGCGTGTTGGTGAAGGAGGTGAGGGCATCGTACTCACGCATGGCGGCGACCAGCTCCTCCAGCTCGGGGGCGTTTCGCACGCGCAGCACACTGCCCGCGTCGAAGGACCGCCCCCCAAACGTGTGCGACCACAGCGTCCCGTAGGGGTATTTGAACTGCAGCGCGCGCGACATGAAGAAGACCCACCGCTGGGCACTCTGGAAGGCAGCATTGGCCTCCAGAACCGCGTGCTGATAGCGGAGCTGGTGAATCGGGTCGGCGAAATAGCGGCGGGAGAGATCCTCGGATTCCCGCAGCATCTGAGCCAGAATGTCATTGGCCTCGTCGTGGAGCGCGGTGAGCCGCGCCTGCTCCTGGGCCATGAGAAGCGCCGCCTCGACGGAGTCGATGGCGGTGATTCGCATCTCCAGCAGGATGTCGTTGATCTCCCGCTGGAGCTCCGCCGAGGCCAGACGCCCCTGGAGCATAACAACGCCCGCCTGCTCCTCGCCTGCCATGCTCTCCAGGTCCCCCCGGAGAAAACCCTTGCCGACCTCGGCGCCGGCCTGAAGGAAGGCGTTGACCGTGTGCCAAGCCACGCCCCCGGAGACCGAGAACCCTTTCGGAATCCCCACCGTGACCCCATCCGCCCGGGCGCACATCTCATTGGCAAAGGCCTGGGCGGCCTCGATGGCGCCGATCTTCTCTTGGACCGAAGACCGCCGGGTGCCATAATCCAGGTGGAGGTCCCTCAGATCCGCATCGATGGCCTCGCGGGCGGCCCAGAGAGCCAAGATGTTGTCGATGCGCCCATGGAGGTTCTCCAGCTCCTGGGCGTTGCGCCGGATGTGGTTCTGGGCCACCTGGACGCTGAGCCACTGGATGTTCATCTCGCTGCCCTCATTCAAGACGGGGTCAGTGGTGAGAGCCTGGGGGTAGCGCACGCCGGTGATCTCACGGAGGCGGTTGTCGCGGGGGATGAACAGTCGATCGTGATGAAAGGCCAGCTGGTCCTCGTAGCCGCGGTAGGCGTCATAGCTGGCAACTGCGTCATCGTACAAACGCCTCGCGCGGGTCAGCGGAGCCGTCGTCGTTCCCTCGATGTAGGCACTCAGGGAATCGAACGTGTCGAACGTGCTGTCGTCGTAGTTCTGCACCAGCATCAGGAAGTCCTCGGTGAAGCCGAGCATGTTGGCCTCACCGTGGAGGAACTCATGGGTGCCCTGCAGCTCGGTCAGAGCGGCCCGCCATGCGGTGATCGCCCCCGTGAGCCCTGATGCTTCACCCGCTGCGGATTCGCAGTCGGGGAACAGCGCCAAAAGCACCAGACCAATGGCCCGGGTCTCCTGGAGCGTCTCGCGGATCAGCGCCTCGGCGTCGTCCAGGTCGCTGCCCGTGGCGCGCATGGCATAGAGGCGCGACAGCTCCACAGCGCTCTGGGCTTGGTCGGTGAGGACCTCGAAGAGGACCACAAGGTCCTTGTGCCCGGTGAAAAGAGGCTCTTCGCCGGCGATCACCGGCGTCAGCGCACCCCCCTCGAGATACCGGGCCGCGTATTGGGAGCGAGAAGGCTCCTCCCGCTGGAAGAGATAGCAGCCGAGCGGGGGCTCGGCGGCGGCCTCCGAGGGATCGAACCCGCTGACGAGCACCCCCATCCGGTCGCGCAGGAGCTCCCCGAAGGGGGCCAGGGCGCTGTCGTGGGGACCGGCAAGATCCTCGAAGGCCGTGATCTCGTCGTCGATGACGAGGCCCCCAGGGGGGGGCGGTTCCAACCGCTGTCTGATGACCTCTGTCCGCTGGCTGCGGGCCAGGATCAGCTCGGCCCGGGCCCGGTCGCAGATGAGGTCGAGGAGAGCGTGGCGCAGCTCCCGGCTCAGCGGCTGGTGCTTGAGGGCGTCGCGCAGGAGGCACTCGGCCTCCTGGGCCACGCTGCGCTCCGTGGATCGCCAATGATCACCCATGTCCTCAAACTGGGCCCGGAGCGTCGCCTCGCCCGAGGCGGGCACATCGATGCCATACAGCAGAGCCAAATAGCGGAAGGCGGGAATGCCATCCGAGAAGTCAGGGGCGTAGGTGCTGGATGGATCGTAGTAGAGAAGCTCCCCCACCTGCGTGAGAGTGCTCTCTGCGAGGTTTGGAAGGGGCATGCTGTGGCCGACCGTCTGGCCAATGGAGGAGCGCGTGAGTCGATACGACGGGCTGCCGGGTGCCGCGCTGGCTTCATCGACACTTCCGCCCGCCGTGAGCAGGACACCCTCGGGCGATGGAGGAAACAGGCCGCCCGGGCGCAGCTCATTGGTCCAGTTGCCACGCACTGCCATGGTGGCGTCCTGGACACTCTGAGGAACATGGGGTCTTCGAACAGGCGGCCGAGCGGCGACCCCGCGGCTCAGGGACACGGGGGTGATGGACGGGAAGCGCGTGGGGTGCCGCCGACTGGAGGCGCCGGTGACGACGTCTTGCTCCTCGGGTGCAATGGTGGGCTGGGGGTCGGCCGTCTGGACCAATCCGAAGGTCCCTGTGACAGTGCAGTCCAAATGCGGTGCCAGAGGGGACGAGAATGTCTCCTCGAAGTGTCCAAAGATCTCGCTGTCGTCGGTGGAGCCAACCGACTCGGGCGAGGCGATCAGGGTCAGCCCACGCGCGAGCTCCATCCCGAAGAACAGCTCGCTCCCGGGCACAGGAAGCCCGGACACCTCGGCCTCGAACACCGTGTCGGTGAACGTCACAGTCATCGGCCACTGGCCGCTGGGGAAGCTGGGCTCGGTGTCGCCGAGGAGCAGGCCACTCAGCACCCCCCCCTGGTTGAGGATGACCATGTCGAACGTGAGGCAGTCGTTGAAGGCGCCCTCATCGAATGACAGCACGCCCTGCCACAGACAGTCGTTGTCCTCGATCAGCACCACGTGGCGCGTGGGCAGGATCAGGTCGAAGCCGCTCACTGCCGTGATCTGGATCTCGATGGTCTCGCAGCCCTCGCGCTCGGCGTCATCGGGGATCGAAATCGGAATCACGGCGTGGTCGATGTTCACCTCCACCGACGCGGGAATGGGGCTGAAGTCCACCCCCTCGGTGGCGGTGGTGCCCTCGGGGACCACCTCGAGGCGAACAGACGTGCCGGGGGCATAGTTGCTGAGCTCGATCACGATCTCGGCGTCCTGCGTGCCCTCGAGGAGCGTGCATGTCGCCCCAGTGAACCGGGCCTGCTGCTCGGTGCCCCAGAGGCCCACCATCCCAAGGGCCGAGTTCACGATCCAGTTGACATCGTCGGCGTCGACATCACTGTCTTGATCGGCATCGGCATAGGGAACCATCTCCGGCGAAAGTGCGGGGGTGCCGTGGAGATGATTGACCAGCAGAACAACATCGGCGGCCGTGGGAGAGCCGTCGATGTCGAGGTCGCCGTAGCGCTGGGGCAGCGCGGCGGACCAGGGGACGGCGAGAGCCGTGAAGATCAGGATTGTGAAAGCCACCTCCCATCGCCCATCACGGGCATGGCTCTCGGAATCCCGTGCCTCGCTCATGGTCAGAACCCTCCCATTCCCCGCATCGCCGATGTGGCATGCGCATATGCGCGACGACCCTGCAACCTCCCGTGTTGCAGATGGCGCTCAGGGCGGCAGAGGAGAATCCCTTGGGGACGAGTGCGGACAAGGTGTTTCGCCGACAGCCCTGGGGTTCAGCCTGTCGCTGTGAAAACCGGATTTCGGCATAGCACCGGGCTTGACATTGTCAAAGCAATTCTGTCACTGCCCGATGACGTCAGCTGTCCTTCAACAGATGCGCTTATGCGCTGGGCCTCATGCGGACACCATGATGGTCGAGACCTCGCTCAGGCCAAAACGCCTCTCATGAGATCAGATGATCGGAGTGAGCCCGGTCGACCGCCTGTGCATCTCAGCCACAGGCTCGTTCGCTGGGCCCACATTGCCGAGGTCATTCCCATGATGGGCTCTCGGTCTTGGGCGTGCACTGATTCACCCGTCCAAACAAGTGAGGGCACACCCTCGAGTTTTCTTCCCGAGAGTCTGACCATGGGCACATCCATTCCGAAATGATCTCGCGCAGAGTCCGCAGAGAGCGCGGATTGATCTGGATCGCTCCATGCAATCTCTGCGGACTCAGCGCTCTCTGCGTTGAGGAATTGGTGCCGGAGGGGGGACTTGAACCCTCACGGGCCGTGAGGCCCAACGGATTTTGAGTCCGTCGCGTCTG
>JAFGKF010000287.1 GCA_016928695.1 Candidatus Sumerlaeota bacterium | reverse complement strand
TGGGACATATGGCGAGTGGCGCTGTGACAATTGTGAATATATTCACAAATGGGGCTCCGCGCTGAGGGCGGACAGCCGATCTTGACCTCGGAATCCGCCGTCGACGCCCCCTCCCGCACCGGTCAGGAGACTCTCCGGCTCCGGGCCGTCGTGAGGGGCATCGTCCAGGGCGTCGGATTCCGGCCATTCGTCCACCGATTGGCCACCGAGCTCGAGCTCACCGGCTGGGTGAACAACTCCCCGCAGGGTGTGTTCGTCGAGGTGGAGGGGCCACCCGACCGGCTGCGCGAGTTTCTCCGCCGTCTCGAGACAGAGCGTCCGCCCCATGCCTCGATCCAGAGTCTGGAGCCGTCGTATCTCGAGCCGATGGGCTTCGAGGGCTTTGAGGTGCGCGAGAGCGACGAGTCGGGACCGAAAACGGCGCTGATTCTCCCGGACATCGCGACGTGCCCCGACTGCCTGCGTGAGATGCTCGACCCCGCCGACCGGCGCCACCGCTATCCGTTCATCAACTGCACGCACTGCGGGCCCCGCTTCAGCATCATCGAGGCTCTGCCCTACGACCGCGCGAACACGACGATGCGGCGATTCACGATGTGCCCGGCGTGCCAGGCGGAGTACGACGATCCCTCCGACCGCCGCTTCCACGCCCAGCCGAACGCGTGCCCTGTCTGCGGCCCCCGGCTCGCGCTCTGGAGTGCGGAGGGGGAGGAGCGCGCACAGGGAGACGAGGCGCTGCTCGCCACATGCGAGGCGGTCCGGCGCAGCGGGATTGTGGCGCTCAAGGGGCTCGGGGGATTCCATCTGATCGCAGATGCCCGCGACGGAGATGCCGTCGCACGCCTGCGGACACGCAAGGCGCGTGACGACAAGCCGTTCGCGATCATGCTGCCCTCGCTGGAGGCCGTCCGCGACCTGTGCGCCGTGGACGAGGACGAGGCGCGTCTGCTGCGCTCGCCCGAGGCCCCCATCACTCTGCTGCGGCGGCGGTCCGATGCCAGTGACGGTGTCGCCGACGCCGTCGCCCCGGGCAATCCCCAGCTGGGCGTGATGCTGCCATACACACCGCTGCATCACCTGCTGATGCGCGAGCTGGGGTTCGCCATTGTGGCGACGAGCGGCAACCGCTCCGAGGAGCCGATCTGCACCGATGAGCGTGAAGCTGTGGAGCGGCTGCGGGGGATCGCGGACCTCTTCCTGGTCCACGACCGGCCGATCGCGCGGCATGTGGACGACTCGGTGGCGCGGGTCGTCGCGGGGCGCGAGCAGGTGCTGCGCCGCGCGCGGGGATACGCCCCGCTTCCGATCACGCTGGACGGCGAGGTCTCGCCCACCCTCGCGGTGGGAGCCCATTTGAAGTGCGCGGTGGCGGTGGCCTCGGGGCGGCAGGTTTTCATCAGCCAGCACATCGGCGACCTGGAGACACCCCAGGCGGTCGAGGCCCTCCGGCGGGTGATGCGCGATCTGCCAGGTCTCTATGAGATCACGCCCGAGGTGGTGGCCTGCGACGCGCACCCGGACTACGTCTCGACCCACGAGGCGGAGAGACTCAGCCCTGCGCCGATGCGCGTCCAGCATCATGTGGCGCATGTGCTCGCCTGCTTGGCGGAGAACGCCGCACTCGGTCCCGCTTTGGGGGTCTCCTGGGACGGGACGGGGTTCGGCCCCGACGGGACCATCTGGGGTGGTGAGTTCTTCCACGTGACCGAGAGCGGCATCGACCGGGTCGCGCACCTGCGCCGGTTCCCACTGCCCGGGGGCGACGCGGCGGTGCGCGAGCCCCGGCGCTCGGCGCTCGGCCTTCTCTGGTCGCTCACGGGCGGCAACATCGGCAAATTCAGTGACCTGTGCCGAGCCCTGTCCTTCAGCGAGCGGGAGCTGGCGGTGCTCCGCCGTTCCCTGGAGCGGGGGATCAACGCGCCGCTGACATCGAGCATGGGACGGCTCTTCGATGCGGTCGCCTGCCTGGCGGGTCTTCGGGAGATCAGCCATTTCGAGGGGCAGGCCGCAATGGAGCTTGAACATTCCATTTCGGGGGCGGAGGGTGGCTCGGATTGCGGATTCGAGATCAGTCCCCCCGTGGACGTCACGGGGCCCTGTGTGGGCACGCTGGACTGGGGGCCGCTGATCGAGGAGCTGATCGCAGATCGCCGCCGCGGCGTGAGCGCGGGGTCGATCTCGGACAAGTTCCACCGCGCCCTGGTGGAGGCGATTGTGGCGGTCGCAGGGCGGGTGGGTGAGGAGCGCGTCGCCCTGACGGGCGGCTGCTTCCAGAACCGCCGACTGACCGAGCGAGCCATCGAGCGTCTCCGCGAGGAGGGGTTTCGTCCCCTCTGGCATCAGCGCATTCCGCCGAACGATGGTGGCATCGCGCTGGGGCAGATCCTGGCCGCCGCACGCCGCATGAGAGAGGACTGAGAGCGATGTGCCTCGCCATCCCCGGCAAGATCACGTCGATCACCGACGAGGGTGAGATGACGCGTCGCGGCAGCGTGGACTTCAGCGGAGTGACGAAAGAGATCAGCCTCGCTTTTGTCCCCGAGGCAAAAGTGGGCGACCATGTGCTGGTCCACGTGGGCTTCGCGATCAGCACGATCGACGAGGCCGAGGCCCAGGAGATCTTCCGCATGCTCGCGGAGATGGACGAGCTGGGCGAGCTGGAGGACAGTGCGACGTGAGATTCGTCGACGAGTACCGCGACGCCGAGTCCGTGCACCGCTGTGCGCGGGCGATCGCGCGTGCCACGACGCGGCCGTGGACGCTGATGGAGATCTGCGGGGGGCAGACCCACGCGATCGTGCGCTTCGGGATCGACGAGCTGCTGCCCGAGGGCCTGAGGCTGGTGCATGGGCCGGGGTGCCCGGTGTGCGTGACGCCGGTCGAGCTGATCGACAAGGCGGTCGAGATCGCGCGCCGCCCCGGCGTGATCCTCTGCTCGTTCGGCGACATGCTGCGGGTGCCGGGCACGCGGGGCGACCTCTTCACGGCGAAGGCGGAGGGGGGCGACGTCCGCGTCGTCTACTCCCCGCTCGACGCGCTGCGGATCGCGCAGGAGACGCCCGACCGCGAGGTTGTCTTCTTCGCCATCGGCTTCGAGACGACGGCCCCGGCCAACGCGATGGCGGTGCACCAGGCGCATCGCCTCGGCGTGGGCAACTTCTCGGTGCTGGTCTCGCACGTGCTGGTGCCGCCCGCGATGGAGGCGATCCTCGGCGAGCCGGACAACCGGGTGCAGGGCTTCCTGGCGGCGGGGCACGTCTGCGCGGTGATGGGGCGGGAGGAGTACGAGCCGATCGCCCAGCGCTGGGGCGTGCCGATCGTGATCACGGGCTTCGAGCCGCTCGACATTCTCCGGGGTGTGCTCCGCTGCGTCGAGATGCTCGAGGCGGGTCAGCCGGGCGTCGACAATCAGTACGCGCGGTCGGTGCGCGACGAGGGCAATGTCCACGCCCAGCGTCTGATGCGGCAGGTCTTCCGCATCATCCCGCGCAAATGGCGCGGCATCGGGCTCATCCCGCGCAGCGGGTACGGACTGCGACCCAGGTACGCGGGGCTCGACGCCGAGGCGCGCTTCGGCGTGGCCGGGATGACGGCGGAGGAGTCGACCGAGTGCATCAGCGGCCAGATCCTTCGGGGGGTGAAGCGGCCTCACGAGTGCCCGGCTTTCGGCACGCGTTGCCACCCTGAGCATCCCCTGGGCGCTCCGATGGTCTCGACCGAGGGGGCCTGCGCGGCCTACTATCGTCACCGGCGCTTCGCGCGGTCGGAGGCGTGAGGGCGATGATGTCACTCGATCTCTCCTGCCCGCTCCCGATCTCGGATTACCCGCAGGTCGTGCTGGCGCACGGCGGGGGCGGCAGCCTGACGGCGCAGCTGATCGACAAGATGTTCGGGCCCGCGTTCAGCAATCCGCTGCTGGACGCTCGGCACGACGGCGCGGTCTTCGAGTCCCACGGGGGGCGCCTGGCGTTCACGACCGACTCGCATGTGGTGACGCCTCTCTTTTTCCCCGGCGGCGACATCGGCTCGCTGTCGGTCAATGGGACGGTCAACGACCTGGCGATGTGCGGCGCGCGTCCTCTCCACCTCAGCGCGGGGTTCATCCTCGAGGAGGGCTTCCCGATGGAGGCCCTGTGGCGCATCGTCCAGTCGATGCGCCGCGCGGCTGAGGTGGCGCAGGTTCAGATCGTCACCGGCGACACGAAGGTGGTCGACCGCGGCAAGGGCGACGGCGTCTTCATCACGACGTCGGGCGTCGGTGTGATCGAGCACGGCCTGACGATCGCGCCCTCGGAGGTGCGCCCGGGGGACGTGGTGATCCTCAGCGGCGACATCGGTCGCCACGGGGTGGCGATCCTGACGGCGCGCGAGAGCCTGGCGTTCGAGACGACGGTCGAGAGCGACTGCGCCAGCTTGGCGGCGCCCACCCTGGGGCTTCTGGAGGCCGGCGTGGAGGTCCACTGCCTGCGCGACCTGACGCGTGGCGGGCTTGCCACGGCGGCGGTGGAGATCGCGGAGACCTCGGGCCTCCGGATCGATTTGGAGGAGACCGCCATCCCCGTGCTCGACGGTGTGCGCGGGGCGTGCGAGATCCTGGGGCTGGATCCCCTGTACATGGCCAACGAGGGACGACTCGTGGCCTTCGTCCGCGCGGAGGACGCCGCGCGGGCCATCGAGGTTTTGCGCTCCCACCCTGTGGGGCGGCAATCATCAGTCATCGGCTCGGTGGCTGAGGGAGATCGGGGTCTCGTGACACTCCGAACCGGGCTCGGCACGAGCCGCATTGTCACGATGCTGAGCGGCGAGCAGCTGCCGCGGATCTGCTGAGTGAAGAGCAGGTGAGTATCCAAGGAGGATCGCAGTGAAAAGGCCAACGGTGACAATTGATGGCAATGAGGCGGCGGCGCACGTCGCCCATCGGATCAACGAGGTCTGCGCCATTTATCCCATCACGCCCTCATCCAACATGGGTGAGCACGCCGACGAGTGGTCGGCGCGCGGGCAGAGAAACATCTGGGGGACTGTGCCGACAGTCGTCGAGATGCAGAGCGAGGGTGGCGCCTCGGGCGCGGTCCACGGGGCGCTTCAGACGGGGGCGCTGACGACGACCTTCACGGCGTCGCAGGGTCTGCTTCTGATGATCCCCAACATGTTCAAGATCGCAGGTGAGCTGACCTCGACGGTGTTTCACGTCTCCGCCCGGACGGTGGCGACGCACGCGCTGTCGATCTTCGGCGATCACTCCGACGTGATGGCCACGCGCTCGACCGGCTTCGGGCTGTGGGCGTCGGGCTCGATCCAGGAGATCATGGACTTCGCCCTGATCAGCCAGGCGGCGTCGCTCGAGGCGCGCGTGCCGTTCGTGCACTTCTTCGACGGTTTCCGCTCCTCGCACGAGGTGCAGAAGATCGAGGCGCTGACCGATGACGACATGCGGGCGATGATCGACGACGAGCTCGTGCGGGCCCACCGCGCGCGGGCGATGACGCCCGACCACCCGGTCCTGCGCGGCACCGCTCAGAACCCGGACGTCTTCTTCCAGTGCCGAGAGACGATCAACCCGTTCTACCTGGCCGCGCCCGGCATCGTGCAGCGGGCGATGGACAGGTTCGCGAAGATCGTCGGGCGCCAGTACCACCTGTTCGACTACGTCGGGCACCCCGAGGCCGAGCGCGTCATCGTGCTGATGGGCACGGGGGCGGAGGTCGCGCACGAGGCCGTCGAGCACATGGTCAAGCGGGGCGAAAAGGTCGGCCTCATCAAGGTGCGGCTCTTCCGCCCGTTCAGCGTCGGGGCGTTCGTGGGTGCACTGCCCAAGACGACCAAGATCATCGGGGCCCTCGACCGCACGAAGGAGCCGGGATCCGCGGGTGAGCCGCTGTACCAGGACATCATCACGGCGCTGGCCGAGACGCAGCTCAACGGCTCGGCGCCGCGTGTCGTCAGCGGCCGCTACGGTCTCTCCTCGAAAGAGTTCACCCCGGCGATGGTCAAGTCGGTGTTCGACAACCTGGCGCAGAGCACCCCGAAGAACCACTTCACCGTCGGCATCCACGAGGATGTGACAAACTCGTCGCTCGAGTGGGACCCCACCTTCGACACCGAGGGCGAGGGCGTCGTGCGGTCGATGTTCTACGGCCTCGGCGCCGACGGGACGGTCGGGGCGAACAAGAACTCGATCAAGATCATCGGCGAGACGACGGACAACTTCGCCCAGGGCTACTTCGTGTACGACTCGAAGAAGGCGGGATCGATCACCGTGTCGCACCTGCGCTTCGGGCCGAACCCGATCCGCTCCTCGTACCTGATCAATCAGGCGAACTTCATCGGGTGCCACCAGTTCGTGTTCCTCGAGAAGTACGACATGCTCAGGAACGCCGTGCCGGGGGCGGTGTTCCTTCTCAACAGCCCGCACCCGCTGGAGGAGACGTGGGACAAGATGCCGCGCCGCGTCCAGGAGCAGATCCTGGAGAAGCGGCTGAAGTTCTACGTGATCGACGCCTATGAGGTCGCGAAGGCGACCGGGATGGGCGCTCGCATCAACACGATCATGCAGACGTGCTTCTTCGCGATCTCGGGCATCCTGCCGCGCGACGAGGCGATCGCGAAGATCAAGGATGCCATCCAGAAGACCTACGGCGCGAAGGGCGAGGAGATCGTGAGGAAGAACTTCGCCGCGGTCGATGGGACGCTCGCCAACCTCCACGAGGTGAGCCTCGAGGGGCTGACGGCGTCGAGCGACATCGAGATGCCGCCCCCGGTCTCACCCCAGGCGCCCGCGTTCGTGCGCGAGGTGCTCGGCGAGATCATCGCCGGCCGGGGCGACGACATCCCCGTCAGCAGGTTCCCTGTCGACGGGACCTTCCCGACGGCGACGTGCCGCTGGGAGAAGCGCAACATCGCGCTCGAGATCCCCGTCTGGGACCCGGACGTGTGCATCCAGTGCGCCAAGTGCTCGATCGTCTGCCCGCACGCGGCGATCCGCCTGAAGATCTTCGACGAGAGCGCCCTCGCCGGCGCCCCGCCGACCTTCAGGGCGACCGACGCACGCGGCCGTGAGTTCGCCGGGAAGAAGGCGGCACTTCAGGTCGCCCCCGAGGACTGCACGGGGTGCGGCGTGTGCGTGCACATCTGCCCGGCGAAGAACAAGCAGGAGACGCGCCTCAAGGCGATCAACATGGCGCCGCAGCTGCCGCTGCGTGAGCCCGAGCGGGAGAACTGGGAGTTCTTCCTCCAGATCCCCGACCTGCCACGCTCGGAGCTGAAGATCAACACGGTCAAGGGCTCGCAGCTTTGTCAGCCGCTGTTCGAGTTCTCGGGCGCGTGCTCGGGATGCGGCGAGACGCCCTACGTGATGCTGCTGACGCAGCTGTTCGGCGACCGAGCGATCATCTCCAATGCGACGGGCTGCTCCTCGATCTACGGCGGCAACCTGCCGACCACGCCCTATGCGCAGAACAGCGAGGGGCGTGGGCCGACGTGGTCGAACTCGCTGTTCGAGGACAACGCGGAGTTCGGCATGGGCTTCCGCCTGACGCTCGACAAGCAGGCCGAGCACGCGGCGGAGCTGATCGAGGCTCTGCGGGCCGAGATCGGCGACGCCCTGGCCGACGCGATTCTCGGCGCGGACCAGTCGACGGAGGGCGGCATCGCCGAGCAGCGTGGTCGGGTGGCCCAGCTCAGGGCCAAGTGCGAGTCGATCGGCTCGCCGGAGGCCAAGAACCTCGCCTCGATCGCCGACTCCCTGGTCAAGAAGAGCGTCTGGATCGTGGGCGGCGACGGCTGGGCCTACGACATCGGCTACGGCGGCCTGGACCACGTTCTGGCGTCGGGCCGCGACGTCAACGTCCTGGTGCTGGACACTGAGGTCTACTCGAACACGGGTGGCCAGTGCTCGAAGGCGACGCCGCGCGGCGCGGTGGCCAAGTTCGCGGCGGCGGGTCGCCCGGCGGCCAAGAAGGATCTGGGCCTGATGGCGATGACGTACGGCAACGTCTACGTCGCGCAGGTCGCGCTCGGCTCCAACGACGCCCAGACGGTCAAGGCGTTCGTCGAGGCCGAGGCGTGGCCGGGCCCGTCGATCATCGTGGCCTACTGCCACTGCATCGCCCATGGCATCAACATGACCACGGGCCTCGACACACAGAGAGCGGCGGTGCAGAGCGGCCACTGGCCTCTCTACCGCTTCAACCCGGCGCTCGCGCACCAGGGCAAGTCGCCCCTGACGCTCGACTCGAAGGCGCCGTCGATCCCCTACCGCGACTACGCGTACATGCAGACCCGCTTCAAGATGCTGACCAAGAGCAAGCCCGAGCGCGCCAAGCGACTGCTCGAGGAGGCCTCGGCCGACGCCGCGGCCCGCTGGAGACTCTACGAGCACCTCGCCGCCATGCCGGTGGCCCCCGCACAGGAGGAGAGCGATGCCTGATCTGAAAACCGAGTACCTGGGCCTGTCCCTGAAGAACCCCCTGGTGGCATCGTCGTCACCTCTGACCGAGGACGTCGGCGCCCTGCGCCGAATGGAGGACGCGGGGCTCGCGGCCGTCGTTCTCCACTCGCTGTTCGAGGAGCAGATCTCCGCGGAGCGCGGCACGCTCGAGCAGGATCTGGCGAAGGGGACCGAGAGCTTCGCCGAGGCTCTGAGCTACTTCCCCGAGCTGGACGAGTACGTCCTGGGCGGCGAGGAGTATCTCGAGCTGATCCGCGCGGCGAAGGAGTCCGTCGGGATCCCGATCATCGGCAGCCTCAACGGCACGACGCGGGGCGGATGGCTCGACTACGCGAAGATGATCGAGGACGCCGGGGCCGACGCCCTGGAGCTCAACATCTACCGCATCCCCACGGATCCGAATCGCTCCGGGGCGGATGTGGAGCAGGGCTATGTCGACCTGGTCAAGAGCGTCCGCGGGGCGATCAAGATCCCGCTGGCGATCAAGCTGGGCCTGCACTTCAGCTCGATCCCGAACATGGCCAAGCGGCTGGCGGAGGCGGGGGCGAACGGCCTGGTGCTCTTCAACCGCTTCTATCAGCCGGACATCGACCTGGAGAGCCTCGAGGTCGTGTCGAACCTGGTGCCGAGCACGCGCCAGGAGCTGCGTCAGCGGCTTCACTGGATCGCCGTGCTCTGCGGGCGAGTCGAGGCCGATCTCGCGCTGACCGGTGGCGTTCGCACGTCCGAGGACGTGATCAAGGCGATGATGGTCGGCGCGAGGGTGGCGATGACGACCTGCGGGCTCCTCGAGCGCGGCATCGGCCACGCCACAGAGGTGATCAGCGGCATCTCCGCGTGGATGGAGGAGAACGAGTACGACTCCGTCCAGCAGATGCAGGGCAGCATGAGCCAGAGATCGGTGGCTGACCCCGCCTCCTACGAGCGGGCCAACTACCTCAAGGTGCTCCGCACCCCTCACCCCGAATTCCCATTGGCCTGAGGATCGCAGCCCATGGCCTGATTTCACACCCCCCGTCGAGCGCCAGCCGGCCCTTCGGGGGGTGTCACTTTTCCGTGGACGCCCACGCCACTGAGAGCGATGGGTGCCGCCCTCCGATGGCCGTCCACGCGATGACATGAGCGCCAAGGAGTGTCTCAATGACTCCCATTGCGAGACCCGCTCGCCGCCGGCTGACGGGCAAGCAGATCTTCCAGCGCGTCGGTGGGGCGGTCGCCGTGATCGCCTTTCTCATCCCCTGGGTCTTCGAGTTCGAGGGCCTCTCGCCGGAGGGTCACCGTGTCCTGAGCATCATGCTCCTGGCGGTGGTTCTGTGGGTGACCGAGGCGATCCCCCTTCACGCCACGGCGGCGGTGATCATCTTCCTCGAGATCCTCACGATCAGCAGCCAGGGGGTGATGCCTCTGAGCGAGGGGTTCGAGGCGCCGAGCCAACGCACATTCTACACATGCCTGGCGGACCCGGTTCTGATGCTCTTCCTCGGGGGATTCTTCCTGGCCGACGGGGCGGCGAAGTTCGACCTCGATCGCAACCTGGCGCGGGTTCTCCTCAGGCCGTTCGGCGCGTCGCCCTCGATGATCCTGCTGGGTCTGATGATGATCACGGCGCTCTTCTCGATGTTCATGAGCAACACGGCGACGACCGCGACGATGATGGCGGTCGTGATCCCGGTGATCGCCCAGCTTCCGCCGGGTGACCGGATGCGGACGGGCTTCGCGCTGGCGATCCCGGTGGCGGCGAACATCGGGGGCATCGGCACGCCGATCGGCACACCGCCCAACGCCATCGCGCTCGGTGCGCTGGCCAACGCGGGGATCGCGATCGGGTTCGTCCAGTGGATGATCATGGCGATCCCCTTCATGGTCGTGATTCTGCTGGCGGCCTGGCTGCTGCTGGCGCGGATGTTCCGCTCCTCCGAGCAGTCGGTGACGCTGACGATCGAGTCGGAGTTTGACACGCGTCTGTCGGCCAAAGTCTTCTACATGACGTTCGCCATCACGATCCTGCTGTGGTTGACCGAGAACCTGCACGGCATGAGCTCGAGCGTGGTCGGCTTCTTCCCAGTGGTCATCATGCTGTCGACGAGGATCTTCACGACGAAGGACATGCAGTCGATTCAGTGGCACATCCTCTGGCTCCTGGCGGGCGGCATCGCGCTGGGCGTGGGGCTCGGCCGCACGGGGCTGGACGCCTGGCTCGTGGGGCTCGTCGACTGGCAGAGCCTGAGTGCGTTCGCGGTGACGGCCGCGCTGGCCCTGATGGCTCTTCTGCTCGGGTCGTTCATCTCGCACACGGCGACGGCGAACCTCCTGGTGCCGATCGGGATGAGTCTCGCCGCGTCCGATGCGGTCGCGGTGAGCCCTGTGCTGGCGGCGGTCTTCATCGCCATCGGTGCCTCGCTGGCGATGAGCCTGCCGGTGAGCACACCGCCCAACGCGATCGCGATGAGCACGGGGACGATCTCGGTCTCACAGATGGCCATTGTCGGCGTCACGATCGGGATCTTCGGCTATGCCCTGTTCCTTCTCTTCGCGCCCTGGCTCTGGAATCTCCTGGGAGTGATGCCGGGATGAGCCCCAAGCCCCCCGCCAGGCAGCGAACCCCCGTGATCCTCTGCGCGGTGGGTGACGCCACCGACCGCGAGCGCCTGCGGCGCGACCTCACTGCGGTCTGTGGCACCCTGCTGCCCTTCGAGATCGTCGGGGGCGGGGGGGAGCTCCTGGCACGTCTCGACCAGCTCGTGGGGGAGGGAAAAGTCGCGGCGGTGATTGTGGTGGCCGAGTCTCTGCCCGACACGACCGGCTCGGCTCTCCTGACACGGATCCAGGAGCACCCTGCAGGTCAGCGATCTCAGCGAGTGCTTCTGGCGGAGCGGGCCCCCACCTCGGGGGCCTGGAACCGCTGCCTGGAGGGGCAGTGGGCCCAGGGGGATCTGGCGGCGTGCATCCGGGCGCTGTTCACCCAGCACCTGGTCACACATGACATCGGGCGCATCAATGACTTCACCGACCTCATCGATTATCAGCTGATCGGTCGCACCCTGGCGCGGGTGAGCCAGCAGTGCGCGGAGCTGGGCGCGGGGCTGCGCACCATGTTCTCCCGCGAGATGATGAGCGACGAGGAGCTCGAGGAGGTTCTGCTCGCCGAGATCAACCGGGCGTTCAACAACCCCGTGCCCCGGACCGTGCCGCCGGGGACGGTGCTGCTGCGCCAGGGCCAGCGAGTCGACGAGATCCTGATCCGCATCTCCGGCCGTGTGCAGCTCTCGCGCCGCGAGGGGGAGCAGGAGAAGATCTTCCACATCCGGACGGTGGGCCGCATCATCGGTCTGCTCGCGCTGACACAGCGCCACGAGGCGTTCTACACGTGCAAGGCGCTGTCGGAGACCCGGGTCATCTCGCTCCCGCTCGACCGCCTTCAGGCAGTGCTGGCCAGCGATCCGCAGTTCACCTCGACGTTCGTCTCAGTGCTGATCCGCAGTCTGGTGACTCGCAATCGCAAGGCGGTGGCTCTGGAGCTGGAGGTGGAGTCGCTCAACGACACCCTGGAGGCCGAGCGCGACCATCTGCGCGAGGCGCTCGCCGAGCTGGAGCGCGCCCACCTGCGCCTGACGGAGTCGGAGAAGATGGCGCAGCTGGGCCAGCTCAGCGCGGGCATCACGCACGAGCTGAACAATCCGATCGCCGCGATCCGGCGGGCGGCGGATCACGTGGCCGAGGACATCGCGTCGCTTGTGCGCAGCCTGCCGCACGGCGACGAGCTCTGCCGGATGCTGGAGGCGGCGATGCAGAGCGCCCCGCGGCCGACGCGCGAGGCGCGCGCGCTCCGCCGCGACCTCGCCGAACAGCTGGGGGATGAGTCGCTGGCCCGCAGGCTTGTGGAGATCGGGGTGACCTCCGCGGAAGAGCTCTCGGCGCTGTGTGGGGAGCTCACGCCGCACCAGTGCGAGGAGCGCCTCAGCGCCCTGGAGCAGCAGCACCGGCTCGGGATCTCGCTGCGCAACATTCAGACGAGCGCCGAGCGTGTGGCGGGGCTGGTCAAGAGTCTGCGGTCCTACGCGCGGACTGACGGGGCCATGGTGGCCGACGTCGACGTGCACGAGGGGATCGAGGACACGCTGGGGATCTTCAGTCACGCTCTGCGGGGCGTCGAGGTCGAGCGCCGGTACGGCGATCTTCCACGCATCACGTGCATGGTCGGGGAGATCAACCAGATCTGGACCAACCTGATCTCCAACGCGCTCGAGGCGATGGAGAACCAGGGGCACCTCACGATCGAGACAGACGTCCCCGACGCCGGCCACGTGCGGGTGCGGCTGATCGACAGCGGGCCGGGGATCGCCCCCGAGAACATCGGGCGAATCTTTGATCTGAACTTCACGACGCGCACGGGCGCGGCGCAGTTCGGCCTCGGCATCGGCCTGGCCATCTGCCGTGAGATCGTGACGCGACACGGCGGCTCGATCACCGTGGAGTCTGTCCCTGGGAGGACACGCTTCACGGTGACTCTGCCGCTCAATCCCCCCCAGTTCCCCCAGGAGAGAGACCGATGACTCAGCTGCTGATCCTCTGCGTCGAGGACGAGCCCGAGGTGCGCGACGCCCTGGTGCGCGACCTCGAGCCGTTCGCCACCGCCTTCCAGATCGAGCCGGCTGAGGATGTGGCCGATGCCCGGCAGGTCGTCGAGGAGCACCTCGCCGCGGGGGGACGCCTCGCCCTGGCGCTGTGCGACCATGTGATGCCGGGGACGAGCGGGGTCGATTTCCTGGTGGAGCTCAACGGCAATCCCGCGACGGCGAAGGCGCGAAAGGTGCTCGTGACGGGTCAGGCCGGCCTGGAGGACACGGTCAAAGCGGTCAACCGCGCGGATCTGGATCACTACATCGCGAAGCCCTGGTCGATCGAGGAGCTCCACGCCATCGTCCGCCGTCAGCTCTCGCAGTTTGTGATCGAGGAGGTCGAGGATCTGCTCCCCTACGTTCAGGTGCTCGATGGACCCGCTCTTCTCGCGGCGATCCGCAGTCGCAAGGAGCAGGAGTGATCTCTCTCTGTTGCACTGGCCTTCATGAATGAAGGCCCCACCCCCACCTCATCTCCCCCTCTCCCATTTCGGGAGAGGGGGCCGGGGGGTGAGGGTGCGAGTCGGA
>JAFGKF010000286.1 GCA_016928695.1 Candidatus Sumerlaeota bacterium | reverse complement strand
TCGCTGAGCATCGTGCCGTCGTCCGCCTCCCAGGTGGCGATCACGCGGGCGTCGGGGCGATTGGGCTCGGCGCGGGTGATGTTCCACGAGGCCTGCAGCGCCGTGTCGGGCAGCCCATCGACATCCGGGGCATCGAAGTGCATCGCCCGCATGTCCTGCCCGCTGTAGGCCAGATTCCGAAAACCGAGCAGAGAGGCCAGACGCGACGGCAGATGGTAGAAGGAGATCACCCGCCCCCCGCCGGCCACCCAGGTGTCGATGACATCCATCGCCGCCGAGGAGAGACCGGCCTCATAGCTGACGAACAGCAGCCGGGCCTCGTCCAGCGCGCCGGCGAGGATCTCGGCCTCGCTCACCGTCCCATGCTCGAGACCCAGCTCCGTCAGCATGGCCGGTGCGACGTCGCCGTAGAATTCCCCGGTGAGCAGGATCTCGGGGGTGAAGGCCCGCAGCTCGCTGATCGCCAGCGTGGTGTCGTGCGACGCCCCCTTCCACGGCGAGAGCCGAATGCCCTCGATCTGATCCCAGCCCGCGGGGGAGCCCTCGGTGCCGAAGTTCTCCCGGGGGAGCCGGATCGAATTCCAACCCGGCATGTTCAGCGAAAAGGATTCGGCATACCACCCCCCAGGCGCGCGGAAGTAGAGCGTGAACCAGCTGACCGCCAGGGGATCGGGGGCATGGATCTCCAGGGCGATGGCCTGATGCGCGGTGAGATCGAGCGCGACGTCGCGATCCCAATAGGCCCGGGAGATGTCCTGCGTGAACGGGCAGGGCATCAGCATCACGCGCTCGCCCCAGGGCGAGCCCTCGGCCATCGAGACCTCGGGGCTGAGACTGCTCGGCTCCCAGGCCGCCTGCGCCGCGGCGTCTGAGACATACGAGAAATCGTCGATGATCAGGTCCGCCGCTGGGGCTGTCGACACCAGGGCAAAGACAACGAGAACGGTGAACAGAGGACGGGGCATATCAATCCACAGATTGCGCAGATCACACAGATTGAAAATCAGAATCCGCGAAATCTGTGAAATCTGTGGATGAACAGTCACCGCATCTCCAGCCCCGGACCCAGAGGGGCGGTGAATCCCAGCCCGAAGGGAGGCAGCGTCCCCTCAGCCAGTGGGGCATAGAGGCTGAAGAGGATGAAACCCTGGGCGCCGAGATCGCGGGTGATCCGGGCCTGGAGAATCGCCTGGTCCGGCGTGAGTGTCGCATTCGAAGAGGTCACCCCGATGCCGGGCACCAGCGGAGTGCGGCCCGCGACGAAATCGCTCTGAGTTTGAACCATGCCCTCGAACTGCGATGCGCTCTCGGTGTAATCCATGGGGCAGACGAAGTCGAGCAGCCCCTCGTCGATCCACGCCACCCAGTCCTGCCCGACGCTCTCTCGGCACGCGGGATAGCCGCTGAACACATCGGCCGAGATCTCGACATCGAGCCCCTCGGCATCGATCGCCCCACGCAGCGCACGCATGAGCGACGTGATCTGCTCGACACGCCAATCGCGATAGGCCTCGGCCGACACACCGGTGCCGTGACAATCGCCCGGCCAGTTCGCGACCGGTTGACCCATCTGCGCCTCGAAGCGCGCGCGACACTGGGGACAATAGCAGCAGTCTCTGTCCGGATAGCGGATGAAATCGAGGTTGATGCCGTCGACCCCGTAGCCCCGCGCCACCTCGAGCATCACATCGAGCTCGAGTGCCTGGTTGAGGGGATCCGAGGGGCAGAGCCAATCGACGTCGGCACCGCTCACGTCCATCTGGGTGCGGCCCGCGGCCCGCATCGAGTCGATGAAGGACTGCGACGTCCACAGGAGGTTCCAGGTGATCTTGCGGGCGTGCACCTCGACGCCCCGGGCATGGCAGGCGGCGACGCACTGGGCGACCTGATCGCCCCACTGCGCGTGGGTGTCCGAGGGGGGGAGGAACGCGCTGGGATAGTGGGCCATGCCCCCCGTGAACATGATGGGGGCGACCGCGTTGAATCCGTTGTCCGCGAGCACACCGGCCGTGCGAGGCCAGTCGCCCGGGTAGGGGCCCGTGCCCTGGCTCTCCCAGCAGGCGCGGATCTCGGGGAATCGCACCGCTTGGCTGCGATAATAGGCCTGGCGCAGGGACTCGCGGGCATCACCCGCCGCCTCGACGGCCACGGCGTGCTCCCCACTCGCGCGGGCGGTGAGGGCACTCAGGCGCAGTGCCTCCGCGGAGACGAGCCAGGCCTGTGTCACCGCGAGGCGCGGCGTCCGCGCCGCATCCGCCTCGATGGAGGCGACGGCGGCGGTGTACTCCGTGTGCGGTCCCACGTGGCCAATCCGATCGATGGCACGCAGGGAGGCATCGGCCCAGGCCTCGGGCAGAAAGTGCCCGACGATCGCCAACAGCATCCGGCACTTGGCCTCGCCCCCGTCTTTCAGAAGAACGTGCGACATCCAGGCGCCCGTGTCGCTCAGCAGCCACGCGGGATCGCTGAGCATCGTGCCGTCGTCCGCCTCCCAGGTGGCGATCACTCGCGCATCGGGGCGGTCTGGCTCGGCCAGGAAGATATTCCAAGTGGCCTGCTCCACCACGTCGGGCAGCCCCACAACGTCCGGCGCATCGAAGTGCATCGCACGCATATCCTGTCCACTCGAGCCGAGGTGGTGCAGACCGAGCAGCGAGGCCACCCGCGGTGGCAGTGTGAAGAACGCGATGACCCGCCCTCCACCGGCCACCCAGGCGTCAACCTCATCCATCGCCGCGTCGGAGAGATAGGCGTGGTGACCGACCAGCAGCAGCCGGGCATCGGAGAGTCCACCATCCAAGATCTGTGCTTCCGTGATCGTCCCGTGCTCCAGCCCCAGCTCGGTCAGCAGCTCCGAGGCGTTGTCCAGGTAGAATCCCTCGGTGAGCAGGATCTCCGGGGTGAAGGCGCGCAGCTCGCTGATCGCCAGCGACGTGTCACGGTCCGCCGCCTTCCACGGCGAGAGACGGATCCGGTCGACCTGTTCCAGCGGCACCGTGGCGCTGCTGGTGGCAAAGTCTCCGAGAGCCAGACGGATCGAGTTCCAGCCGGACTCCTGGAACGAGAAATTGCGATAATACCAGCCGTCCGACACATGAAAATAGAGCGTGAAATAGCTGATGGCCCCGGGATCGGGGGCAAAGATCTCCAGGGCGATGGCCTGATGCGCGGTGAGATCGAGCGCGACGTCGCGGTCCCAATACGCCCGTGAGATGTCCTGCGTGAACGGACAGGGCATCAGCATCACCCGCTCGCCCCAGGGCGAGCCCTCGGCCATCGAGACCTCGGGATTGAGACTGCTCGGATGCCAAGACGCCTGCGCCTCGGCGTCGGAGGCATACGAGAAATCGTCGATGATCAGATCCGCCGCCGGGGTTCCCGAGGCCAGCATGAGCACGGCGAAAAGGATGAGTGTGGGGCGCAGCATCTCAATTCACAGATGACACCGATTTCTCCGATTGAAAACCCCAGAGTGCCCCACCGAGAAAATCTGTACGGGAAATACATGTACAAAATCGCGAATTCCTGTCCCATACTCTCCCCGGTGGGATCGCGATCCGAGGAGAAGAGGAGACTCTGGCTATGAAGTTCCCTGCACCCTGCGCACGCATCTCTCTTGCGCTCACCCTGACGCTGGCGGCGGCGCTTTGCCCCGCCCAGGCTCTCATCATCGATCACAACTGCTGCGACCTCACCGAGGTCCCCACCACGTACATCGAGGCGGCCAAGGCCCAGTTCCGTGTGTCTTATGGCCACACCTCCCACGGGAGCCAGATCATCAGCGGCATGGAGGTGTTCAATTCCCCGCCCTGCGACTTCGACCACGACGGCACCGGGGGCGCCCTCTCGCTCTGGGATTACACACCGGCGGGAGACCTCGGCAATCCCGACCGCGTCACCTGGGAGGTGAGGACCCGCGCGATGCTCGACACTCCGGGCAACGACCGGAACCTCGTGATGTGGTCGTGGTGCGGCCAGGCGGACACCTCGGATCCGGCGAACATCCAGATCTATCTCGACCTGATGAGAGGCCTCGAGATCGACTACCCCGACGTCACCTTCGTCTACATGACCGGCCACCTGGTGGGCAGCGGCAGCGCGGGCGACCTGCACCAGCGCAACGAGCAGATCCGCGCCCACTGCGCGTCCTATGAGTGCGTGCTCTTCGACTTCGCCGACATCGAGCGCTTCGATCCCGACGGGGTGGACTACCTGGACCTCGGCGCCGACGACTACTGCAATTACACCGGTGGCAACTGGGCCAATGAGTGGTGCGCGGCACATCCGGGCGAGTGCTCCAGCTGCGACTGCGCCCACTCGCGGCCGCTCAACTGCGATCGCAAGGCGCGGGCCTTCTGGTGGATGATGGCGCGGCTGGCGGGGTGGGATGGTTCATCGGTGCCCATCACCGCATCGCTGATCGAGTATCGCTGAGCCTCAGATCCAGCGGCGCACGCGCCGCATGTGCTCGCGATAGGCCTGGCCGAACGTCGCCTCCATCTTTCGCTCCTCCATGGCCATGAAGCCGTTGATCACCCAGACAAAGGGGATCAGCGCCAGGAACGGTGTGGCTGAGCCGAGCAGCCCGGCGACACCGAGGAGAATCAGCGTCATCCCCAGATACATCGGGTGGCGCGTGAGGCCGAAGACGCCGTCGGTGATCAGCTGGGTCGACTCCTCGAATGGCTTCACGGTGCTCCCCACGCGCTTGAAGGCGTGGTCCGCCAGGCCATTGAGAAGGATGCCGATCGCCAGCGGGGCGAGCCCCCACAGGCCGTGCGGGAAGGGGAGAAGTGTGCGCAGTGGAAATCCGAAATGCAGCGCCACCATGAGGATCAGTGCTCCCAGAAAACAGGTGGGGGGCATGATCCTCTTCGGGGTCATTGCTGCTCAGCTTTGACGCGAAGAGATCTCAGCTCTCTCCGTCATCGGTGATCTCGACGATCTCGGGCAGGGGTGAGGGTTCGGCTCCGCCCGCGATCCAATGCCGGAGAGCCTCGGACTCCTTTTTCCATCCGGCGGCGCTGAGGCGGATCTCGAGGAAGGCCTCATAGACCCGGTCGAACGCCTCGCCGAAGCCGTCGAGAAGCTCGAGGCGCCGGTCGATCATCGCCGCGTCGAGCGCGCCGCCCCTGAGCGGGAGCTTCAGCCCGCTGAGCGCGAGCGTCTGTCCCTGCACGGTCACGTGCCACTCGATCCCCTCGATGACCCACCGCGTCTGCGCCCGGCGGACGAGCTTGCCCTGGCGCAGCGTGGCGAGGAGCTCGGGCGCCTCCGCGGGACTGTCGCCTTTCAGCGTGACCTCCTCAGCCTCGCCAAACGGCGCGGCCAGAAGGATCGTCCCGCCGAAGTGCACCTCGATGTCGCCGACACCGATCATCGCGCTGCGCGTCTCACTGCGCCACAGCAGCCAGGTGAGGAACTCCTCGCCCAGGAAGGCCTTGGATTCGATCTGCTCCAGAAGGCTCATGGTCTGAGATCCGTGGGCTCGGCGCGGTC
>JAFGKF010000285.1 GCA_016928695.1 Candidatus Sumerlaeota bacterium | reverse complement strand
TTCATCGCCTGCTCCGTGGTCACGACGCTTCTGATCCCGCTCTACGACCGCGAGCTCTGCCTGTGGGCCTCGGAGACGTTCTCGATCCGATGGGGAGTCCTCATCGCCTCGATTCTTCTCTTTCTGCCCCCTCTCACCTTCCTGGGCTTCGTCTCGCCCTACGCGCTTCGCCTGGCCCTGCGCCAGGTGTCGCAGGCGGGCCGCACGGCGGGGCTGCTCTATGCGATCTCGACGGCGGGCTCGGTCATCGGCTCCATTGTCGCCGGATTTCACCTCGTCCCCGGTCTGGGAGTCACGCTCACACTGGTGATCATCGCCGTCGTCCTCGCCATCCCCTGCGTCCTCTGGGCGCTCACGGCCCGGCAGGCGAAGGCCGCCGTGGGCATCGCTGCCCTCACTGTGCTCCTGAGCGCCCTGAGCGCCTGGCGCGCGGAGGCGCGGCCCTACGCCAATGGCGACACGGTTCGCCTGCTCCACGAGGCCGAGGGTCGCTACGCCCGCATCGGGATCGCCGAGATCCGCGCCGACCCCACCGTTCCCGACAGCGAGTGGGTGCGGTGGATTCTGATCGACGGCATCCCGCAGACGGGCGTCCTCGCTCCCGATCAAGACCTGGTGGCCCCGTCGCGCTGGTACGAGAACTTCACCCCCCTGCACGCCGTGCAGTCCCAGTTCTACCGCCTGCACGGACGCGAGATCAAAACGGCACTGCTGATCGGCCTCGGAGGTGGAGCCGTGCCCATGGCGCTGGAGGCGCAGGGGATCGAGACCGAGGTGGTCGACATCGACCCGCTGGTCGTCGAGAACGCCGCCGAGTGGATGGGTTTCGATCCCGAGCAGGTGCCCGTCCACATCATGGATGGCCGGGCGTTCATCCGGCGGTGCGATCGCACCTTCGACCTTGTCATCTTCGACGTGGCGACGGGCGGCAATCAGCCGTTTCACCTCTTCTCACGCGAGATCTTCGAGGAGACGGATCGGATCCTGGCTCCCGGGGGCGTCCTCGCGATCAACTACATCGGCTTCGTGAGCGAGGAGCGCAATTTCCTCACCCGCGCGGTCGTCGCCACCATCTCCTCCATCTTCTCCGAGCGGGCATGCTACATCTACCCCCCCGCGAGCCGGCGTCGGCGCGACAGCCTGTGCAACATCATGCTCTTCTTCAGCCATGAGCCGTTCGCCGATGACCGGGCAGTCCTCCGCGACCCGAGCACCTCGCCTGAGGATCGCCGGATGCTCGAGCGGCAGTTCATCCCTCTGCGCGAGGACATCGCGCCGAGTGATTTCATTCTCACCGACGACCGCAACCCGATCGAGCGGCACTCCGTGGCCATCAACGAGGTCTGGCGCCGCCAGGTCTTCGTGGATTTTCAGCGCGAGCTCAACCGCCTGTGAGGCTTGACGCGCCCCCTGACCGCCCTATGATCCCCCGATCCGACTGAGCGAGCACGAGCCATCCGATGATCGATCTGGACAAGCGATACGACCCGAAGGCCACGGAGGGGAAGTGGTACGCCTTCTGGGAGGAGGGTGGTTTCTTCGCGCCCGATCCCGAGGCGCCCGGCGGCCCCTACACCATCGTCATCCCGCCGCCCAACGTCACGGGCAAGCTCCACACAGGCCACGGCCTCGACAACACCCTGCAGGATCTTCTCATCCGCTGGCATCGCATGAGTGGCTGCAGGACGCTCTGGGTTCCCGGGATGGACCACGCGGGCATTGCGACGCAGACGGTGGTCGAGAAGGCGCTGCTGGCCGAGGGCAAGCGCAAGCGCGACATGACGCGCGAGGAGTTCCTCGAGCGTGTATGGGCGTGGAAGGAGGAGAAGGGTGGCCAGATTCTCAGGCAGCTCCGCCGCCTGGGGAGCTCGTGCGACTGGTCGCGCGAGGCCTTCACGATGGACGCCGCGCGCTCGCGGGCCGTCCGCCAGGTCTTCAAGAGGCTGTATGACCAGGGCCTCCTGTACCGGGGGCTCTACCTGGTCAACTGGGACCCGGGCACGCAGACCGCTCTGGCCGACGACGAGGTCGAGTACGAGGAGGAGGAGGGCCACCTCTGGCACATCCGCTATCCCTTCGAGGACGGCTCCGGCCACGCCGTCGTCGCCACCACCCGTCCCGAGACGATGCTCGGCGACACCGCGGTGGCGATTCATCCGAAGGACGACCGCTATCAGCACCTGATCGGGAAATCGTGCATCCTCCCACTCATGGATCGGCCGATCCCCTTCGTCGCCGACGACTTCGTCGACCGCGAGTTCGGGACGGGCATGGTCAAGGTCACGCCCGCGCACGACCCCAACGACTTCGAGTGCGGCCGCCGCCACGACCTGGAGATGATCAACATCCTGACCGAGGACGGTCACATCAACGAGAACGGCGGGAAGTACAGCGGGCTCGACATCATGACCGCTCGTGAGCGCGTGGTGGAGGATCTCACAGCGCTTGGTCTGATCGAGAGGGTCGAGCCCCACACGCACCGCGTCGGGCGGTCGTATCGCTCGAAGGCTGTCGTCGAACCGTATCTCTCCGAGCAGTGGTTCGTGAAGATGCGGCCGCTGGCCGAGCGCGCCGCCGAGGCCGTCCGCTCGGGTCGCATCCGGCTGATCCCCCGGACGTATGAGGGGGTCTACTTTCACTGGCTCGAGAACGTGCGCGACTGGTGCATCTCGCGCCAGCTCTGGTGGGGACACCGCATCCCCATCTGGTATCGCCGCGACGACCGCTCGCAGATGCTCTGCTTCGATGGCGAGGGGGATCCCCCCGAGGTCACCGCCGATCCCGGCGCGTGGGAGCAGGATCCCGACGTGCTCGACACGTGGTTCTCGTCGTGGCTCTGGCCACTCTCGACGCTCGGCTGGCCGGAGGAGACCGAGGACCTGCGGATCCACTACCCGACAAGCGTCCTCGTCACTGGCCACGACATCCTCTTCTTCTGGGTCGCGCGGATGATCATGGCGGGGCTCTTCTGCCGCGACGAGATCCCGTTCCACGATGTCTACATCCACGGCCTGATCTTCGGGAAATCCTACTACCGGATGATCGAGAACAGGGCGCACTACCTGCCCGAGGACGAGGTGCTGGAGATCGAGAGGTCCGAGAAGCTCCCGAGGGGCGTGAAATACAAGTGGGAGAAGATGTCGAAGTCGAAGGGCAACATCATCGACCCCTCCGAGATGATCGACGAGTTCGGCGCCGACGCGGTCCGCTTCACCCTGACAGCGCTCTGCACCCAGGGGCGGCAGCTCGATCTGGAGCGCAACCGCTTCAGGGGCTACCGCAACTTCGTGAACAAGATCTGGAACGCCGCGCGGCTCGTTTTCATGAACATGGATGGGCTGAGGCCGGAGGTCTTTCATCAGCCTTTGGAGGACATCAGAGACAGATTCGCCTTGGAGGACAAATGGATCATCTCGGCCTTCAATCGGGCGGTTGCTGTGGCTGAGCGTGACATCGAGGATTACGATTTCAGCGGTCTGGCGAATAACCTGTACCAGTTCTTCTGGCGTCAATATTGCGATTGGTACTTAGAGTATGTGAAGCCGCGTCTCTATGGTGATGATCGGAATGCACGTGAGACAGCACAGATAGTCATGACACGAATTCTGGAGAGGTCTCTTCGCCTTCTTCACCCCCTTATTCCCTTTGTCACTGAAGAAATATGGCAACGGCTCAGGGATGAGATGGGGCCCAATCCGTCTGGTGGAAGCCTGCTCAAGTCGGAGTCGATCATGACTGCTCAGCGCCCCAGGTGGCTTTCAGAGTGGATTGATGACAATGTTGAAAATGAAATCCAGCTTGCACAGATGGTCGTGGACAAGATCCGAAACATTCAGAGTGAGGTTGGATTCAGCCCATCAGATCCGTTGAGCATTTGCCTGTACTCACTCAATGATGAGAAGATGAGACTTTTGGCGGAGTGCAAACATCACATAAGCCAATTTGTTAAAGTGGAATCTCTCAGTTTCACACCTGTGTCAAGTGCACGCCAAAAACACGCACATGAATTGATTGATGGCGATGTCAATGTTTATGTGGATCTGCCAGAGGAGCTGTGTGAGCGAGAGCTCGCACGGTTGGACAAAGTCATACCACAAAAGGAAAAACTTGTCACCGGGCTGGAGAAGAAGCTCGGCAACGAGGGATTCACCTCCGGCGCCCCCGCCGAGGTGGTCGTGGCCGAGCGCGCGCGCCTCGCCCAGGCTCAGTCTGAGCTGACCGAGCTCCTGGCCAAAAGGCGACTGCTGGGCTGAGGCAAAACCTGCAGAGAGCGCCGCTGTGATTTGGAGTCCTGCGGCTTGCCGCAGAGTCACGGGCAAGCCCGTGGACTCCATATCAATCGCAGCGGCAAGGCATTGGTCAATTCCCGGGCTTGCCATCCCTCCCCGCCCCGTGCCATCCTCACGGCCCTGACCACGGGGAGGTCAAAACCATGATACGCTCACTGCTCTGTGCACTGATCGCTCTGGGGGGGACGGCCGCTGCGCTCGCGCAGCCCCTGGAATTCGACCACCAGGGGCGTCTGCTCGACGCCTCCGGCGTGCCGATCACCACGCCCACCGAGGTCCGCTTCGAGATCATCCGCGGCGGCACCGCCGGGGATGAGGCCACAGGATCGCAGGTCTACCGCGAGACGGTCCTCGTCACCCCCGACGCCACGGGGATCTTCAGTCACCGCATCGGCTCATCGCCGGATACGGGCTTCGTCCTCGAGCCACCGATCTTTCAGACCGGTCTGCCCATCTATCTGCAGATGCGCGTCCCCGCCTCGGGGGCTGCTCTCCTGCCGCGCACCCAGCTCGTCAGCGTGCCCTACGCCATTGTCGCCTCCGAGCTCGACCGCGCCCCGGAGGTCGTCAACGTCCCCGTGCTCGACGCCGGTGTGCTCTACGGCGCCACCGCCGACCCGAGTGATGACGTCGGTGATCTCTTCGGCCTGCGGATCGACAACGCGGGCAATGGCATGATCGCCGACGGCGTCCTCCCACTCGCCTGGGATGGAAGCACACCCGAGCTCGAGGTCTACGCCGAGATCCTCGGATCCCTCTCGGGCAATCCCGCACAGCGCGATGTCCTCCTCTCCTTTCGGATGCACGGCATCGTGTCCGGCGCCGCCTGGACCTGGGAGGGGACTCACACCTTCACATCGGGGGCACCCGAGCAGATCAACCTGCCACTCGTCGTGCAGGTGGGCACCCCCATCGCCGGGGAGCCGATCAGCTGGTCCTATGGACGCCGCTGGGACATGCCGCAGGACAGCATGCCCAACTCGCTCCTTCTGCTCGCGGCTCAGCTCCGCTACAACGCCACACGCTGAATCCGCCCATCTCACCCATGGGGAGCCAGCGGGGGGCACAGGAGTGTGACATCCCTGTCACGCCCATGGGGACGAGGTGTGCAATCTGCCCCGGATGTCACAGTCAGAACCTGGGTCCCACCACGGACGTCTCTGAGAACAGAGGCCAGGGTGACGGGTTTTTCGAACGGTGAGAGACCATGTGGATGATTGAGAACATTGATCTTGATCTCAGACCACAGGGTGATGGACATTCTGCTCTTGAATCGCGACCTCACTGGCGCGAGGATTCGGCTGTGAGGGGTTCTCTCTGCCGGGCAGGCAGACATCTTGCACATCTGACCGAAGCCGAGTTGCACGAGTTGAATCGAATGAACGTCCGCCGATTGGCCCTCTTCGCCCGCCACCTCTGTGATGTCGCTGGCATCACGATGTGGGTGGGGAGCGCCATTGGCCACGCGTGGCTTCTTGCGGCGCGCTGGGGGGAGGGGACCCTTGGCGAGCAGCTGATGCTCGTCATCGCCGTGCTCAGTTCGCTCGTGTTTGCTTGGCTCAGTCGCGAGCTGATGGCCCGGCCTCAGCGTGCGCTGATCGTCGCCCTCCTGGTCTGCATCGCACACATGCCCCTGGGCGTGACCGACGACACGGGGACGCTGCTCCCCGCGATTGTCGCCGCGCTCAGTGTGTTTGCGCTGCTTGGGCTCTCAGCGCCACCGTCGCTCCGCGCGGATCTGTTCGCGACATCCCTCCCTGGCGGGTCCGGAGTCGCCGATCCCCCCTCGCCCGAACTCGCCTTCGCTCTCCTCTGCCGTCCTCCGCCCAGGTTCTGACTCCCGCTCTTGGGAATCACCGCGGTCTCTGCGCGGGACCGCCCTGTGGACCTGACGGAGGTGAGACTCAGTGTCACAGACGATGACAGCGGCCGAGCCCTCGGTGGGTGAGGCCCATGTGAGATCGAAGGCCCCGGTTCTCTCAGCCATCTCGATCGACCACCGCTCGGCTCCGATCGCGCTGCGTGAACGGCTGACGCTGCCCACCGCGCGGCGGCGGGCTCTGATCGAGTGGCTGCGGGGCCATCAGGGCTCCGAGGAGGTCGTCGCCCTCTCCACCTGCCTGCGGACGGAGGTCGTCGCGGTGGGGGGAGGCGACCTCGCCCAGGCCCTGGCCGAGGTGAGCGGGGTTCCCATGGAGGAGTTCTCCGCCGCACTGACGGTTTGGGATTCTCCCCGCGCGGTGGCCGAGCGGATGTTCCGTGTGGCGGCGGGGATGGAGTCCGTCGCGCTGGGCGAGACCCAGATTGTCGGCCAGATCCGTGAGGCCTATCAGGCCGCGACCGATCTGGGTGCGATCGGCCCAGTGCTGAGCCAGCTCATCGAGCGGGCGATCGCAGTGGGACGCGAGGTGCGGACGCAGACATCGATCGGGGAGGGCATCGTCTCGATCCCCTCGCTCGCCACGCACATGGCGCGCCACGCCCTCGGATCGCTCAAGGGCCGCCGCGGCGTGATCGTCGGCACAGGCACCATGGCGCACCTGTCCGCGCGGCATCTGACGGCGGCGGGGCTCGACCTCGTCTTCGTCTCCCAGAGCAGCGTGGAGCGCGCTCAGAGCCTGGCCGATGAGTTCGGGGCGAGCGCCGCGGCGTTCTCATCCGACCTGGACTTCGCACAGGGGGCGGATCTGCTCATCTGCGCCACACGGACCGACGAGCCCCTGATCGACGCGGAGAGCCTCGCCTCTCAATCCGACGGGAGCCGAGCGACCCCCCTGCTTCTGATCGATCTCTGTGTGCCGCGGGCCATCGCCCCCTCGGCGGGCGAGCTGCCCGGCTGTCGCCTGATCAATCTCGACAGCATGAGAGGCAAGTGCGCCGCGGCCAAGCGCCGCCGCGAGGAGGCCAGCGCCGAGGCGCAGCCGCTGATCGCCCAGGCGGTGCACGAGTTCGAGTCGTGGCGCTCCGCGCGGATGGTCGGGCCGTTCATTCAGCTTCTGCTCAGCCGCTTGGAGGACCTCCGCGCGGCCGAGGTCGAACGGGTGAGCAGCCGCCTCAACGGCGACCGCACGCATGTCGACCAGCTCACGCGCTCGATCATGAAGAAGGTTGCCAACGGGGCGATCCAGCAGCTCCGCCGCGCCGCCGCGGCGGGCGAGGCCGAGCGGGCCATCGCCGACCTCCAGGGGGTCTTCCAGTTCGGCGGAGCGCACGGCCGCAGGGGCAGAGGATGATGAGCCCTCTCGAGACGACCACCACTCTGAGTCGCCGTGAGCGATTCCTGCGCGCCGTCCGGGGCAAGGCGGTCGACCGTCCCCCCGTGTGGATGATGCGTCAGGCGGGGCGCTACCTGCCCGAGTACCACACGGTGCGTGCGCGCCATGACTTCCTCACCATGTGCCGCACCCCCGAGGCGGCGGCGGAGGTCTCGATTCAGCCCCTCGAGATCCTCGGTGTCGACGCCGTGATCGTGTTCAATGATATCCTGATCCCCCTGGAGGCGATGGGCCTGCCGGTGACGTTCACCGAGCGGGGCCCCGAGCTGCCTCAGCCGATCTCCGGCGCCACGGGTCTCGATCGATTCCACGTCGCGGAATTCGACTCCGACGAGCCCGTCGCTCAGACGCTGCGTCTCATCCGCGGGCGGATCGGCCCCGAGGTGGCGCTGCTCGGCTTCGCAGGCGCGCCGCTGACGATGGCCTGCTACGCGGTCGAGGGGAAGATGACCCGCAACCTCGAGGTGGTCAAGGCGCTGCGCCACCGCGAGCCGAGGACGCTCCAGGCGGCGCTGGAGAGGATCACGGAGACGGTGATCCACTACCTCCGCCTCCAGATCGAGGCTGGGGCTGACCTCGTCCAGATCTTCGACACGTGGGCGGGGTCGTTCTCCGTGGCCGACTGCCGCGAGTTCGCGCTGCCGTATCAGCGGCGTGTGATCGAGGCGATCCGTCCCCTGGGTGTGCCGATCTCGCTCTACGTCAAGGGAAGTGCACCGATGCTCGAGCTGATGGCCGAGTCGGGAGCGGACGTGCTCAGCGTCGACTGGACGCTGCCGCTCGGCGAGGTGCGTCGCCGCGTGGGCTCGGACCTCACGCTCCAGGGCAATCTCGACTCCACCACGCTGCTCAGCACGCCCGAGGCGGTGCGGCGCGAGACGCGGGCGATGCTCGAGGAGCTCGGTGGCGAGCGCCACATCGCGAACCTCGGCCACGGCATCCTCCCGAGCACGCCGGTCGAGTGCGCGCAGGCCTTCGTCGACACCGTGAAGGGATGGCGGCCATGAGCGGGGCAGTGGCCGACACACGCTTCCTGCGGGGGCTCTCGACGGAGTTTCTCCAGCGCCACAACCGCCCCGGACCGCGCTACACGAGCTACCCGACCGCTCCCGAGTGGGGTGAGGAGGTCACCGAGCGCGAGCTGCGCGCAATGCTGCGCGGGCGGAGTGCGGCGAACCCAGCCGCGCCGCTGTCGCTCTATTTCCACATCCCGTTCTGCGAGCACCGCTGCTCGTTCTGCGCGTGCAACGCGATCGCCACGCCCAAGCGGGAGGTGGTCGATCCGTACCTGCGCGCGCTCGATCAGGAGATGGAGATCTTCGCCTCCGAGCTCGCAGCGGCCGGTGCCGACCAGCGACCCGTCACCCAGCTCCACTTCGGCGGGGGCACGCCGACCTTTCTCACGCCGCCGGAGATCGAGTGGCTGATGGATCGCATCCGCTCACACTTTCACATCGGGGAGGGCGCAGAGATCTCAGTCGAGATCGACCCGTGCGTGACGGATGCCGCCCACATGCGCACCCTGCGGGCGCAGGGATTCAACCGCGTCTCGCTCGGCGTGCAGGACTTCGACAGCACCACTCAGCAGTCCATCGAGCGCGTCCAGACGGTTGAGGAGACGCGAGAGCTCACTGATCTCGCGCGCGAGCTCGGCTTCGACAGTGTGAACTTCGACCTCGTCTACGGCCTTCCGCACCAGACGCCGGAGACAATCAATCGCTCGCTGGACATCATCCTCGAGATGCG
>JAFGKF010000284.1 GCA_016928695.1 Candidatus Sumerlaeota bacterium | reverse complement strand
TCGACGAGGTCATCGGGCAGGGGTCCCTGCGGCTCCACGGCGCCTACACGATCGCCATCATCGGCGGGATGCTGGCGATCATGATCAGGGACAAGCGGATCGCCGAGACGCTGATCAAGTACGCCGCGGAGCTCTCGGGGGACAACCCGATCATGGTCGCGGTTCTCATGATGCTCGTCGTCGCCATGCTCTTCACCAGCATGGGCGGCCTCGGCGCGATCATCATGACGGGCACGATCATCTTTCCGATCATGATGAGCCTCGGCGTCGCGCCGCTCACGGCGGCCGGCATCTTCCTGATCGGGCTCTGTGCAGGGGGGACACTCAATCCCCAGGGGTGGCGCCTCTATGAGGACGCCCTGGACCTCCAGCCGCAGCAGGTGCAGACGTTCGCCGTCATCACCATGCTCCTCTACCTCGCCACGGGTGCGGTGTTCATCGCGCTCAACCTCCGGCGGGGCACGCGCTTCTGGGCCACGGCGCGCTCGGTGTCGAGCCGGGTGGGGGTTCGCCCCATCGCCCTGCTCTCGCCGATCGTCCCCATCGTCCTCTCCTTTCAGCTGGTGACGCTCTCGGGTCTGCTCGGGCAGTGGCTGGGATTCGCCGTCGATCCCGAGCAGCTGGGCGAGGGCGAGAGCCTCTGGTGGTTCGCGCGCTTCGCCCGCTTCTGGGATGCGAACATCGGGGCGTGGGACTACACGGGCGCCTTCCTCGCCGGTCTGCTCTTCGCGTTCGTCACCACGTGGCAGCGCGGCAAGCCCAACGTGCAGCAGCTGACGAGGGCGATCATCGTCGGGGCAGAGAGCGTCATGCCCGCCGTGCTTCTGATGATCGGCCTCGGCATCGTGCTCAACGGCCTGCGCAACGAGGAGGTCGCCAATCATCTCGGGCCCTACATCCAGGCGGTGGTCCCCGAGGGGCGCATCGCCTATGTCCTGATCTTCACGCTCCTCGCGCCGCTGGCGCTCTACCGCGGCCCGCTCAACGTCTGGGGCATGGGTCTCGGTGTGGCCGCGCTGATCCACACCGCGGGCACGATGACGGCACTGCCCGTCATGGCGATCTTCATGAGCGTCGGCGCGATCCAGGGCGTCTGCGACCCGACGAACACCCACAACATCTGGATCGCAGCCTACATCGGCGAGGACGTGATGCGCATCACGCGCCGGACTCTCCCGTACATCTGGGTGATGGCCAGCGTCGGCCTCATCGCCGCCGCGGTGATCTTCGGCGATCAGTTTGGAGCCGATGCGTATGAGGCAGAGCAGGCCGCGGCCGCCCAGGCGGGGGTCGCGCCATGAGTGCGCAGCGCCGCATCCGCGTGGGCATCGACGTCGGCGGGACGTTCACGCACGCCGTCGCCATCGACGCCGACTCCTTCGATCTCCTCGCGACGATCAGGGTCCCGACGACCCACACGGCACGGGAGGGCGTGGCGCGCGGCATCGTTGACTCGGTCCACCGCATGCTCGACGAGGGACACATCGCACCCGAGGAGATCATCCTCATCGCCCACTCGACGACGCAGGCGACCAACGCACTCCTCGAGGGCGACGTCGCAGCAGTGGGCATCGTCGGGATGGGGCAGGGCTTCGGCCGCCGCCGCGCGCGCGGCGAGACGGCCTGCAGAGGCATCGAGCTCGCCCCCGGGCGATTCCTGGAGACGCACCACCGATTCCTCCCCACCGAGCGCGGCCTGACCCGCGAGGAGGTGCGGGCTGCCGTGCAGGCACTTCTCGACGAGGGCGCGGAGGTGATCGTCGGCTCCGAGCTCTTCGGCGTCGACGACCCCGCAAACGAGGATCTCGTTGTCGACGTGTGCCGCGAGATGGACGTGCTCGCGACCGCGTGCCACACGATCTCGAAGCTCTACGGCCTGCGCGTCCGCACCCGCACGGCCGTCATCAACGCCTCGATGATGCCCAAGATGCTCGAGACGGCGAACATGACCGAGAGCAGCGTGCGCGAGGCGGGCATCACCGCGCCGCTGATGATCATGCGCTCGGACGGGGGCATCATGGACATCGCCGAGATGCGCCGCCGCCCGATCCTCACGATGCTCTCCGGACCCGCCGCGGGCATCGCGGCCGCGCTGATGTATGCGCGGATCAGCGATGGCATCTTCCTCGAGGTGGGGGGCACATCGACCGACATCGCCGCGATTCGCAATGGCAAGGCGCTTGTCAAGAGCGGGACCGTCGGGGGCCATCGCCTCCACGTGCGGACGCTCGACTCACGCACGATTGGCGTCGCCGGGGGCAGCGTGCCGCGCATCGCGCACGGCCGCGTCGTCGACGTTGGGCCACGCTCAGCGCACATCGCGCAGCTCGGCTATGCGGCATTCACTCCGTCAACCGGTGCGACCCCCGTCACCGTCGAGCGCATCGCCCCGCGCGAGGATGATCCCGCGGACTACGTCAAGGTGACGATTGGGAGCACACCCGCCACCGTGACGCCCACCTGCGCGGCCAATGCGCTGGGGCATGTTGCGGAGGGCGACAACTGCTGGGGCGATCAGACGACGATCCGGCGCGCGCTGGAGGCGGTGGGCAAGGATCTGCTCGGGGGCGCGTCGGCTGAGAAAACCGCCCGGGCGATCCTCAACCGCGCGGCGCCGAAGGCGGAGCGCGTCATCGAGGCGCTGATCCGTGATTACGAGATGGACCGCGATCAGCTGACGCTGACGGGCGGCGGCGGCGGCGCGGGCGCCATCGTGCCGCACACAGCCCAGCACATGGGTCTGCCGTTCGTCATCGCACCGCACAGCCCTGTGATCTCGGCCATCGGCGCCGCGCTCGCGCTCGTGCGCGACACCGTCGAGCGGACTGTTGTCGACCCCACAGAGGCCGACATCCTCTCGATTCGCCGCGAGGCCGAGGAGGCGGTCGTCAGGATGGGCGCGCACCCCGACAGCGTCGAGGTGCAGGTCGAGGTCGACAGCCAGCGCTCGATCCTGCGGGCGACGGCAACGGGCACGACGGAGATGCGCACGCGCGACATGAGCGACCGCCATCTGGACGATGATGCGATCGTCGAGCGTGTGCGGCAGTCGCTGCGCGGCAGCGTTGAGAACCTCGATCAGGCCGCCGAGGCGGGGGACCTCCGTGTCTTCCAGGCGCACGCGGAGCGGCGGCGGCTCGGCGGACTTCTGCGAAAGCGCACGCGGCCCCTGCGCGTGATCGACCGCGAGGGGATCATCCGCCTCCAGATCGCCGACGGAGAGACGCTCGTCACCGCACGCAGCCGCGCGTCGAGCGACATGCGCGACTTCCTCGAAGCGCACACCGACTGGGGTGACGCGGGGCGCGCGCTGCCACCGCTCTTCGTCTGCTTCCGCGGGCGCATCCTCGACTTCACCGGCCTCACCGCCGCCGAGCAGGTGCAGGGGCTCCTCGGCGTCGAGATCGAGCACCTCGAGCCAAACGAGACGGTCGTGGGACTGATCTCCAAGCTGTAGGGGCACAGCACGCTGTGCCCGAGGGCGCAGCGTGCTGCGCCCCTACAGAAGAGAGCCCTGCGCGTTCAGTTCAGGCGCGGAGCACAGCCTCCACGCGGTGCACTTTCCCGTCCCCCAGCGCGGGCAGCAAGTTCCCCTCGATCGCCTCGCCGTCGAGCGTGAGGGAGACCGAGCCCCGGCTCATGCCTTCGGGATTCTCGAAAGCGATGTGATACGTCGCCTCGCGGAAGCGCCGGGTGACGGTCCACTCCCGCCAGCCAGCGGGGACGCAGGGGTCGATGAGCAGCCCGTCGAACGCGGGGCGAACGCCGAGCATGTGGTCGAGCACGCCGCGCCAGAGCCAGACAGCCGAGCCCGTGAGCCACGAATGCGATGCCTGACCGAAGGTGATGTGCTCGGGCGAGGTGACGTACTCCGCCTGCACGTAGGGTTCGACCTCGTAGCGGTCGATGTCGACGACGGGGTTGAAGGGCAGCGCGCGGCGATAGATGTCGTGCGCGCGCTCGGCGTCGCCCAGCATCAGCGAGGCGAGGATCGACCACGAGAGTGGGTGGTTGAAGACGGCGCCGTTCTCCTTCTTGCCGGGGACGCAGCGGGTGATGAGTCCGATGTGCGGGTCGACGTGGCGATAGGCGGGCATGAGGATCTGCGGGCCCTTCGGCGTCATCAGGCACTCCCATGCCGAGGCCATCGCCTGCGCGGCGCGGTCGGGCGGCGCGATGCCGCTGATCACCGCCCAGCTCTGGGGATTGAGATAGATCTGCCCCTCGATGCAGCGCGCCGAGCCGATCACGTCGCCCTGGTCGTTCGTCGCGCGGATATACCACGCGCCGTCCCATCCATGTTTGTTGATGGCGATGGAGAGCTCGCCGAAGCGATCGCGGAGCCTGGCCGCCCGCTCGTCGCCGAGATGCTCGAGGAGATCCGCCATGATCCGCGTCGAGTGCGCGAGGAGCTCGGTGTTCATCACCGACTCGCCCCTGCCAGCGCGGCCGCACTGGTCGAGGGGATCGTTCCAGTCGCCCGGCCCGATCAGGACGAGCCCGCGCTCCGAGCGCTTGGTCTCGAAGACGAAGTCGAGAGCGCGGAGCAGATGCACGAGGAGCGTCGCCTCGCCGCCGTCGGTGAAGGGGACGGTCTCCTCCAGAATCGCGGTGTCGCCTGTCTCGCGGATGTATTCGACCGCCGCGAGTGGAAGCCAGATCGGCGTGTCGGAGTGGCCGACGTCCTCACCCGTGTCGGAGCCGGGGAAGTACAGATGATAGCAGTGGCCGTCGGCGAACTGGCGCTGAGCCATCTCGAGGATGCGTCGACGCGCCCAGTCGGGGCGGGGGATGACGGGTCCCAGGAGATCCTGGCACGAGTCGCGGAAGCCCCGCCCGAAGAGGAGACCGCCGTGATAATACCCTGCGTCGCGTCCGTGGAGGAAGGTCACGCGCGTCTGGGCCTGATGCCAGATGTTGACCATGCGGTCGAGATCGGCGTCGGGCGTCCGGACCTGGGCGGCGCTGAGGTGATCGTCCGCGTCGGCGATCACGCGCTCGAGAGAGGCCCTGACGTTCGCGAGATCACGGAACTTGGCGATGCGCTTCGGGATGACACGCTTCGCCTCTCCCTTGGGCGCAACGCCGATCTGAACGGCGAACTCCACGCTCTCTCCCGCGGCGAGATCGATGCGGTGATGCAGCGCCGCGCAGGGATCGCCCGCGGTGATCTCGGTCTTCGAGAGCTCGCCGCGCTCGACGCCGATGGGATTCGTCTCCGAGTGCCACGGTCCGATGAAGGTGTCGAGCGAGCCCTCGAAGCTCACCACCGGCAGCGACGACGCCATCCACACCATGCGGTCCCACGCCTGATTCTCCTGCGCGACCGTTGCGCCGCGTGCGCGGACCCAGTGGCGGCGGGAGGCGACCAGCGCCTGTGCCTCCGTGATGAAGTGGACGTCGCTGAAGTGCTTGTCGTTGGGCTGGTTGATGAGGTCGTTGAGCGCGTGGCCCAGGCAGAGCTCGACCCACGCGAAAGTGTCGAGATGCAACTCCTGATCGGTGGAGTTGCTGAGTCGGACGAGCCAGAGCTCGACGTCGTCCTCGAGATCCACGAACACTGTCTTCTCGCATCGCAGGCCGCGGCGCTCGGCGATCCACCGCGTGCGATTGACGAAGTGCGAGCACTCCCATGTCTCGGGCAACACACCGACGGGCTGCCATGTGGGGCTCCAGACCTCGCCGGTGTCACGATCGCGCAGGTACAGATAGTGCCCGGGCCGGTCCTGCGGCAGGGCGTTGTAGCGCCAGCGGCTCACGCGCCCCTCGCGCGGCGAGACGTGGAAGCTGAACCCGCCCCCCGTGTGGGAGATGAGGCGCGAATACCGCCCATTGGTCGCGTAGTTGATCCAGGGTCGGGGTGTGTGGGGATCGGTGATCACGAAGCGGCGCTGCGCGTCATCGAAGTGGCCGTATTTCAGGTGATCGGTCATCGGATCCTGTCTCTGTCAGTGCTGAGCTGGGCTTTGTGGGCTCTGGATTCGGGGCCGTCAATGGGGAAATTAGGGGAAATGCGCAATGCGGTCCGCCCTTGCCAAGGGGGGCTGTGCACACCCATGATCCCCTGTGCAATCAGTGCCCTGGAGGTTCCTTCCATGCGTCGTTTTGGCCTCGCTCTCATCTCGCTCGGTGTGGGCTCACTGCTGGCCTGCGCCACACCCCTCGAGACATCGCCGGAGCCCATGGCGGTCGCACTCGCCGAACCCGAGGAGCCAGCCATCGGCTTCTGGGTGAGGCTGACCTATGACGAGGCGACCGATGCGCGGATGTGGGACCAGCTGAAGCAGGCGGGAGCCACCGATCTCTTCGTCGAGACTTTCTATCACGGGTTCGTGATCTACCCCGGGTCTGCGATCTTCGACCAGCGTCCCGAGCTGGTGGGGACCGATCCGCTGCGCCAAGCCATCGACGAGGCGCACGCGCGCGGCATCCGCCTCCATGCCTGGGTCGAGTGCCTCCAGTGGGGGCCGGACTACAGCCGATACCCCCAGATCCCCCAGAACCGCTTCGTGGGCCAGGTGGACAATTGGCTCTGCCGCGACATCGAGGGGGAGCCGCACTCGTCGTTCTACGTGAGCCCCGCCAACCGCGAGGTGGTCGACAAGGTGACGCGGATGTGCCTCGACATCGCGCACCGCTATCGCGACATCGATGGGATCAATCTCGACTACATCCGCTGGCCCGAGGCGCACGAGGCCTGGTGCGACGCGGCGAACATCGGATCGTTCATGGCCGCCGGGGGCGCCGACCCCCGCACGGACCGCTCCGAGGAGAACCTGGCCGCCTTCCAGCGCCACAGCGCCGATCAGGTCACCGAGCTGGTCCGGACGATCTCGACGACCCTCCACGGCGTCTTCCCCGGGGTGATGCTGAGCGCAGCGGTCTTCGCCGGTGAACCCGACAGTGAAGACACGTGGTTCAAGGCGCAGGACTGGCCGTGCTGGATGCAGGAGGGGCTGATCGATCTCCTCACGCCGATGTGCTACGCGTACGCCCCTGAGGGGATCGTCGCCGAGGTCCGCCGCGCCATGGCCCCCGCGGAGGGGACCGGCGTCGACGTCTGGGCGGGGCTGGCGGTCAAGGCCGACACGCCTCACCCGCCGGCGGTCGATCAGCTCGGGGCGCTGCAGGGATTGGGGCTCGGCGGCGTGGTCTTCTTCAGCCACGGCTGGGTGGCCGAGCGGCCGGAGGAGTTTGCCGAGATCGGGGCCTGGTTCACCGAGAACGATCTCTGAGTTTGAGTATCCGAATTCACCGAATACACCGAATCCCCTTTTCTTGATGGTCCGGGAGTCCCACTCCCGGACCTTGCGCTGGATACGGGAGGGGGAAATCCCACACCATCAGCACGGGTGTATCTTGAAACAAGGGTATCTGAATCAGTCGAATCTCCTCATTCGGACAATTCGGTCAATTCGGATACTTGATCTCTGACTGGGAACACTGGGCACCCCTCCGCCCTCCAATGCTTCGAACCCGCTGGTCTGCGCAGTTGACAGATCCGGGGACAATAGCCACGTTTTCCGCAGGGTGAATCGATTCCCACAGCGGTGACACAGCCAGGGACGGAGGCCTTTCGAAGATGTTTCGCACGACACTTCTCGCAGCGCTGATCGGCGCCGTCGCGCTGACGGCCTGGGCCCAACCGGCCTATCAGCAGCCCCAGCAGAGCCAGCAGCGCCAGGTGATGAGCTTTCAGAGGATCTGGGAGCCGAATCAGCACGCCTTCCAGATCACCATCCCCGCGGGGTGGAGCTTCCAGGGCGGCACGCGGTCGCCTGAGCCGGTCGGCGGCGTCGGCCAGATGCTGACGCCGAAGACGAACTTCACTGTCACCTCCCCTGACGGTCAGGTCGGCCTCCAGTGGTTCGAGGAGATCATGATGTACTCCTTCGGCCCCAACCCGCCCCCCGCGGCGCCGATGCTCATGCAGCAGGGGCATTACAACGGCATGCCGCTCGTCACCGCGATGGACGCGGCCACGGCCATCGAGCAGCTGCTGATCCCCTATCAGCGCCAGGGCTACGGGATGCAGGTCACCGAGCGGCGTCCTCTGCCCAGCGTCGGGCAGGTCTATGCCCAGAACCTCCCCCACGCGATGGCCTCGGCGCTCGGCGGAAGCATCTCTGCCGACGCGGGCCTCGTCACGGCCACCAACGGCCAGCACGACGAGCGCTACCTCGCCATCTGTGTCTACTCGCAGATGCCCGGGGGCGACGTCATCTGGAGCAATCCCGTCACCTGCTCGTGGTGGGCTCCAGCCGGTCAGCTGTCGCAGTGGGAGCCGCTGCTGGGCATGGTCTTCGAGTCGGTGGAGATCAACGCCGAGTGGCTGCGCAACGAGATGATGCGCAACGCGCACACCGCGCAGCAGATCTCGCAGGTCCAGCAGGAGTGCGCCCGGATCGACTGGGAGATCGCGAACCACCGGTCGCAGACGAACGCCGAGATCGCCCGGATGGGCCAGCTCAATCTGATGGGGATGCACGACCGCCTCGACCCCGCCACCGGCAACCGCACGCCGGTGCCCAACTGGGCCAACAGCGCTCACATCGACCCGAGCACGGGGCAGATGATCGTGAGCAACGACCCCCATTACAATCCCAACGACGACCCGAACGTCTCCGGCAACTTCACCCCCATGCCCACACCGTGAGAGCTCATCTGATCGCACTGGCCATCGCGGCGCTGGCGGCGAGCGGAGTCGCCGCGCCCGTCGACTTCGCGCAGGATCTCGAGGCCGTCTTCCTCGGGCTCGATTTCCCGTCGGTCTGGCAACAGCGCGACGCGATCCTGGCCGCTCACCCCGGCGCCCCTCTCGCCTGGGCGCTCGTCGGCCGCTCGTGGATCGAGGGCGGCGCCTTCGATCCCGCGCAGGCGATCTCCCACTGCGAGCGCGGCCTCGCGCTCGGCGGGGCGGAGTGGACACTCGCCGAGTGTCACCTGGGAATCGCAATCGCCCACTGGGCACAGGGCGATCTCGCGGCGGCCGGGCAATCGCTCGACGCCACGCAGGTCTCGCCGCGCAGCCGCGCGCGGCAGGAGGCCGATCTCATCCGGCTCTGTCTCCAGATGGCGAGCGTCACGACCGATCACCTCCAGGTCTGCGCGCCGACGCAGAGCGCGGTGGCGCGGGATCTCGCGAGCTGGGCCTCGATCCGTGAGCAGTCGGCGCAGCGCACCATTGCGGCGCTCGGCGTTCAGCCCTGGCGGCGCGTGCGCGTCATCGTGGTCGACGACCAGTCGCAGGCGCGCTCCTTCCTCGGCGAGGAGGTGGGATACACCGACCGGCGGAACGTCGTCGTCTACACTCGCGCCGATCAGACCCCCGGTCACGAGATCACCCACGCGATGAGCGTCTTCATGCTCCCCGGGCACCCGTGGGGTGGGGGACCCGATGCCGAGCTCGGGCGCGGTCGCCTCATCAACGAGGGCTTGGCCGTTGCGCTCGATGACTCGGGTAGAGATTGTCACGCCGAGGCGCGGCGCGTCATGGACCAGGTGCGGATCCAGGCTTCGTTCGCCGCGCTGGATCACGAGTCCACGGCCGAGGACATCCTCTATCCCCTCGCCGGCTCCTTCGTCACCTGGCTCGGTCAGACCTGGGGCGCACCGAGCTTCGTCCAATTCTGGTGCCACCCCGGCGCCAACGACGTGGCCGCGATGGCGGTCTACGGGATGACGATGGAGGCGCTGTCGGAGCAGTGGCTCGCCGCCCTGGCCACGCTGTGATCTGTGGATGATTGGTCTCTTCTGCATTGATGGAGATGGCATAAAGGCCGTGATCCCCGCGTCGTGCTCGAGGCACCATGGGATCATCTCAATGTCCCAGGAGGACCACGGC
>JAFGKF010000283.1 GCA_016928695.1 Candidatus Sumerlaeota bacterium | reverse complement strand
GGCCCCCTGGGTCTCTGAGCCCTCGGACCACACCACGAGAAAGCGATCCGAGCTCGCGCTGTGGGCGACGCGCGGTGGCCAGTGCTCAGGGTTGTCGGCGATGATGAAGGGCTCCCCCACAGGATTCCCCATCGCGTCGGTGCGCTGGCCCCAGAGGATCTCGTCGGGAATCCCGGCGCGGAAGACGACGAGGAAATGGTCGCTCCCCCCCGCATAGCGGTGCGCCACAGCGGGACTGAGTTGACTGTCGGCCACGTCGCTGACCTGGGTGTCCACAGACGTGAGATACGCCCCGAGCGGGGGCGCGCCGAGAGCCAGCACAAGAGACCACACACAGAGGGACCGAGTCACCGTTTTCATCCGCCCCTCAGGACCGAAATCTGTCATCTCCCCGCCTCCATGTTCGCGACCACATCGGCGATGTCGATGATCGGCCAGATGCCATCCATGTCCCCGTTGACATTCCCGCCCCAGGGGATCCCCGACTGACCGAGCAGATACTTCACCAGCTCCTCGGTGGTCGGCTCATCGGGCGGGCGGACGGCCAGCAGATAGTCCCCCAAGCCGGCCCCCGCCCAGATTGCGAGACCGAATGTGCCCGTCGACGGGGCCACGACATACAGCGTCTCCACACGCCCTGGGTTCATACCGTAGGCATAGCGGCGGGGCTCGCCGATGGGGATCTCGACCAGCTCATCGAGCCCGATGTAGTGGGAGATGGGAACGGTCCCCGGCTCGAAGAGCGCCAGGTTGAGATCGAGATCATCTTCCTCGGGAATCGCATTGATCACGTAATGCTCCCCCTCGGTGAGGCTCAGATCGATCACCCTCAGGAAATTCCCCTCCACATCGAGCGAGGAGTGAAGCTGATCATAGCCGGTGATCTCCGTGTCGGCCACCTCGTGCTCCATGCGCAGTGTCGTGGGATCGTATTGAGGCACCTCCACCAGGAGATTCAGGGTCTCAGCCCCCGTGGCCGCTGCCTCGACGGCGATGAGCTCAGTGCGGCCGCTGCCCTGATAGTCGCTCTCCGCGAGGGGATCGTCGGAGAAGAGACGGACCTCGGGGTAGATGCTCAGGTCGACTGAGAAATCCGTCTGGGGCCGTGCGCCGATGATGTTCCACCCCGCGGGATCAGTCTCGACCCGGAGAAAGTCGTGCCGCTCGATGACACACTCATCCTCTCCCTGCAGGAGCTCGGGCAGACGTCGCGCGAAGATGCGGTGCGTCGAGAAAGGAGCCACACCCGAGCTGTGAAACGCCCAGGGGGTGTCCCTTCCCCCGACCCCGTGGCTGAGGGCAATGCCGCTGCCGTGTGACAGCAGGCAGTCACCGTGGAGCATGAACCCATCCGGATCGAACCAGCAGCCCCGGAGGGGATAGCTCACATCCACCCCATCCCAGGCGGCGAACCAGAGGCCGAGGTTGGGGATGAAATCCACGGAGGCATTGGTGGTCAGAGAGCCCGGCCCCAGTTGCACAGAGCTGCCGATGAGCTGGCCGCCCCCATCACCCCCATTGCGTGTGGCGGAGACCAGACGGCCATAGACGCTCAGGCCCAGAGGGGCGACCACCAGGCAGCGATTGTAACCCGCCGCATACGAGACGGCCGGGCGCTGCGCATTCTGCTGACCCGCCCCGATCTCGAACGGGCTCCCCACCAGCGTCCCATCATGCGCCACGCGCTGACCGTCACACCGGTGATACGAGACAGCGCTGTAGACGACAAGATAACTGTCATCGGGGGGACAGTACGTCACCGCAGGAGACTGCATCGAAGTCGTCGCATCGGTGATCTCGATCTCATCACCCACCAGACTGCGGGTCGCGGCGCTCAGCCGCCGACCACAGATCCATTTTGCATCCTCGAATCCGATGTCCCGATCATCGTGCCAGACCACAAGGAACTGATTGTGCTCGGTGTCGAAGGCCACGCTGGGACAGCGCTGGATGTCCGTGTCTGAGCCCAGATCATCGATCAGGGAGATGTGATCCCCGAGGAGCTGCCCGCCAAAATCGCCCCCGTTCATCGCCCCCGAGATGAACTGGCCATAGACATCCGACCATCGGGTTTCCCACGCCCGTTTGTCCGACCAGACCACGAGATACACATCCGAGTTCGAACTGTGGGCGATGGAGGGTTGTCGGCTCTCCGGGTGTTCGGCGATCAGGAAGGGATCACCGACCGGCTGGCCCTCGCTGTCGGTCCGCTGTCCCCAGAGTTCACCGTCGGGACTCCCGACGACGAAAACCACGAGGAAATGGTCACTCGCCTCCGCATAGCGCTGAGCCACGGCGGGTTTGATCTGGAAACCCTCCATCTCGCAGACCTGAGTGTCCTGAGACGTGAGAAAGGCCCCGATGCCTGGCACCAGCCCGAGCCAGAGCAGAGAGATCCCAATCCGTCCCCACCGATCCATGCTGAACCCTCCCCTTGCGAACCTGATCGGCCTGCTGAGAGATGACTGTTTATTTATGGCCTATGCAGATGGATTTGTCACCCCCAAACAGGCATCCCTGAGGCTCCTTCAGATCACTGGACGGCCCAGCGATACCCCACTACGCTCCTCTCCCCATGGCAGAGAAGCCCTTCATCTCCATCGTCGTCCCCGCGCTCAACGCAGCGGGGCAGATCGGACGGTGTCTCGAGAGCCTCCATGCACTCGGTTGGCCCGAGTCGCGACGCGAGATCATCGTTGTCGACAATGCCTCGCAGGACGGAACGGGCGAAATCGCCGCCAATCTGGGGGCCACTGTCATCCAGGAGAGACACCCCGGCGTCGCAGCGGCTCGAAACGCGGGATGGCGTGCCGCTCGCGGAGAGCTGATCGCTTTCACCGACAGCGATTGCATCGCATCGCCCCAGTGGCTCCGACTCCTTGCCCCCGCTTTCGACGATCCACGGGTGGCCGGGGCGGGGGGGCGACTGACACCCGACACGCCCAAGACCACGGTCGAGGAGTACATCATCGCCAAGGACATCCTGAGCCAGGAGCGTGCACTGCGCGATGAGCTTCTCTCGCCCCCCTTCCTTGTGACAGCCAACGCCATGTACCGTCGCTCGGTGCTCGAGGAGATGGGGGGATTCGACGAGTGGTTCGCGGTGGCGGGTGAGGACGCCGATCTCGCCTGGCGCGTCCAGTGGGCGGGTCACACCTTGGCACACATCCCGGAGGCAGAGGTCGTCCACTGCCACCGCGCGACGCTGCGGGGACTGCGGCGCCAGACGTGGAGCTACGGCGTGGGGACAACGCATCTCTTCAAGAAGCACCGCGAGCGACTCGGTTTCCGGCGAATGACGCTGAGGGGTCCCTATGGAGAGGTGCTGCGCGGCCTTGTGCTCACGCTGCCCATGCTTGTTTTGGGGCGCACGCGCCTTGCGCGCCTCACTCCCCTCTACGATGTCCTCTCGGGAATCAGCCACATCCGCGGCAAGATCGGCGCCAGCATCCGCCTCAGAGTCTGGAACATCTGAATGCCTGCGCTGCCCCCCATCGTCTGCATCTCTCACCTCACCTGGGAGCGAACCCTCTTCCAGCGACCCCAGCAGATCATGTCGCGGCTGGCGGCCCGGGGGCACGACGTTTTTTACCTGAGCAAGATCTCCTCGAGGCGCTGGCTCGGCCAGACGCTCCGCGGCCGACGCGATCTCAATCGCGGTCGCGAGGGGCGGCTCCTCTTCCGCAACAGCCCCTGGATCCCTTTGGCCAACCGCATCGGCGTGATCCACGCCCTCGACGAGTGGACCACACGACGCGCGATCAGGCGCTGGCTGGGCGAGCGAGCGCAGGACGCCATCCTCTGGCTCTACCATCCCTCGTTCATCTCCCACATCGGGCGACTCCCCCGTCGACACCTCGTCTACGATGTGATGGATCACTTCCGCGCGTTCAAGCAGTCGAAGAGCGGTGTGGTCAATCAGGAGGACCTGCTGCTCGAGCAGGCTGACATCGTCTTCACAGGCGGTCGGGCAATGCACGGGCCGATCGCCGAGCGCCGCTCCGACGCCCACTGTTTCCCCAGCGGAATCGATCTGGACCACTTTGGGGCAGCACGCGAGGAGTCGACGCGTATCCCGAGTGAAATCCGTGATCTGAGCCGCCCCGTCCTGGGGTACTTCGGGGCCATCGACGAGCGCCTCGACTTCGACCTCATCCGAGAGGTCTGCTGCGCTCATCCCACATGGACGGTTGTTTTCCTCGGCCCCATTATCCCGGGCACAGAAATTGCAATTGAGGAGCCGAACTTCGTCTGGCTGGGACCCAAGCCGTACGCCGAGCTACCCGCCTTCGTGAAGGGATTCGATGTCTGCATCATGCCCTGGGCGAAGACCGAGCTGACCGCCCACCTCTCCCCCACCAAAACCCCCGAGTACCTCGCGGGGGGAAAGCCGGTCGTCTCCGTCCGCATCCGCGATGTCGAGCGCGACTATGGCGACGTCGTTCTCTTCGGCGACACACCCGAGGAGTTCGCCGCCGCTGTGGAGCGGGCACTCACGATGAGAGGTCGCGACTGGGCCAGAGCTCTCGAGGGACGCGAGGCTGCACGGACCTGGGATCAGATCGTGGAGGAGATGATGGGGATCATTGAGTCCACGACATCCTGAAAGCGGATCGCCTCACAGCCAAGAGGGCGAGCACCAGCGCCGTGGGAGTCGCCCACACCAGGAACATGAGCAGCTGGCTCGACACGTGGTACGACTGCGTGGCGATCGGCACCAGCGGCTGGAAAACGGCGGCGAGGCTGAGCGCGATGGCCGCCGAGGCCGGCACAGGCATCCGGCGCCGTGCGAGAACCGCCCAGGGAAGGAACCAGAGTGTGTCCCAGGGATGGAAGTAGGCCGACAGAAGCAGCGCGGCGATCAGCGCGGTCAACATCAGCCCCGCCCAGAGCGACTGGGCGTCACGGCTGCGCAGGGCGAATCCCCAGACCAGGAGAATCAGCACGAGTCCCACCCCCCGCATGATCGCCATCCCCATGCCCAGGGCGTTGTCCACACCGAAGAGCCACTCCAGATCGAGAGCCAGCATCAGCGCGGGTGAGCCACCGCTGACAAAGTGTGACTGGTCACGCAGCCCCGACCACGTGATCTGACGCAGCGGCTCAAAGGGGAGAGCGGGCAGAGCCAGCGCCGCGAGCACCCCGAGAGAGAACCACACACACCTCTTCACACCCCTCTCCTGCCGGATCAGCATCAGACCCATCAGCGGAGCCCCCAGCAGAGGCACCCACTTCACGCCGGCGGCGAGACCGATCAGAAGTCCCCCCATGAGGGCACGCCCCCTCACCACAGAGAGCGCTCCCCCCACCCAGAGCGCCATCATCAGGCCCTCGGTGTGCCCCATCCCCGCCGTCTCGATCACGGCGGCCGGATGAAGCCCCATGAGCGCCAGTGTGACCACCCGTCCACGCGGGTCCTCGCGGGGCCAGAGATGCCAGAGGAGAAGGAGCAGGGTCAGATGACCCGCCAGACCGACGACCTTGTAGAGGATCACGTTCATTGCCAGCGACGGTCCCACGACCCACCGCACCGCGGCCATCACCCCGGCCCAGGTGAAGCCGTAGGCGCTCCTCATTCCCGGCCACACATCATGCGCGAGCAGGGGATTCGCCTCCCAGCCATCCATCTTGTTCGGGGCGAAGTGGTAGGGATTGATCCCCAGGCCAACGATCAACTCCCCACGGGCCGTGTAGGTCAGCGTGTCGTCCGAGAGACCCGGCGGCAGCAGAAGAGCGCCGACACCGAGCAGCACCGCTCCCACCCAGAGCGCCCGAGCACCGATCAATCCCCGCGACGCCCGGGAGACACACCACAGAAACCCTGCGCAGAGCCCCAGAAACCCCCCGCCCAGGAGTGCGACAAGCGTGGCCCGCTCCACCGGCGGGAGCGCCTCCGTCGCGGCGTCGAGTCCATAGACCGCCCCGAGAGTGCCGATCTCCCCCTTGCCCGCCCACCAGACCAACAGCGCAGCCAGCCCCGGTGCGGCGATCGCCATGAGCGACAGCGCCATGATCACGGCGATCACCACAGGGATGAGAAGATCGCGGCTCCGGGGATCCGATGCGGCAGAGAGATGCATGGCGTCCGTCTCCTCGATCAACCAACCAGCCATCGAATCACTTAATCAACGCTTCTGTTGACTTGGGAGTCCCATGCACCAGAATGGCGCCCCTCAGTTCGACCCGAAGGAGAGAGATCATGCCCGCCAAGGTGTATTACGACAGGGACGCCAGCCTGGCCCCGCTGCGGGGCAAGACCGTCGCCATCATCGGCTACGGCAGCCAGGGCCACGCCCAGGCGCAGAATCTGCGCGACTCAGGCGTCAAGGTCATCGTCGCCGAGATGCCCGGCACGCCCAACCACGCGCTGGCCATCGAGCACGGTTTCAAGCCGCTCAGCGCCGCCGAGGCCGCCGCGAAGGCCCAGGTGATCCAGCTGCTGCTGCCCGACGAGCTCCAGAAGCGCGTCTACGAGAGCGAGATCGCCCCCCACATGACAAAGGGCAAGGCGCTCGTCTTCAGCCACGGCTTCAACATTCACTTCGGACGCATCAAGGCCCCCGCCGACTGCGACGTCTACATGGTCGCCCCCAAGGGCCCCGGCCATCTGGTCCGCCGCACCTACGTCGAGGGATCCGGCACACCCGCCCTGATCGCCGTCGAGCAGAACCCCACCCGCCGAGCCAAGCAGCTGGCCCTCGCGCACGCCGCGGGCATCGGCGCGGGCCGCGCCGGCATCCTGGAAACCACTTTCAAGGAGGAGACCGAGACCGATCTCTTCGGCGAGCAGGTCGTCCTCTGCGGTGGGCTCCATGCCCTCATCCAGGCGGGGTACGAGACGCTCGTCGAGGCGGGTTACCAGCCCGAGATCGCCTACTTCGAGTGCTGCCACGAGCTCAAGCTCCTCATCGACCTGATCTACGAGAACGGCATCAGCCAGGCCCGCCACTCGATCTCCGACACCGCCGAGTACGGCGACTTCACCCGCGGCCCACGCATCATCAACGCCGCGACGAAGGCGGAGATGAAGAAGATCCTCGAGGAGATCCAGGTCGGCCAATTCGCCAAGGAGTTCATCCTCGAGAACGAGCTGGGGCGCCCGACCTTCCAGAAGCTCCGCGAGCGCGGCGCCAACCACCCGATCGAGGAGGTCGGCAAGAGGCTGCGTGGCATGATGTCGTGGCTCAGCGGCAAAAAGCCCGCGAAGAGACCGGCGGACAAGGGAAAGCCTGCAGCCAAGAGGAAGGCCGCGGCCAAGCGGAGATCCGCCAAGCGGACAGCCGAGAAAAAACGCTGACAGTCAAAAACCGATGTGGCAGTGGTCCGGGAGAGTCACGCGCCGGCGCCGAGGCGGCCACAGCGCGAAGACGGCTCCCGGATCCCCTCTTTAAAAGGTGACACCGACCGCAGATATGGCACCGACCATCCGACCCCTCGCACCTGAGAAAGACCTCGAGGCCCTCGCCTCTCTCTATGGCTCGTGCAGCGCCAAGGATTTCCAACAGCGCGTTCAGGGCATCGATCCCGAGCGCCTCGCCCCCTTTTTGGCAGAGGGCACATGCCGCGCGGCCGATAGCCATCCCACCTGGGTGGCCGAGGAGAGGAACCGCCTCGTCGCGATCGCCGCTCTCCAGCCCAGTCACTGGCACAGCGAGCACACGGGCTTCCCGGTCGGCAAGCTCACCCAGCTGATGACCGCCCACGGTGCGGAGAGCGTCGCCTCTGCGCTGATCGAAACGCTCGAGTCCAGGGCACGCGACGAGCGACTGCAGCACCTCATGGGCCGCGTCGACGCTCACGCATTCCCCCTGCAGGAGTCTCTGGCCGCGCGCGGCTGGTACCCCCTCGGCACCTCTGTGAAGCTCGTCGCCCACCTCAACGAGGACCCTGAGCAGCGTGTCACCCCGGCGCCTCTCCCGATGATTCCGCTGCGCCCCATGGAGCCTCGCGACCGCGAACGCATTCTGGAGATCGGAACCCAGAGCCACGGGGAAAACCATCTCCACTTCGATCCGCATCTCCCCAGGGGCACGGCGCAGGCCCTCTTCGGACGGTGGGTCGAGAAGTGCATCGATGGACTCGCCGCCCAGGTGTGGGTCGCCGGCCGCGTGGGCGAGGTCGTCGGCTTCGCCACCATCCTCGAGCCCAGCGCCTTCAACAGGGCCATGGGAACCCGCATCGCCGTGCTCGACTACATCGTCGTCGACCACACCATGCACGGCCGTGGCCGAGGGGCGCGGCTTCTCCAAGCCCTCCACCGCCAGCTCAAGCGCCACTTCGATCAGATCGAGCTCCGCACAACCGCCACCAACTTCCCAGCGATCAATCTCTACATGGGGCACGGCTACCGCATCGTCGGGGCGGACCAGGTGTTCGGGCGGTGGCTCGGAAATCCCTGAGTGACACCCGACACCCAGCTCCTCCTCCTGATCGCGCTGAGCCTGTGGCTTGTCGGTTCGTCCGCGGTTCGACTGAGACTCCGCGCCCGCCGCGCAAGTGGCACCCCTCTCACTGAGGAGGAGATCGACCTGATCCGCCCCGCCTGCCAGGTGGCGGGCTCGATCTGCCTTGCACTCGCGCTTTGGCTGGG
>JAFGKF010000282.1 GCA_016928695.1 Candidatus Sumerlaeota bacterium | reverse complement strand
GTCCGTCAACCCCCGCTGTTGGCCTGAAGCAGGTTTTGTTCGATCTGAGCCAGCTGCTCGCGGGAGAGGATCTCGTGATACTCGATCGATCCATCGAATCTTCGGAGGTCCAGGTGCATCAGCGACCACTCGCCCGTGGTGTTGTGGGCGACCAGTGCCCCCTGCTCATCGTGCCCCCAGTAGACCGCCTCCCAGCGTCGCTCGCCGAACATCACCGAGAACCGTCGGCCCCGCACCAGGGGCGAGCGGTGCTCGCTCGGCGGCGTCTCCGAGGCGTGATGTGTCTCCACCACCCTGCCGTTGAGGCCCCGGGCGGTGGTCGGGTGAGGGATCAGCGCGGTGCTCGAGAACTCGTAGAGGTGAAAGACGATGAGGTCGCGCTCCCAGACCATGTCGGTGCAGCACCTGGTCGCCGCGGCGGCGGGCAGGCGGCCGATCGTCTGCGCCCCGTGGGCGGCGAGGGGAATCCCCTGGGGCTCCATGGATCCATCGGACCGCAGGATGAAGACGACGTCATACTCCTTTTCGGGGATGAAGCGGTTGTAGACGCCGATTGTGCTCTCGTCGAGGCGGACGATGTCGCCGAAGCTGAACTCCCCCAGCGCGGACTCATCGCCCCCGGGGAGTTGAACGAAGGGGTCCTCGCTCGAGATGTCTGCCACCGGCAATGACTCCTCGGTCTGGGGCTTTGGCTCGGCGACGGAGACCGGTGCCTCGTTCACCGGCTCCGAGGCGGGCTCTGGGGCTGACCGCGGTGGCTTGGTCTCAGGCCTGTGCACGCGATGCGTGGGAATGCCCTTCTCGAAGGCATGGGACAGCTTCTTGAGGTACTGCTCCTCACGCGCGGTCTCCACCACCTCTCGGTGGCGCTGCCGAGAATCGCGGTCCGCCGGCTTTCGGTCATTCGCTTTTCCGCCTCGGAAAAGTCTCATCGTCTCACTTCTTCCCAACCCAAGACATGGCTTTCGGCCGGCGGCCGGCAACGCGCATGACTCTGGGATCTCTCATGTGCATCTCAATCTGCACTCACCTGCGCCACAGCTTCCTTTATCGGGCCACTGACCCTCGAAGATCAACTGGTTTTCTCACACCATCTCACCCGCGTGGACTTTTGTCTCTTGTGAGCCCCCTGCCGTTCGGGTAATCGGTTGCGCCCATGAGGGCCTCTCCGCGCGACTCCTTTCTGGTTCTGCTTTTAGCCGTGCTGATCGCTGTCGGCTTTGTCGGGGGAGCGCTCCTGCGCTCCGGGGGACATCCGATGTTCCCGCTGGACGACGCCTTCATCTACCTCCAGACCGCCCGGCAGACAAGCCAACTTCATCTCTTCGAATACTTCCCGGGGCAGGGTCACATGACCGGCGCGACCAGCGTGCTGTGGACGCTTCTGGAGGTTCCCGCCTTTTGGACCGGTCTCAACGGGGCCCGAGTGATCCCCTGGGTGTGGATTCTGTCCGGGCTGATCTGGGTCGCCGCCGCGCTGCTGATGCTCCGCATCGGTCTGCTGTTCGCCGGTCGCGGATGCGGTCTGATCGCCGCCGGTCTGTTTCTCGCCCATGGTCACCTGGCCTGGGCTCACTGGAATGGACTGGAGACCGGCCTGTTCGCCCTGGAGATGCTCGTGGCTGTCTGGGCGCTCGAGCGATGGGTTGGCCTGAGGGCGGAGCGCCGGAGCCCAGGCCGATGGCCCTGGGTGGCGTGGATCGCCACAGCGGCCCTGACCCTCACCCGGCCTGAGGGGCTCGGGTTGGCGGTCGTCGCCGCGCTGCTCATCACCTGGCGGTCTCACCGTGGGCAGACAGGTGCGGCTCAGGCTTTCGGCTGGTGGCTGGCCACCGCGCCCGGCCTGCTGATGCTTTTAGTCAACCGGCTGGCGACCGGGTGGTGGGGCACCAATGGTCTCGGCGCCAAGGGGATCATGACGGATCCCTATTGGACTCTGGGAGAGAAGCTCCACGCGATCGCCCAGAATTGGTCCGATCTCTGGTTCGGTCTTCATGCGGGCTCGGGGGACGTGATCTGGTTCTTCCGCGACGGGGCTGCGCCCTGGGTGGGGCCGCTGGTTCTGCTGTTCGCTCTGATCGGTGTCGGGCCGGGCCTGGCGGGGCTGTGGCAGCGCGGCCAGGGCGAGGGGGCCTCTCTCGCCGCCCTGTGGTATCTTCTCGGCACCGCCGCCGTCTGCACCAGCGCGGTCGCCTTCGCTCATCTGGCGCGTTACTTCGTCGCCTTTCTCCCTCTTCTGCTTCTGCTCGCCGCGCTCGGCGTGCATGAGTTCGCGCAGCTGTGGCGCAGCCGCGCACCACACATCACCGCCACGGTCGGTGCCACATTGGTCTGCCTCGCCGCGCCGTCGCTTCTCTGGTGGGGCCAGGTCTACGCGGAGAATTGCCAGGACATCTTCGAGCAGCACCGCCGGCTGTCGTGGTGGCTCGACGATCCCGATGCCGTGCCGCGCGGGACGCGTGTCGGCCTGACCGACGTCGGGGCGCTGACCTATTACACCGCGGGTCTCGAGATCTGCGACCTTGTCGGCCTGACAACCAACCGGCTCGATGCGGGATTCCCTCCTCAGTGGCAGGTGATGCGCCAGGGGCTGGGGACGCTGTGGGAGACGCTCGAGCGCTGGGAGGGGCGACCGGAGATCATCATCACGTATCCGAATCTCTGGACTCCCCCGCATCAGCCCGAGCTCTGGCTCGGGGAGGCCATCGCCTTCGCCTCCCTGGGGGGGCAGTCCATCACCTCCGGGCAGGTGCTGACGGCGTATCGCCCCGATTGGTCGGGCGTCGGCAGCGGAGACGCTCCGGGCGATCACTTTCTCGAGGGGATCCCCTCGGACGACGGCGGGCCTCCTCATCCGCGCCTCATCATCGACACGGTCGACGTCGCCGATCTCATCAGCGAGGCGCAGCATCAGCACCGGTGGCACCACGCGTCCGAGCGTCCGACACACTCGTATGACGATTGGCCGCCCCGCTTCAACACGCTGCGTTGGCAGACGCGGGCCGATGAGCCGAGCGGTGAGGTGATCTGGGACGGGGGGCGGCGGATGAGCGGGGGGGAGGAATTCACCGCCATGGCGGAGCCCGGGCGACCGCTGCGCCTCGTGGGGCGCTCCGATGGCGAGAGGCCCGCCCGCCTCCGCATCCGTCTGGATGATGGGCCCTGGCACATCGCCGACGTCCCGGGAGGCGAGGGCTGGGTGGAGTTCGCGGTCGATTTTCCTGCGGAGGAGGTGACGGGGCACGAGGTTCGGGTGGAGGTCGACTATCAGTGGGATCCCCGCTGGGCAGAGACTTTTTGGCACTCCTATCACTGGTGGCTGATCCAGGCGATCTGAGCGGACAGGCGGTGGGTCGGCTTGACACTGCCCGCCATCCAAATCTAGACTGCCAAGACAGGGACTGTGATCAAGGGGGCATCGAAGCGCCCGTTCCACTCGCCAACCACGAGGTTTCACCGTGCACTCAATCAAATGCAAGCGCTGCACCGCGGCACTCGGTCTGAGTCTGCTCATTGGCCTGTGGGGGCTGGCCAGCGCCTGGGGAGACGTGGTCATCACCCAGCGGGGCCGCCGCATTGAGGGGCAGATCGTCCGAGAGAGCACGGGTCAGTTGACGATCGTCATCAGCGGCGGCGCGGAGGTGACACTGCGCCGCTCGGAGATCGCCGAGATCGAGCGGGCCGAGCCGTGGCAGAATTCACTGCGACAGGGCGAGGAGAACATGGCGCGGGGCAACTATCAGCGCGCGGTGGATCAGTTCGAGCAGGCGCTGCAGGCCGATCCCCCCGAGGAGATGATGGAGACGATCCGCGCGCGTCTGAGCGAGGCGCAGACGGCGATGACCAACCGTGTGAACGAGGAGCGCGAGCGTGATCTGGCCACGGTCAACGACCTGATCAGCCGGGCGCGCGAGGAGCTGGCGGCGGGCAACCTGGAGCACACCATGGCCTCGCTCGACGAGGCGATGCTTCTTCGTCCGCTTCCGAGCCAGGAGGAGCAGATCCTCGATATCCGCTCGGATGCTCTGTACGCGCAGGCCTGGTCTCTGCACGATCGCCTCAACGACATCGATGCGCTGGCGGTGCTCGAGCAGCTCCGTGCGATCAATCCGAACCACCGCGAGGGGCTGGACCTCTATCGACGCATCATCGAGGACCAGCCGATCGACTCCGCCGAGACGGTCGACGAGATCCTCGGGATCCTCGAGACCAACCCGGACCGGACCGACCTGCATGCCCGTGTGGGCGAGTACTACGCCCGCCGCAACCGCTGGGAGGAGGCGCTTCCCCATCTCCTGGCGGCGGCGGATTCCGATCTCCACTTCGCGCAGGTCCGCAACCGCCTCCGCTCGGCGATGATCCACGCGGTCAACGCCGCGACGGCCTCGGGTGACTACGACACGGCGATCCAGCGCTACAACGATCTGCTCGCCCGCTTCCCCGATGAGGATCCCTCCTACATCGATGTGCTGATCTACTACCGCGACGACCGGAATCTGGCCCGCGACGATCTCGACGGACGGATCGCCCTCGCCCTCACCTGCCTGCAGAATGGCTACGACACGTGGGCGCGCGAGCAGATGGACATGGTGCTGAGCCAGGACCCGAACCACGAGGGAGCCAACCAGATGCTCCGCACGTTTGCCGAGGCCTCTTTCAACGAGGCGATGGCCTATTTCCAGGAGGGGCGCCACACGCTGGCGCGCGTTCAGTTCCGCAACCTCATTCAGAACTACAACTACCCCGACCTGATCGAGGAGGCGCAGCTGAGGATGGCGGAGATCGAAAACCGTCTGCATGAGCAGCAGATAGCCCAGCGGGAGCAGGCGCTCAACCTCGTCGCCCAGGGCGATGAGTACTACGCCATCGCCCAGCGCAACCTCGAGGCCTGGATGGTGCTCGAGCACGAGCCCCGGCAGACGTTCACCATCCGGGGTTTCTCGCGCCGCGACACGATCGTGCGCTACCTGCGCCGCGCCATTCTCGCCTATGAAACAGCGCTCGACCTCGACCCCGAGCTCGGGCCTCTCCAGGGCGGCGGCGTCAACCTCAAGCTGGCCGACGCCAGCCGAGACCTCGCCACACTCGAGAACCGCAGCTTCCCCACGCGTGAGCGCTGGCTGTCGCGCAACTGAGACGCCCGAGGACCCACAGTCGCCTTGAACCCCCTGCGGATCGACAGCGCAGACCCCGACTCCGAACTGATCGAGAGAGCTGTCGATGCCCTGCTCGATGGGGGGCTCGTGGTTTTTCCCACCGACACGCTCTATGGCCTGGGCTGCGACGCGACCAATCCCCGCGCCGTCGCTCGGCTGTGCGAGGTCAAGGGGCGTTCGCCGGATGCCCCTCTGCCTGTGATCATCAATCACCGGCGTCTGCTGGCACAGCTGGTTGAGGATATTCCGCCGGAGATCACGCCTCTTCTCGATCGATTCTGGCCCGGGCCGCTGACGATCGTTCTGCGCAGGCGGGGCGAGGCGCTGCGGGCGGTCTCGCCCACGGGGACGCTCGGGGTGCGCATCCCCGATGCCCCGGTGGCCCTGAGACTGGCGAGGGGGCTCTGTCGGCCCATTGTGGCCACGAGCGCCAACCGCACCGGCCTTCCCCCCTGTGTCACCGCGCAGGAGGTGGAGGAGCTGTTCGGTGCGGAGATACAGCTGATTCTCGACGCGGGCCCGATTCCCGGAGGGCAGCCCTCCACTGTGCTCGATCTGTCATCCGATCGCCCTCAGATCCTCCGCGAGGGGGTGATCGCCCGCGCGCTGCTCAGACGCTATCTCCCGGAGATCCCCGAATGACATCCCCCGCCTCCCGCACCGATCGCACTCTCATGATTCTGGCCTCGGGCTTCGGATCGGGCTATCTGCGCCCTGCCTCGGGGACATGGGGGTCGGCCCTGGCGGTGCTTCTCTATCTCCCCCTCGCGAGTCTCAACACGCTCACGCTGTGGTGGGCCTGGCTGCTGTTTCTGGTCGCGATGTTCGCCCTCGGCGTGTGGGTCAGCGGCGCGGGGGAGCGCGTCACGGGAGAGAAGGACAGCCATGACATCGTGTTCGATGAGTTCGCCGGACAGTGGGTCGCGCTCTCATTTCTGCCGGCGTCGGGGGCAGCGGGCCTCGGCACTCTCTGGGGGTGGAGTCCCCAGCATGTCTTCGTCCTCGGGGCCTCGTTCCTTCTCTTCCGCGTGTTCGACGTCTGGAAGCCTTGGCCCATCCGCCAGCTTCAGAGCCTGCGCGGCGGGCTCGGCGTGATGATCGACGACATCCTCGCGGGACTCTGGGCGTGCGCTCTTCTCCACATCGCCCTCTGGGTGATCCGCGTGATGGGCTGAGTGGTCGGGATCTCAGGGGTGACTCAGCTCCTGCGCGCGCCGGAGGGCCTCCTGGGCTCCACTCCGATTGCCCAGGTTCCGCCGCGCCTGTGCCAGGAGATTCCAGACGACGGGCTGCGCGGGCTCCCGCTCGAGTGGTTTCTCGCAGAGAGCCTCGAGCTCACGCCATGCCCCCCGCTGGGCGAGATTGACACCGACGATCTGGAGCAGCTCCGGGTGATCGGGCCATCGGTCGAGCGCGGCGCGGGCCACCCGTTCGCTCTCGGCCGGGTCCCCTCCATTGAACGCAGCCATGGCGATCAGCGCTTGGCACTGAGGCTCATCGAGCCCGAGCGCAATGGCCGTCTCCGTCGCCTCGCGGGCGCCATCGGTGTGATCGGCATCGAGCCGCATCAGCGCCAGGTTGTACCATCCCCGTGGCCCCACATGGCCGGTGGTGACCGAGGCCTCCCACAGCGACAGACCGGTGCGCCATGACCGCACATGGCTCAGTGTGCGACCGGCGAAGAGCGCCATGACCAGAAGTGCAACGACGAGGAGCGGCCCCCGTCGACGTGGGGGCGCCGAGGGCAGAGAAAGATCTCGGCCAGGGCAAGTCCGAGGGGGAGCAGCAGCACACTCTCTGCACAGGCGCACGGGGCCAGTGGGGCGTCAGGAGCCACTCATGCCATCGGGCGACCGAGTGAACGCGCTCATCGAGCGTGATGAGCACCGCGTCGTCGTAGACCGGCTTGCCCCACAGAGCCGGGGATGCGAGGGCAAAGGCGATCAGCGCCAGCATGGCCGCGATCAGCATGTCGCGGCCTGGTCGGTGATCTCTCTCCGCCATGATGTCTCATACGAATCCAATGACGTCTTCGACATCGAGCCGGATCGTTTCCCCGCCCAGTGGCCTTGATAAATCAAGGCCCACAGCGGTCTGGGTGGGGCCTTCATTCATGAAGGCCAGTGCAAAAATCCATTGGATTCCTATGAGTTGGAGGCGTGCACACGGGGTGTCAATCTCGAATCCCGCGGCTCTGAGAGCGGGTTGTCGCCCAAGAAACTCTCAGCCACCGCTCAGAGCACCGGTCCGAACATGGCGACGGAGTTGTTCCACAGCTGTCGGTACATGCCCCAGCACTCAACCATCTCGCGGGAGATCGTCATGGACTGGGCTATGTAGCTCTGCTGCCGCTGACGCATGTCCGCCGTCAGGGGGGGATCGAAGAGCAGGATGTTGTTCTCATAGTTGAGCTCGAAGCTCCGGCGATCCATGTTGGCGGAGCCGATCAGCGTCACCTCGCCATCCAGGGTCAGGGATTTTGTGTGAAGCAGCCCCCCCTGGTACTCGAAGATGCGGACTCCGGCGGCGAGCAGCTCGCTGTAATAGCTCCGACTCGCCGCCGCGACGACCCACGAGTCGTTCCTGGCCGGGAGGATGAGGATCGTGTCGACACCGCGGCGGGCGCTCGCGCACAGGGCCGCCTGCATGGGCTCATCGGGCACGTAGTAGGGGGTCGTGATGACAAGCTCGCGGCGGGCCGCGTACATCAGCGCCTCGAACACCTCCGGCATGGCGGAGTTTCGAATCGTCGGCCCTGTCCCGATCACCTGCGCCGGGAATCCCGGCTGAAGGGGCTCAGGTGGCTGCATCAGAAGGTGGCTGATGTCCTCATCGACCGCAGCCATCCAGTCGCCGGCGAAGAGGAATTGATTCTGCCGGGCGATCGGGCCCTCAAAGCGCATCACGGCGTCCACCCACGGCGCATACTTCGCCTTGATCCGAAACTCCGGGTCGGCGCAGTTCTGGCTCCCACAGAAGGTGATGCGACCGTCGATGACGACGATCTTGCGATGATTTCGGAGATCGACTCGGCCCCTCAGCGGCCGAAGCAGCGGATTCCTGAACGGCAGGGCGCTGGCCAGGTGGACACCCGCCTCACGCATGTCCCGCCAATGCTTCGAGGCGATCATGAGGCGTGAGCCCAGACTGTCCGCCATGGCGCGGCAGGTGACGCCGCGTGCCGCGGCTCGCTTGAGCGCCTCGGCCACCCGGCAGCCGCTCCTGTCCGGCAGCCAGATGTAGAAGAGCAGGTGGACATGTTCTCTCGCGCTGTCGATGTCTTCCACCAGGCAATCGATGGTCTCGATCGAATCCCTCATCAGGCGTCCCCGATTGCCCCCGACGGGGCCGAGACCATTGACTGATCGCCCGACCTGGAAGAGGTGCGCGCAGCTCTCCGGCACCTCGACGGACGGATCCGTCTGATCCATCCCCGCAGACCTCACCACACTGTGCAGCTGTGCGAGAACCTCGTTCACACGCTCCCTGTGGTCTCGGCCGACGTTCGTCTCACCCACCAGGACATAGGAGAGAATGCCCAGCACGGGAAAGGCGATGACGACCACCGTCCAGGCGATCCTCGAGGACGGCTCCCGATGAGGTCTCAGCAGCACCCTCACAATCAGTCCGATCTGGACCAGGCCGTGCAGGATCAGAAGCATGACCGTGGTGCTTGGCCACTCACTCATGGGTCGACTCCTCGGGCTTTGGGATCAAATGCATCTCACGTCGGGTGAGCAGACACCGGATGAGCAGACCGGCTCAGTCGCCCCCAGCGACTCCGGTGACTCTCACCGCGAAGTGCCGCTGATGATGAGCGCATCTGAGTTCGACGGCAAGGTCCCAAGTGCCATCTCGCCAGACGGGACGAGGGGCACTGGGCCCCACAGCCCAGGGAATCGCCCCCCGCGACCACAGTGTGGGGGCCGGGCCGTCAACCCCCGCGGGATCGCCTGAGCGGACATCTGATATAAGGCTGTTCGTCCCCGCCCGCTGTGGATCACATCGCGCTCGGGAGGGGTGCGAGGGCTTCGAGCATCACATCGGGGACGTTCGTCGTGATCCCACAGATGCCCATGTCGACAAATCCCGCCGCCCGCTCCGGGTCATCGACCGTCCAGACGGCCAGATCCATCCCGTGCTCCTCGCAGGCCCTCACCAGTGCCTCATGCACCCCATAGAAGGAGACATTGATCCCCGTGTAGCCCGACTCCGCCGCGATGCGTGCTTTGTCGGGATCGATGGGGAGGGGTTCATCGGTCTCCGGATCCTTCGGCGCGCCGAGCAGCCAGAGCAGGGGCATCTCAGGCATGAGATCCTGCACAGCGTCGAGCACGTCGCTGTTGAACGCGATCACGACGATCTGGTCCTCGATCCCGCTGTTCTCGATCACATCGACAATCGCCGGGACAGATTCGGGTCCGGTCTTGATCTCGACAAAGAACAGCGCGCCGGGGGGAGTGATCGCGAGCACCTCGGAGAGCAGCGGCACAGGCTCTCCGGCGAAGTCCGGCGATTTCCAGGAGCCCGCATCGAGGGCTCGGACCTCGGCCAGCGTCATCTCACTCAGGGGGCGATCCACGCCCGCCGTCCGCTCGAGCGTGTCGTCGTGCAGGCAGACCACGTGACCATCTGCGGTCAGGCGGACGTCCGTCTCCGCCGCGTGCGCCCCCTGCTCCCAGGCAAGCCAATAGGCAGACAGCGTGTTCTCCGGGGCGGTCCTCGATGATCCGCGATGCGCGACAATCAGCGGACAGGGGTGATCGGGAAGCGGCGGGGCGTGGAGTGCACAGGCCGCAAGGGGGACGATCAGGGCCGCGATCAGCGAGAGGCGGAGCATGCGACGGGACATCTGTGAGTTCCTCCAGAGCAGACTTCCCGGGAGAGAGCCATGCGAGGAGGGGCTGTGCAACTGGTTTTTCGGAGGCCAGCAGACAGGTGAGAGAGAGCAGACGCAGAGTTCAGGGTGATGAGGGCAAATGCCTCTCGATCAACAGATCGACCATGGGCATCGCCATGCGGGCCGCGTCGTCGCGGCCATGGGTCTGTCGCATGACAAGCGCCCCCTCGAACAGCGTCATGTAGGCGTCCGCGAATGCCTCAGGGTCATCGGCACCGGCCGCTTTCGCCATGTCGGCGGTCTCCTGCCAGTGGCTGCGCTTGTGAGCGGCGGCCGCCCGGTGCACCGGGTCGTTGGGATTGGGAAACTCCGCCGCGGCATTGATGAACAGACACCCCCGGAAGTCCGGCTCATTGAACCAGCGATCCATCACCTCGAAGAAAGCGCGGAGCTGGCGCCGGGGATCGTCGCCCGCCAGCAGGTTGACCGCTCTCCGCCAGGCCCGCTGCTCGTAGCGATCCCGCCATTTCACCGCAGCGACCATCAGGTCCGACTTGCTGCTGAAGTGCTTGTAGAACGTCGTCTTCGAGACCCCCGCCTCTTCGATGACGTTCTCGATCCCGATCGAATTGAAGCCATTTCGATAGAAGAGATCGATCGCGATCGCGAGCAGACGGTCCCGGCCCCGCTTCGGGGGCTCGGGCGCTCCGAAGAGCTCCGCAGCGGTCATGAGAGTCGGGTCGGAGGCCATGATCCGATCATTGGGCCCGGGGGTTGACCACGAGTCAACCAATGGTTGACCCCCAGTGATCTGTTCAGGCTCCGCGACCGTGTGGCAGGTTGCGCTCAGCAGGTCAGCAGACCCAATCAGCCCGGCGAGAACCGGGCGCAGAGAGAGGAAAGAGAACCATGACCACACAGACTGTCCCCCAGACGACAAACGGAGTCGACGTGACCCGATTCATGGAGACAATCGGCGCCGTGAAGCAGAGCCCCGAAATGGGGAAGGCCAATTTCCGCGCCAAGAACCGCTGGGTCTTCGGCACCCACAACCGCGCCATGGTCGGGGAGTGCCAAATCGGCGGTGAGATTCAGGACCGCCGAATGGAGCCCTTCGTGCACGACTTCGACGAGCCCCCCTGCCTGCTCGGAGGGGACACCGGCGCCAATCCCGTCGAGTACGTGCTCACGGCCCTCACCGGCTGCGTCACGACGTCGATCGTCCTGAACGCCGCCGCCCGCGGGATCACCATCCACAGCATCGAGTCGACCTGCGAGGGAGACATCGATCTCCAGGGCATGCTCGCACTCGACGAGACGGTGAGTGTGGGCTACCAGGGCATCCGCATGGAGTTCAAGGTGGACGCCGACGCGACCCCCGAGGAGATCGAGGAGCTGGTCCAGACATCGAAGGACCGCTCGCCGGTCTTCAACACCGTCAGCAGTCCCGTTCCCATCCAGGTGACCGTCACGGAGAGCAAGTGACCAGAGCGACCATCGACTGATCGGCCCCGGGCCCATCTTGGTCCGCGGCCGATCAGTCCCCACTCTCCTCCCCTGAGAGCGATTCCGTGACGCTGATTCCAATCATTTGATTTGAGGGAGAGGGGCGACCCAGTTGAGTGATGCCAGAGAGTTCCAGTTGCCAGAGGTCGCGGGGTCGGGCACAGAGGGGGCAACTCCCCCATGGACTCCGATTCCCGCCCCAGCCCCCTCAGGCGCCTCACCGATCTGGCGGCCCGCACCCATGCACCCCTGCTGTTGTCCATCGGCGTCGTCTATCTGGGTCTCGCCACGGGGCTGACATGGAATCTCGACCCCGAACCGGTGCGCAGCCGCGACTATTTCCCACTTCAGGCTGGTGCCTTCCTGAGTGGCCAACTGCACCTGGATCTCGCCCCCGACGAGGCCAAGCTCGACATGACCATCCACGACGGGCGGGTCTATCTCCACTGGGGGCCGAGCAATGCCCTGCTGCCGCTGCTGGTTCGCATCGCGACCGGCGGCATGCTCAGCGCCTGTCTGTGGGCTCCACTGTATGCGTTCGCGGGACTCATGTTTCACCTCGCGCTCTACGAACGCATCGCGCGGCGTCACTTCCCTGGCAGTCCCCTCTGGGTCCCGACGCTCTTTCTCGCCACACTCGCCCTCGGCAGTCCCCTGGTCTACGTCGCTGCGTGGAGCCTCTCACCCCACACGCAGAGCATCGCCCTCAGCTTCGCCGCACAGAGTGCCGTGCTCTTCAGCTTCGTCTGCCTGGCGGAGACTGGTCGACGCTCAGTCGCCGTCGGGCTCGCGCTCGCCCTGGCACTTGCGCTGACGACACGCCTGACGGTCGTCTTCCTCTTGCCCGGGCTGCTCGTGGGTGGCGCCCTTCTGATTCCACCCCCGCGCTCCCGCGAGGTGATCAGGCGTGCCTGGATTCCCTCGCTCGGCGCCGCACTCGCCGTGGTCGGACTCATGGTGTACAATCACGCCCGGTTCGGCAGTGTCACGGAGACCGGCATGCGCGAGGCCACCGGTCTCCCGCGCCAGCGGGCCTACCTCTATGAGAACGGCCTCGAGGTCTCTCCCCGCTGGATCCCGCTGAACGCCTGGCTCTACCTGGTGCGCCCGCCCGACTTCAGCGGGGGCTGGCCGCGCGCCGGATGGAGCGATGAACTCGATGTGCCCGACACCATGCGCGACCTGTTTGTCGATGACGAGGCCCACACCATCGACGCGCACAGCGCACTGATCATGACCCCTGCGCTGCTGCTCGCGCTGCTCGCGGCCTTCGTCCGCGGTCCATCCGCGGCACGACGTCTCGCCCTGACTTTCGCGCTCGCCGCGCTGGGGGTGATCGCCTTTCTGCTGTGCTACGCCTTCACCGCGCGTCGATTCACCGTCGATTTTCTACCCGTGTGGCTTTTGGTCGCCTTCATCGGCACTCAGCTGGC
>JAFGKF010000281.1 GCA_016928695.1 Candidatus Sumerlaeota bacterium | reverse complement strand
TTGAGCTCTGCACAGAAAATGCATTTCATTTCAATGCGGACTTCGTAGGGGCGCAGCATGCTGCGCCCGTGCCATGCGGTCCCTGAGCGGTGGGCGCAGCGGTGCTGCGCCCCCACAGCGCGGTGCATTGACTGTGCAGAGCTGAGTGGAGAGCGATTCTGACAGATCTTCGCGCTGTCGCCGCGAATTGAGCCCAGAGGGGGATTTGCTTGACACCGGCGAATCGTCGGACGACCAACGCGGATCAGATCACACAGAGAGGGATCGGCTCATGACACCCATCGCCCTCGGCGCCCACGCGCCCGATTTCAATCTGCCCGGTGTGGATGGCAAGAGCCACAGCCTGGGCGACTACGCCTCCTCGCCCGTGCTCGTGGTCGTCTGGTCATGCAATCACTGCCCCTATGTTCAGGCCTACGAGGGACGCCTGATGGCCATCGCGCGCGACTTCGCCGACCGGGGCCTCAGGGTCGTGGCGATCTGCTCAAACAGCACTGTCACTCATCCGCAGGACTCCTTCGAGCGCATGGTCGAGAGAGCGGAGGCCAAGGGATTCAACTTCGACTATCTCCGCGACGAGAGCCAGGATCTCGCCCGTGCCTTCGGCGCTCAGCGCACGCCCGAGGTCTTCGTCTTCGATGCCGACCGCCGCCTCCGCTATCAGGGCGGCATCGACGACTCCTGGGAAAACGAGAGCGCGGTGACCAAGACGCCGCTGCGCAGTGCCCTGGAGGCCCTCCTGGCGGGCCGCGATCCCTCCCCCACCTCGACACCCGCCGTGGGCTGCTCCATCAAGTGGAATCCGTGAGTCGCACCCGGCCTCCATGGCTCCGCCTGGCTCCCCCTGTGGAGGAGGCCCTCCAGCAGGGGAAACCCGTTGTCGCCCTCGAATCGACCGTGATCGCCCACGGCCTGCCCCAGCCACTCAACCTCGAGGTCGCCGAGAGACTGGAGTCGATTGTCGCCGAGGAGGGCGCGGTCCCCGCGACGGTCGGCATTCTCGGGGGCGAGCTGCATGTTGGACTGAGCCGCTCCCAGATCGAGCGCCTGGCCGAGGGACGAGATGTGGCCAAGGTCGGACTGTCGAACCTCGCGGGCGTGATCGCCTCGGGCGGGGACGGTGCGACGACGGTGGCGGGCACCATGCTCGCCTGCGACCTTGCGGGCATCGAGGTCTTCGTCACCGGCGGGATCGGTGGTGTCCACCCCGGTGCGGGGGAGAGCTTCGACGTCTCCGCCGATCTGACCGCACTGAGTGAGCTCAGGGTGACCGTCGTCTCGGCGGGGGCGAAGGCGATTCTCGACATCGGCGCGACACTCCAGGTGCTCGAGACACGCGGCGTCCCCGTGATCGGCCTCGGCACCGACCGGTTCCCCGCCTTCTACACTCCGAGCAGCAGGTGGTCCGTGGATCACCGGGTGGAGTCCATCGAGGAGGCCGCCGCGGTGATCCGGGCTCACCGCGCCAATCCGCACTCGGCGGGGCTGATCCTGGCGAATCCGATACCCGCCGAGGCCGCTCTCCCCCAGGCGCTGATCGACGAGGCGATCGCCCAGGCGCAGGCAGAGGCCGAGCTCCGCGGCATCCGGGGAAGGGCTCTGACCCCCTTCCTGCTCGGGGCAGTGGAGATTCACAGCGCCTCGCGCTCGCTCGACGCCAACTGTGCGCTGCTGGAGAGCAACGCACGCGTCGGGGGGCATCTCGCACAGGTGTTGTCTGAGTCGGACACCTGAGTCATCTCACCTCAACACAGTCGCCTGCAGTGCACACAGCCGGTGCGTTTTTTCCCAGATCCGGTCAGAACCGCTGACACTGCGAACCAGCGGCACTAAACTGATGTCAGAGGGGCCAGGAACCGTGGCCCCTCTTTCGCGTGGGGGCCTGCGGGTGGAGGCGAAGGCCGATGAAGAGCATGGGCCAGATGATCGCCGAGATGGCAAGGTTCCTTCCGCTCTCGCGCGGCGCGCTGGCGGAGCTGAGCCTGATGGGCCCCCTGATGACCAATCACGTGGATGTGATGCTGGCCCATCACCCCGAGCTGCGCCAGAATCCCCTGCCGCTCGGGTCCCACACGCGTCGGCTGCTTCAGGCCCGCTCGCTGGCGGAGCTTCTCGACACCCTCGCCGGGGGCGATCCCCGGAAGACGCTGGTGGTCTTTGTGCAGCTCCTGGCGAGACGCCATGAGAGCGGCTTCACACCACAGCACTGGCGCCTCAGCCTCGAGTGCTGGCGCCTGATGATCGACAGCCACCTCTCCCCCGAGACCGCCCATGAGGTCCGCCCGCTCCTTCTGTGGCTGGCCAACAGTCTCGATGACCTGATCCGGACCGCCTGCGGGGAGGCGGCCTGAGCCCCCCAGACAAATTGACACCGTTCTCCCGCGGACCTACGCTTTCCCCTGCCCACCGGGCAGGAGGTGCAGTGGATCATGGGTGTTCTGGGTGTCGTTCTGGGAGGCGGCCAGGGAACACGGCTCTTTCCCTTGACAAAGGAGCGGTCGAAGCCGGCGGTCCCACTGGCGGGCAAATACCGCCTGGTCGACATCCCGATCTCGAACTGCCTGAACTCGGGCATCGGTCAGATCTTCGTCCTGACCCAGTTCAACTCCGCATCGCTCAACCGACACATCGCCCAGACCTACAAGTTCGATCTCTTCACCCAGGGCTTTGTGGACGTGATGGCCGCCGAGCAGACTCTGGACAGCCCCGACTGGTTCCAGGGGACAGCGGACGCTGTGCGCCAGATCATGCGCCACATCCAGCGCAGCACGCACGACATGGTTCTGATCACCTCGGGCGATGCGCTCTACCGGATGGACTACCGGCCG
>JAFGKF010000280.1 GCA_016928695.1 Candidatus Sumerlaeota bacterium | reverse complement strand
GAGGGACTCAGGTGGTAATTTGCTCCCTGGGCCCAGACCAGCGTGTCGCTCGTCCACCCCTCCGGGCGGTGGCCCAGCGGCCACTCCGCATCCCACTCGTGGAACGTCCAGCGCGCCGTGGGATCGCCCCGCCGCCTCGCCGCGATCCAGTTGTTGTGCGGCCAGTCCTCATTCTGACAGGCGATGTTGAGGGAGAACCAATCCATGAAGTTCGGATAGTCGATCCGCGTCTGGAGCTCGGCGAAGTCCGGGCTGGTCGAGAGGTCGTGGCTCACCTGCCACGCGAGGAACTCGTTCCACGCCACGAGGTCGCCGTCGGGCGCCTCGGTGAAGTACTTGACCGACCACTCCCAGGAGCCCTTGACGATGTCCCAGTCCGCGCCGCCCTGGAGATCCTCCATCAGGCCGTTCGTGATGCGCTCGGTGACGTTGTAGAGCCCCCAGTACTCCCCGTTGAGATAGAGCGCGACGAAGAATCCGTCGGCCCCGAAGTGCCCCGAGTGCGCCAGAAGATCGCGCATGGTCTGATCGCGGAGATAGGTGATCTCGGGCCGCGTGTTCGTGAACACCTCGTTGCCCCCCGCGCGCAGCACCAGCTGCTCGGGCGAATCCACCTCCGAGCGCTCGAGCCAGGGCAGCGGCCAGCCCTGCGGCCCGTAGATCGAGCGCATGTAGAGGCGGAACGACTTCTTCGGCGCGTCGCGCGTGGTGCCGCCGTGCATTCGGAGCCCCGCGTCGATCTCGTGCACCACCGAGCCATCCGTCGACATGATCACCGCGTGCACCGGTCTCTCCCACGCCATGCCTCTCTCCTCGGGATTGGCGTGGATCCCTGTCAGCGGGTCGAAGAGGTCGTCGGGATCGACGATCAGATTCATCACGGGGATCGTGCGGTCGGCGACGATGTCGAAGAAATAGGAGGCGTTGGTCACGTGGCTCGGATCGCGGTCCGAGTAGAACGCCCGGGCGCGCAGACCCGTCGTGCTCGAGATGAGCAGAGGTGAGGTGTACGCGGTCGAGGCGGCGGTTGGCTCCGATCCATCCGTGGTGAAGCGGATCCCCGTCGCACCGGGGGCTGTGATCTCCACGGTCACCAGTCCGGTGAAGAGCCCCGAGGGCACGGAGAAAACGGGCGGATCACCCCGGAGTCCCATCTGGTTGATCCCACCCGGCGTCGGGATCGTCGTCTCCAGCCAAGTGGCCTGGAGATCGGGCAGGCGGGCATACGACTCGTCCGTCTCGAGGGCGGGAATCGTGACCTGGTTGAGCGCCATCCCCGCAGCCGTGTCCCAGAGAATGACGTCCTCCCCCGCGCTGCTGAGCCTGAAATTCGTGTGCATCGCCAAGCCGACATAATCGTGATCGTCGCACCAGATGATTGTGTAGTGCCCTGCGGGGATGGATGTTCCCGGGGGGAAAAGCCACTTCGCCGGGTCCGCTGGGTCGTCGGAGAGAGCCAGTCCCGTGAGATCCGCGGCGTCCGGCCCGAAGTTGAAAATCTCGATCCAGTCGCCTGTTTCACTGAAGTCGGGATCGAAGCTCGTCACCCCGTTGGAGGACAGCACCTCGTTGATCCACAGCTCCCAATAGGCCACGACCCCCACCGTGATCTCGAGAGAGGGACCCGTCGTCGAGCCGCCGAGGTCGTCGGTCGCTTCGAACGCGGCGGTCAGAATCTCACCGTCTCCGAATCCGGGAACCGTGACGCCGTAGACCGAGTCGCCCGCTGCCCCGTCACCGTGGGCGCCGTCATCGAGGGCCTCGGCGCTGACGGCCGTGCCGGAGGGAGAGGCGCTCAGGAGCAGGATCACCTGATCCACAGCCGTGTTGTCCGTGACCCGCCCCGTGATGGTGATGCTCTCACCCGCCTGCGGGTAGAGGGGTGCGTGGCGCATCTGCGTGATCTCGGGCGGCGGATCGCTCCAGACGTGGATGGTGTCGGCGATGTAGGCGCCGACGCCACCGTCGTTGCTGAGAGTCACCGTCCCCGGCAGCCCCACCTCGAAACGGTGAAGGCCCAGCGAGGTCTCCACCAGGGGTCCTGAGAAGGAGCCCGTCTGATCCACGTGCGTGACCGAGGAGCCATCGGCGTCATTCACAGTGTACGGGGCGTCATTGGTCCGATCACCGCTCGCGCGGAAAATGGTCGACACCTCGTACATGCCGTCGGCGGGGACGGCGAATGTCCAGGTGGCCGTCGAGAACTCGCGCGTGTCGGTGGTGTAGCGATAGAGCCCCCCGTCATACCCCGCGCCGACGTTGGACGTGGTGCTCCAGCTCCCCGTCTCCGTGTAGCCCGGGGCGCCATCGTCGTTGTCGATGAAGATGTCGACAGCGAGAGCCCCAGGGCAGACCAGAGTGAGGAGCAGGGGGGCGATCAGCGCACGCATGGGCTGAGTCAACCACGCCCAGGGGAAGTCTTCAACTTCTGATGAAAAAAAGAGCCCGGCGGCCAGGGGCCACCGGGCGCTCTGCACCCTTTGCCGGGGGAGGGTCAGCTCAGATGCTCCACATCCACGGTGAAGTCCTGCTGCTGACGTGTGTCGATCGCAATCTCCATCGGCTGCCCCTGAGGCGACTGGCCCGTGACATTGATCCGAAAGATCATGTCCGTCCGGGCTGCCTGGTGAAGCGGCAGCATGCCATCGAGGAGAGCGGTCTCCTCCACGGAGATCCGTCCCTGCATGCTCACGATCTGAACATCCATGCCCGGGGGAATGGGGAGATTGGCGGGCATGTTGATGGTCCAGGGTGAGGGGATGTTGAACTGCAGCTGACGGTCGATCACAGCGACCCGCTGTCCGTCGCGCTCCTCCACACTCCGGAGCGTGTTGTTCGACACGACACGGAGCCCCGGGATGCGGGGAATCTCGATCTCTCGGGTCCAGGTGTCGCCGGGCGAGAGCTCACGATCGGGATACCCAGACATCGTCGTGACGATCATCTCCTGCATGAACGAGCTCGAGTCGAAGTACTCCTGGTTGACCGAGGCCCCCATGTCCATCGAGGTCACCACGCCCTGCCGGTTCATGACCGTCTCGATTCGCATCTCCTGGAAGAGATTGCCCAGCATCTGACTGGGGTCGGCCTCGGGCGGGAGGTCGATCTGCTGGCCATTCTGGAAGACGCCGAAGCTCTCCACCTGCATGCCATTCATCGTCTCCACCACGCGGACGGAGCCATCATCGAGGACCTCCGTCATCTCAGCCAGGGAGTCGATCGCCATGCTCATCTCCACATGGGTGTCCGGCTCCGGAGGCTGGCCACTGGCGATCACCCGCATGTCCTGGATGACGTCGATGTCCACATGGGATCGATACCGGTGACCCTCGGTGTAGGTGGGAACCAGGGCGACAGGGCCTGACAGCGGGGTCGCCTCGGTGGCCTCCGTCACCGGAGCCGGTGTGAACGACTCCTGGATCACCGCCTCGGAGATGTCCGGATTCTCCGGGGGTTTGAGATAGTGATAGCCGGCCACGCTGCCCGCGGCCAAGACCACGACGGCGACGGCGCCTTTTCCTGAGATCATCGCTGTGCCTCCTGCGGCGAGACTCGCCGCACCGTTTTCAAACAGACTCCACGAGCCCACCTTCGCCGCGATCGCCGAGAAAACACCCGCCGCCCCCGCCTTCGCCGCCGTCTCCGCGGCCACAGGGGTCGAGGCCACCGCGGCCGCCGCCAG
>JAFGKF010000279.1 GCA_016928695.1 Candidatus Sumerlaeota bacterium | reverse complement strand
TTGGCACGCGTCACTTTCTCATTCCTCCGTCGTGTGATAACCGCGTCACCCTAGTGATTCGGGACCGAATTGCCAGCTAAACCTGCAGGGCGTTCCGCCTTGACATGGGCCGGGGGGTCGAGGACGGTTCTCTGATCAATTGATCCTCAGCGACTGCTCTGCCCAGACCATTGCCACAGGGCGCTGATGTGAGAGAGGTTCCATGCGCGTAGCGCTGGTCAAGCTGTACGACGACTACTGTCACGGTCCCCGCTGTCTCCAGGCCGATCTGCTGGCCCAGGGGCACGAGGCCTATCTGATCAATCTCAAGCCCTTCCACATGGGGCGGAGGGGCTTCGGGGCCTTCGACGAGAACCTCCTGCGCGAGATCCGGGAGACTGACGCCTGGGTCGAGGTCCAATACGATGGTGAGGTCTTCCTCCCGGAGCACATCGCCATCGCCGAGCGCGAGACCGAGATCTTTCTCAATCTGCTGGCGGAGATCAAACCCGAGCTGATCTGCTTCAGCGTCACCTCGGACGACGCCGAGGTCTCCGCGCGCCACACGCAGCTTGTCCGCGAGCACTTCCCCGGGGTGCCGACCGTCTGGGGAGGAGTCGAGATCAGCCATGAGGCGCCGAAGTACGCGAAGTTCGCTGATCGGATGATCCGCGGTGAGGGCGAGGTTCCCCTGCGCATGCTCGCCGAGGACCCCTGGCGTGAGGACATCCCCAGCCTGCATTGGATTGACCGATCAGGCGCGCACCACGAGACACCGATGGCGCCGCTGATCCAGGACTGCGACTCGCTGGCCTGGCCGACCTACGGGGTCAACGAGTTCCTGATCCACGACCGGATGCTGCACCGCATCACCGTCGAGACACACCGCGAGTATCTCGCCCAGCGCTACATCCACATGACGGGGCGGGGCTGTCCCTTCAAGTGCACGTTCTGCCATCACTGGAAGACGCACGAGCTCTACGCAGGCGACAAGTATCTCCGCCGCCGCAGCCCCAGCGCCGTGGTGGATCAGCTCCAGTGGGCCCAGAGCACGCTGGGTGTCCAGTCGGTGATGTTCTGGGACGACGTCTTCCTGATGAACACGAGGTGGATCGAGGCGTTCGCCTCCGAGTACCAGTCGCGCATGCGCATGCCGATCGGCGGTCTCTCATTCCCCACGATGACGACCGAGCGGATGATCGACGCGCTGGTCGACTGCCCGTTCGTCTGTGTCGGCTTCGGCATCCAGTCGGGATCGGAGTTCGTGGTCCAGGGGATCTACAACCGCGGCTATTTCAACGACAAGATCAAGAGGATCGCCTGGTATTGCCATGAGAGGGGGATCGAGGTCACCTACGACTTCCTGATCCACAATCCCTACGAGAGCGAGGACGACATCCGCGCCTCGCTCCGCCTGATTCTCGACATGCCCGTGCCCTACAACATCATCACCAAGCGTCTCTATCTCTATCCCAACTCACCGATCAACGCGCTCCCCCACCCCCGGCACAGTGTCGATGAGAAGACCTGGCAACACTTCGCCATGCTGATGCACCTGGCCCGCGACCCCTCCGTCCCCCGCGAGGTGATCTGGGACATGGCGAACAATGAGTATCTCAAGGCCCGCCCCGAGATCGTCACAGCGTTCGTCAAGTCCTGCCTGTCGCGGCACAACGCCAGCCGTGAGGATCCGGCGGTGACCCGCATGGCCGAGCTGAACGCCCGCAAGCCCATGCCGCAGGCTGAGGGGACATTGGGACACCGCGCCCGTGGCTTTCTCAGCCGCCTCGTCCCCGCCGGCAGACGCCGGGCCAGCACCGGCGCTTCCAAGATGCCCGCCGAGAACGGGCTGATGGCCCACTGAGCACTCATCTGCCTGACACCCGAGAGGCGCCTCACCGATGCCCTACACCCCCATGGCCTCTGTGATCATCTGCTCCCTGAACGGGGCAGACCGCCTCCCCATGTGCTTCGAGGCGCTGGCGAAAACGACCTATCGCAACCACGAGATCATCCTCGTCGACAATGGATCGACCGACGGCACCTCCGAGGTCGCCGCCCGGTGGCCGCGCGTCAGGCTGCTCCGCGCCGACCGCAATCTCGGCTTCGCCGGTGGCAACAACCTGGGGCTCCGTCAGGCCCGCGGCGACTTCTTCGTTCTGCTCAACGATGACACTGAGGTGGAGCCGGGATGGCTCGAGCCCCTCGCCGAGGCGGCGATGACCCTCCCCGACTGGGGCCTTCTCGGATGTCTGCTGATCTACCCCGACCGGAAAACCGTGCAGCACGCCGGGGCGTGGATCGAGCCCAATGGGCTGACCCAGCACTTCGGCTATGGTGAGCCCGTCCCTGAGATCGATCTCCCCGTCCGGCGCGTCCCCTATGTGACCGGCGCCGCTCTCGTCATCAATCGATTCCTCCTGGGCCTGCTGGGACCACTGGACGAGGCCTTCTGGCCGATCTACTTTGAGGAGACCGATCTGTGCTGGCGCGCAGCCGAGATCGGTTATGCCTCCCACCTCGTCCCCGCCTCGCGGGTGGTGCACCACGAGTCGATGACCACTGATCGCCTCAGCCCCGGATTCCTGCGCAAGTACCACCGCAATCGGTGGCGCTTCATGATCAAGAATTTCTCGCGCCGGGAGCTCGTGCGCGCCATCCGCGCAGAGATCCGCTGGCTCCGAGGGCACCGACCGAGCGACCACTATCTTCCCCTGCTCACAGCCCTCCTCTCGACACTGATCCATCTGCCCGGCCTTCTGATGACGAGGCTGCGCAGTCGGAGACGGCTCTGGTGGATCCGCAGGCGTCTCGGCACACGCCGCAGGGACCCCTGGGAGCCGATGCCCTCGCCGCTCTCCCCGGAGGCCAAGCCGACATGAGCCGTCTGCTGGTCATCGGCACCGGTCCTCTGCTCGAGGAGGGCGTGACCTTCTTCAGCGGGCAGTGCCTTCGGACCTGGCATCTGACCCAGCCGCTGATCGGTGCCGGTCACGAGATTCATCTCGTGACACTCCCGATCGACGACCGTGACCACCACGAGGGGCAGCCGGTGTTCACCGATGCCACCCATGAGGGCTTTGCGCATCGGCGAGGTCACACCAATCGTCTCGATCTTCTGATGCCCCTGCTGAGCGAGATCGTGTCGGAGGTCCAGCCGGACGCGATCATTGGCATCAACCCCTGGCCCTCATCGGTGGTCTGTCGGCTGGGGACCGACCTTCCGCTCTGGGCGGACATGAACGGCTATGCCCCCGCGGAGGGGCAGACGCGTGGCCGTGTCCACGACGACGATGTCGCCCTCGCCCATTTCTGGGAGATGGAGTGGCGGGTGGTGCGCCGCGCGGATCGCATCTCCACTGTCACTCGCCGCCAGGCCGATGCCACTCTGGGCGAGCTGGCCATGGCGGGGCGCCTCAACCGCCACACGTTCAACCACCCCTTCGTCCACTTCATCCCCAACGCCGCCGCCGAGCACTTTCGGAATCTGGAGAGACCGGAGCCCCATATGCGGGGGAAAAAGATTCCCGCGACGGAATTCATCATTCTCTGGAGCGGTGGCTTCAACACGTGGACCGATGTGGATCTTCTCCACGAGGCGCTCGAGCGCCTCCTGAGCCAGTGCCCCGATGTCCACTTCGTGGCCACGGGGGGTGCCATCGCCGGGCACGATGAGCGGACCTTCGAGCGCTTCCGCCGCCTGTCGGCGAATTCACCCAGCGGCGCGCGGCGGCATCTTCTCGGCTGGGTTCCGAGCCAGGTCGTCGACTCGCTGTTCTTCGAGGCCGATCTGGGCATCAACATCGACTCGCCCAACTGGGAGACCCACTTCGGCGCGCGCAATCGCCTGATCAGCATGATGGCCTGCGGTCTCCCCGTCCTGACCACACGCGGCACCGAGATCAGCGAGGACCTCGCCGAGGCCGACGCGGCAATGCTCGTGCCCATGCGTGATCCCGCTGCTCTGACCGACGCCCTCATGCGACTGCATGAAGATCCCGAGCTGCTCCGCAGGCTCGCCGAGCGTGGGCGTGAGGTGGTCCGCTCCCGGTATTCACCCGAGGCCACCACCAAGGCCCTCTGCGCCTGGGCTGTGAATCCCGAGACCGCCCCCGATCAGGGGCGCCGCGGTGACAATCCCGTGGACCAGCGGATCCGCCAGATCGAGCCGGAGCGCCTCGCCTCCCTCCTTCGTGACGAGCGAGACCTCGCCCAGATCCGATCACGATGGTATTGGCGGCTGGCCAAACGCCTGAAGAGCTTGATCCGGAGGGAATCCTCCGCTTGAATATCCCGGTTTCCCCCCGCACCTCTGTGTTCGACCTCTTCCAGGAGAAGTCGTGAGCAGCGCTTTTTGGAAACGGCCCGTTCCGCCCTGGGCGAAGTGGACCCTGATCGGTTCCCTTGTCGCCCTGCTCCTGATCACCGCCCTGATCGGTGGCATCTGGGCTCACTATCACTGGACTTATGCCCACTGGCTGAAGGGACCACCCGAGCCCCTGACCGGCCATGCGCATCGCCTCATCATCGAGGGGGAGTTCACGTCGACGACCTCGGAGGATGAGGTGGCGGCCTGCATCGATGAGCATCTGCGCCACTGGCGCGATGATCGTGAGCGGATCGCCGAGCTCTCGCGGAGCGATATTCTGACCTTCTCCCTCCTGGGGAGAGCCTATGCCCGTGTCTTTCTGCGCACTCATCTCCCCGAAGAGGGTGTGGACCAGAGCGTGGAGTTTGTGACAGAGTTCGTCCGCGACGGAGACACATGGAGGCACCGCGAGACCTACAATCTCGCCGTGCCATGAGAGCCATCGGTGCCTGCCCCCGACCCCTATCAGATTCTGGGTGTGCCCCCCACAGCCTCGGAGGAGGAGATCCGCCGCGCCTATCGCCAGCTGGCGCGTGACTGTCATCCCGATCGCCACGGCAACGATCCCGAAGCCGTGGCGCGCTTCAAGGCCATCTCGGAGGCCCATCGCACACTGACAAACCCCAATCGCCGAGCTGGGCACGATCGGCGTGTCCAAACGCAGACCCCTCCCCCCTCCCGCCCGAGCACCGCCGCCAGCATGGGGGCCTTCATCGGCAATCTTTTCAGCCGCCTCAGCCGCGGATCAGCCACACACGGGCGACCCGATCAGACGCAGGGCCGAGACTTGGCGGCGGAGGTCCGCATCCCCTTCACCGTCGCCGTTCGCGGTGGCTCGCAGTCGATCACCATCAAGCGCGAGATCATCTGTGAGAGATGCCACGGCTCCGGAGCCGAGCCGGAGAGCCCTGTGACCACGTGCGGCACCTGCCGCGGGCATGGCACCGTTCAGGCCCGTCAGAGCGGAGAGGTGGTCACTCACTCCTGCCCCGTCTGTCAGGGGCGGGGAACCGTCGCCCGTGTCCCCTGCCGACGCTGTCAGGGGGCGGGAGTCGTGCCCTCCGAGAAAACCATCACGATCCGCATTCCCCCCGGAATCGAGCCGGGAACACGGCTGCGCATCGCAGGCGAGGGTGAGCGTGCCAACGACGGCAAATCAGCCGGTGATCTGTATGTGACGGTGAACGTGGAGAGCCATGCCGGCTGGACACTGAGTGGCTCCGACATTCACTCAGAGGTGAACATCGACCTCGCACTGGCGACGCTTGGCGGCAGCCTCTCCGTCGAGACGGTTGACGGCTGGACCCAGCTTCCCATCCCGGCCGGGACACAGCCGGACACGCAGATTCACCTCAAGGGACGGGGAGTTCCCAGGGGGGACGAGGGCAACACCCGGGGTGATCACGTCGTCACCGTTCGGGTCACGATTCCCCGGGGCCTGAGCGATGAGGCGAAGAAGCATTTTCAGCGGTTTGCGAAGTCGGCGGGGCTCAGGCGGACCGAGAGCTGAGAGACGTCAGATTTTCCTGCGCCCCTCGAACGCGCGCCGCAGGGTCACCGCATCCGTGTACTCGAGCGATCCCCCCACGGGGACGCCCGTCCCCAGCCGTGTGACGGAGATCCCGCGCTCCTCGATGCGCTGTGCCAGATAGGTCGCCGTGACGTCGCCGTCGACCGAGGGGTTGAGAGCGAGGATCACCTCGCTGGGCGGCGGATCGGTGTCCAGCCGCTCCTCCAGCTCGGCGATCTTCAGGTCGTCCGCCGTGATCCCCCGCAGCGGACTCAGCGTCCCGTGGAGCACGTGGTAAAGCCCTCGGTGAACGTCGCTCGCCTCGATCTGAAGGACGTCGATCGGCTGCTCCACCACGCAGATGGAGGTGCGGTCGCGCCGGGGGTCGCGGCAGATCTCGCACTCCTCCCCCTCCGTCACGTTGCCGCAGATGCGGCAGAGGCGGAGTCTCTCGCGGAGGGCCCGGATGGCATCGGAAAGCTGAAGCACCTGCTCCTCGTCGACCCGCATGAGATGAAAGGCCAAGCGCTGGGCAGACTTGCGCCCGATCGAGGGGAGCTTGGAGAGCTCGGTGATCAGGGAGTCGATGGCGGGGGGAAGCGAGGCCATGGGTGGTGATTGAATCGGTGGGCGATCGGTCCGGTCAGCCCCCCAGTCCTCCTAGCAGACCCTCCATGCCCGGCGGGATCATTCCACCGAGGGCCTGTGCCTGCGCCTCCTGCCCGAGCACCTTCGCTCTCTCGATCGCCTGGTTGACCGCGGCCATCACAAGGTCCTCGAACATCTCGGGGTCGTCGGGGTCGATGATCTCGGGATCGATGGAGACCGCGGTGACCTCGAGGCCGCCGTTCATCGTGATCTTCACCATCCCGCCACCGGAGGTGCCCTCCACGGTCTTGGCGCGGACCTCCTCCTGCATCTTCGCCATCTGTCTCTGCATGTTGCGCTGCATCTCCGCGATGGCTTTCATGTCGAAGCCTGCCATGGCTCTGCCTCCGGGACTCAGGGATTGGGGCGCGCGAGCCGCGCGTCCGTGCATTTGAAGCTCTCGTACAGGTGCCGCAGGAAGGGATGACGTGTCATCACCTCGCGCACCTTGGGGCTCCGCTTGGCCGGTTGGGGAACGCTGGGAGGCGGAGCGTCGGGCTCCGATGGCATCTCCTCCTCGAGCATCGGCTCGGGTTCGAGGGGCGCCGAGTCCTCCTCACCGGGAGGGGACTCCTCCGCCTCGGGGGGAGCGGCGCTCTCGGGCGCATCTGCGGGAGGAGAGGGAGCGGTCTCCTCCTGCACCTCGACCAGCTGAAGTTTCCAGGTCTGCCCCGTGAGCTGCTCGAGGAGATCGACGATCTTCTGCTGGTTCTCCGCGCGGCGGAGTCTCTCCCGGGCGTAGCTCTGTTCTCTGGGGAAACCGATCTTGAGCGTGTTGCCCTGCGAAGAGATCGGGCGGCTGTGCTCGAGGAACTGCCTCATCCGCATGTCCTGGCTCCAGAGGAGGCCCGTCAGCTCACGCCAGAGCAGCTGAACGTCGGTGGGGTCGGACACCTTTTTCAGAACGCGGGCGACCGCCGGGGGCGGTGAGGCGAGGGGATCCGAGGCGGGGGCCATGGCGCGTGCCGGGTCGGCTGATGTGGCCCCGGGCACAGGGGGCGCCGAGGGGGTGGGCAGCGACTGTCCGCTCTCGAGCGCCCTGATCACGTCATCGATCGCGCGGGTGGAGGCGACCGTCGTCATCTTGATGAAGAAGAGCTCGAGCAGATAGCGGGTGTGGCCGGTCGCCTTCATCTGCTCGGCCAGGGTGAAGAGCCCCTGAGCGATGTTGAGCAGCGTGGCCATCTGGATGTCGATCAGCGCCGCCTGGACGGCCTCCATCTGGGTCGAGGGGATGTCGGTGAGCTGCTCGCAGGTGGGCGCGCACTTGAGCACGGTCAGGTCGCGGACGAACTGCATCATCGATTTGACGTAGGCCTCGAGATCCGAGCCGGATTCGACGAGGCCGTCGACGATTCGGAGGAGCCGGGGTGTGTCGCCCGACTGCAGGGCCTTCGCCGTCTCGAGCAGGAGGCGATCCTCGATCACCCCGAGGAGCTGCCGCGTGGCGTCGAGCGTGAGCTTGCCCGACGTCAGAGAGATCAGCTGGTCGAGCGCCACCTGCGCGTCGCGCATGCCGCCCTCGGCGTGGCGCGCCAGCGCCTCCATGATCTGGGGGCGCTCCTCGTCGCTGACCTCGACGGCCTCCTCGTGGCTGAGGATCTGGTCGAGGCGCTGTGCGATCTCGGCGGTTCCGATGCGGCGGAACTCGAAGTCCTGGCAGCGCGAGCGGATCGTCTCGGGGATCTTCTCGGGGTCGGTGGTGGCGAAGATGAATTTCACCGCGGCCGGGGGCTCCTCGAGCGTCTTCAGCAGCGAGTTGAAGGAGTGCTTCGAGAGCATGTGGACCTCGTCCACGATGTAGATCTTGAAGCGCATCGACGCCGGGGAGTAGCTCACCGTCGCCAGGATGCTCCGCATCTCCTCGACCTGCGTGTGAGTCGCCGCGTCGATCTCGATCACGTCCATCGCGTTGCCCGACGCGATGTTGCGGCAGTGCTCGCACTTGCCGCAGGGGGTCGGCGTGGGTCCATCGACGCAGTTGAGCGCCTTCGCCAGGATGCGGGCCATCGAGGTCTTCCCCACCCCCCGGGGTCCCCGGAAGAGGAAGGCGTGGCCCACGCGGCCCGAGTCGACCGCGTTCTTCAGCTGCTGACTGATGTGATCCTGCCCCACGACCTCGTCGAAGGTCTGCGGCCTCCACCGGCGAGCGAAGACAACGTAGGGCTGGGTTTTGGGCGCTTCAGCCATTCCCTGGCACTCCGGACCTCACCGTGGAGAGATCCCCTGGAGAGGTCAACCCCGATGTGATATTGCCTCTGCATTGCCAATGATCCGAGAATTCCATTCCCGGGCCCAACCTCATCTGCGCTGGGTGCGGGAATGGGAATTCCCGCACCAAAATCTCAGGGGGGAGATCTCGCGCCCTGCACTCACGTCAACGCTTGAACTCTCACCCCGTCAAAGGTTTATAGAGACCCATGCCGAGAGGACTGATCAGCCTGCTCATCACCGCCGCCTGGCTCGCCATGATGGCGCTGCTGGTCCACGACCACCTGCTCCCCCACCCCATCGGCCGCGACGCCGCGGAGGTCGCCCCGCCCGACTTGGCGGACGACTGGGTCAACATCCACGATTTCATGGTCATTCAGCGCCAGGGCCGCTCCCTGGGGGCGAGCGTGTTCGCCCTGGAGCGCCTCCCCGACGGATCGGGCCACACGGTCTCGGAGCGGCTGCGCCTGGACGTCGGCATGACCGACCTGACGCTCGAGGGGGCCGCGGAGCTCGACGCCGACCTCCAGCTCGAGCGCCTCTGGGCACGGCTCAGCTCACCCCTCTTCCGGTTCACGCTCCGCGGGCAGGTCGACGGCGACCGCCTTCTCCTTGTCCTCAACGGCCCCCTGGGTCAGCGCCACTTCAGCCAGACGCTCGGGGAGCCGATCACGCTGCTCGATGCCGCTCGCCCGCGGATGTTCGAGAGCATCGAGCTCGAGCCGGGGCGGTCGTACCGCATCCCGAGCGCCGATCTCTTCGGGCAGTTCGCCGTCTCCGATCTCGTGCTCGAGGTGCGGGACTACGGCCTGGTGGAGACGCACCAGGGCAGCCTGCCCGCCTACGAGATCGCCACGGAGTACGCGGGTGTCGCCTCCTCGGTCTGGGTCGATGAGGACGGACGCCTCATCCGCCAGCCTCTCTGGGGCGACATCGTGCTCGAGCGCTCCGCCAAGCGTTTCCTCGAGATCCATTACGCCGACCTGCTGGAGCCGGCCGTCGTCCCCGACTTCGACCTCACGGAGCTCGAAGGCGAGGTGACCTGGTCCGATCTCGGATCGGGCTTCCTCTCGCTGCGCCAGATCGCCCAGGAGACGGTCCCATGACCGAGCAGAATCACCTGATGGTCCATGCCGAGGGCCTGACCAAGCGCTTCGGGGAGAAGGTGGCGGTCAACGCCCTCGATCTCGCGATCCCCGCAGGCGAGGTCTTCGCCTTCCTGGGGCCCAATGGCGCGGGCAAGACGACGACCATCAAGATGATGACGGGCCTCATCCGACCCAGCGCGGGGCGCATCCGGATCGGTGGACACGACATCCAGCGGGAGCACGTCCAGGCGAAGGCCCTGATGGGCCACATCCCCGACCACCCCTATCTCTATGAGAAGCTCTCGGCGCGCGACTTCATCCACTTCGTCGGCGATCTCCACGGCATCCCGCGAGACGAGCAGGAGCGGCACCTGGAGGAGCACTTCGCCCTTTTCGAGCTGACCGAGTCAACGGATCACCTGATCGAGAACTTCAGCCACGGCATGCGGCAGAAGCTCGTCTTCACCGCCGCGCTGCTCCACGGCCCCAGGCTGCTCGTGGTCGACGAGCCGATGGTCGGCCTCGATCCCAAGAGCGCGCGGATCATCAAGCGCCTGATGCGGCAGAAGGCCGAGGGGGGGGCGAGCGTCTTTCTCTCGACTCACCAGCTCGCCGTCGCCGAGGAGGTCGCCGACCGCATCGGGATCATCGATCGGGGGCACCTGATCTTCCTCGGCACGCTCGATGAGCTCCGCCGCCGCAGCCACGACGCCGGGACACTCGAGGACCTCTTCCTCGAGCTCACGGGCGCCCCACCCGTCGAGGAGGAGCCACGCGCCTGAGATGGCCGTCTCGCCGCTGCCCCCGCTCCCTGTCCACGGCGGACCACTCCGCACAGTGCTCGCGGTCAAGTATCGCATCGTCAACAACCACCTGGCGGGGATCCGGAACCACTTCCTGATTCACCTCGCCGTCGGGCTCGGCATCCTCGCGATCCTGATCGGCGGGGGCATGGCGTTCTTCCAGTGGCTCTTCATCGGTCTGATGGGATTCGAGCCCTTCGGTCCGATCCTGATGGATCGACTGACGGGCGTGGTCTTCATGGCGTTCTTCGCCATGCTCGTCTTCTCGAATCTCGTCATCACCCTCTCGACCACGTACATCTCGCGCGAGATCGACTTCTACATGGCGCAGCCGATCGCCCACTCGGTCACCTTCACCGTCAAGTTGATCGAGTCGATCATCTACTCCTCCTGGGCGTTCGTGCTGCTCGCGTTTCCCCTCTTTGTCGCCTACGGAATGGCGCGCGAGGCGCCTTGGACCTTCTACCCGCTCTGCCTGCTGCTCGTCATCCCGTTCATCGTCATCCCCGCCGGGCTCGGCGCGCTGATCACCATGGTGATCTCCGCGTTTCTCCCCGCGCGTCGCTCGAGGGCGCTCACGGCCGTGTTCGCCGCCGTGCTTGGGCTCGTCAGCGTCCTCATCGTCCGTGCCCTGGGCAGCCGCACGCTGGGCGGGCGGGCGGGCGAGTCCGAATTCGCCGAGCTCTTCAACTTCCTCAACATGGGCTCCTCGCCGCTGCTGCCGAGCCTGTGGCTTCGCGAGGGTGTGATCGCCGCCTCCGAGACCGACATGGGGAAATTCCTCTACTGGTGGCTCATGCTCGCCACCACGGCGCTGATGAGCCTCCAGGCCTGCCTATGGCTCATCCCCAGGCTCTTCTACCGCGGATGGTGCCTCACGCGAGAGAGCGCGTCGGGGCCGACCAGCCGTGGGCGGCTCTCCCTGTTCCGCGCGATCGACGCCGCCTTCGCCTGGCTTCCGCGCACGACCCGCGCCTTTGTGGCGAAGGATATCCGCACCTTCTGGCGCGATCCCGCTCAGTGGTCGCAGCTCATCATCCTGCTCGGGCTCCTCGCTCTCTACATCGCCAACATCCGCCACGCCGCGGCCCAGAACCAGACCATCGGCATTCTGATCGGCCGCTATCAGCACGTCATCGCTTTCTTCAACCTCGGCGCGACCTGTTTCATCCTCTCGATCCTCTCGACGCGATTTGTCTACCCCATGCTCAGCCTCGAGGGGAAGCAGTTCTGGATCGTCGGCCTCGCCCCGCTCCGCCGCGAGGCGGTGGTCTGGGAGAAGTACTGGGTCTGCTGGATCGCGTCGCTCCTGATGTGCGAGCCGCTGATGATCTTCAGCAATCACATCCTCGGCGTCGGCGGCGCGATGATGCTGATCAGCACGGTGGCGGTCGCCGTCATGTCGTTCGGGCTCACCAGCCTCGCTGTCGGGCTGGGCGCCGCGATGCCGAATTTCAATGAGGACAATCCCGCCCGCATCGCCAACGGCCTCGGCGGGACGCTCAACGTGGTCCTCTCGCTCGTTTACATCGGAGTGACAACGCTTCTCCTCTTCGTCCCCGCGCGCCTGATCGACCTCGGCCAGCTCCGCGACTCCGGCCACTGGCAGCGGTGGGGCACGCTCCACCTCGCGCTCATTGTCATGGTCAACGCCGTCGTCATCATCGCCCCCATGTGGCTCGGGCTCAGGCGGTGGAGGAGGATGGAGTTCTGAGCTCTGTCTGGAGTCCTGCGGCTTGCCTGTGCAGCCAGCCTCTGTTGCGCCCCGCCTGTGTAGGGGCACAGCATGCTGTGCCCGCGGGCGCAGCGTGCTGCGCCCCCACAAGATCTCTGGACTGCGGGAGCTTGCTCCCGCATGGATCCTGCGGCGGCGAGCCGCCGCGAATGAAAGCGCGAGCGAGCTCGCGCACTCCAGAGCGCAGGCAAGCCTGCGCAGTCCACATGACTTGAATCTCTCTCAGGGATACGCGGTCAGCCGGTGCTCCCCCGCCGCGAGGGGAGGAGATCTGCGGGTCGAAGCCGTCGTCCATGCACCGCGGGTCGAAGCCGTTCTCCGGTGTTCCCTCGGCGACTTTCTCCCAATCACTTCCCCGCCTCGGCAGTGGCGAACTGGAGATTGTAGAGCTTCGCGTACTCTCCGCCGTGTGCGAGCAGCTCGCTGTGGCTTCCGCGCTCGACGATGAATCCCTCTTTCAGAACCAGGATCTCGTCGGCGTTGATGATGGTGGAGAGGCGGTGGGCGATGACGAAGGCCGTGTGGCCCTTGATCAGCCGGTCGATGGCCGCCTGCACCTCGCGCTCCGCCTCGGTGTCGAGGGCGCTCGTCGCCTCGTCGAGGATCAGGATCGGCGATCCCTTGACCAGTGCCCGGGCGATCGAGATCCGCTGCTTCTGCCCGCCGCTCAGGCGCGCGCCGCGGTCGCCGATCACCGTGTTGTAGCCCTTCGGGAGATCGAGGATGAACTCGTGGGCGTTGGCGGCCCGCGCCGCAGCGAAGATCCGCTCGTCTTCGATGCCGGTCTGCCCGTAGGCGATGTTGTTGCGCACCGTGTCGTCGAAGAGGATCGACTCCTGCGTCACGATCGCGATCTGGCGTCGGAGCGATCGGAGGGTCACGTCGCGCAGATCGTGCCCGTCGATCAGGATGCGGCCCGCGGTCGGGTCCCAGAAGCGCGGGATCATGTTGACGAACGTCGTCTTGCCCGAGCCGCTCGCCCCGACCAGGGCGACGATCCGCCCCGCGGGGATCTCGACGTCGACGTCGTGCAGGACGGGCTCATCGCCGTAGGAGAACGTGACGTGCTCGAAGCGGACACTCTCGCGGAACGGGGGCATCTCGACGGCGTCGGGTCTCTCCATGATCTTGGAGGGGCGGTCGAGCACGGGGAAGAAGCGCTCGGCCCCTGCCATGCCGGCGATGATCTTGTTGTTCGCCTTCGTCATCCCCTTGAGCGGGCGGTAGAGGGTGAACATCAGTCCGATGAAGATGATGAAGTCCGACCCGGAGAGCGTGCGGAGCTCGAGGATGTGGTAGCCGTTGAACAGGAGCACGGCGCATCCCGCGATGGTCGAGAGGAGGAAAGTCAGCTGCGCTGCGAAGGAGTCGGCCATCGCCCGTCGGATCTTGAACTTGAAGAGGCGCCAGTTCTCCCGGTGAAAGCGGTCGACCTCGCGGTCCTCGTTCGAGTAGGCGCGGACGACGCGCATTCCCGACAGCGTCTCGTGGAGCACGACGTTGAGCTTCGACTGCTTCTCCTGAGTCCGGCGGCTGTATCGGCGGACCCGGCGGGCCACCCAGATCATCGGTGCCATCAGGGCGGGGAACATGACGAGCGTGTAGAGGGTCAGGGCCGGCGAGATGATGATCATCGCCGCGATCACCACCACGAGGTTGATGGGGCCCTTGAGAACCCCGAGGAAGACGGTCTCGATGGAGTCCTTGGTGACGGTCACGTCCTGCATGACATGCGTCATCAGCGTTCCCACATTGCGGCGGCTGAAGAATCCATCCTCGAGGTGGAGCATGTGGTCGTAGATCTCATCGCGGATGCGCCGCACCATCGCGTCGCTGACGTATCCCGTGAGATAGCCCGCGAAGAAGCCGCAGATGCAGCGCCCGAGGGTGATCACGACCAGGATCACCGAGAGCCAGATCAGGATGATGTACTTGTTCCAGCTGCTCTGAAGCGTGAACGCCTGGAGCCTCTCGAGCTGGGGCCGCACGGACATCACCACGCGGTCCTTGAAGCGCTGAACGGGACCGGGCACCTCGGGCTCGAAGATGGGCACGGGGATCTGCTCGGCCAGGGCGGCGATCTCGGGTGCCTCCGAGGGTGCGACGACGAGCCCGCCGAGTCGCTGAGGCCAGAGGTCGGCTGGTGGCTGCACATCGGAGAGAATCACCAAGCGGTCCTGCGATGGGTCGATGGCGATCCCCAGCGAAGCCAACACCTGCCAGCCCTCGTCCGTCAGCACCTCCAGGGGTGTGAGGTCGATCGCGGCGGTGTGGACCTCGGG
>JAFGKF010000278.1 GCA_016928695.1 Candidatus Sumerlaeota bacterium | reverse complement strand
GTCACGCATGGGGGGATCACTGATCGCATGGCCATCATTGATGAGGGGGGCGAGATCAGTGACTCGATCCGGCAGGTGGGGGATCATCACGCCGGGGTCGGTCTCGCTGGGGTAGGCCGTGGGCATCGCGGCGGTCGCCTCGGTCTCCTCCGCGGGGGATTCATCCTCGATCGCCTGCGGCTCAGGGGACTCTCCACCAGAGGGAGAGAGAGTGGGGGTCTCTCCTCCACATCCCCATGCGAGGAGCAGGGCGATGGTGAGCAGCGTGATGAGACGGGCGCGTGGAATCATAAAATCCCCCTGAGTTCAGAGATGGTTTGAATCGGTCCATTCGGCGTTTCGGCCAGACCATGCCCCACCCAGTTCAGGAACGCAACGATTCAGCTCTTTCGCCCGTAGTCGTCATCGAGACGGACGACGTCCTCCAGCTCGGGCGTCGAGACCTCGAAGAACCGCGAGTCCTCGAGCGCCTCCATCCGGTGGATCGCGCCGGGGGGGAGCAGAACGGTGGTGCCGGGGCCGACGATCACCTCCTCGAACTGGCCGGGCTCGTCGACGCTGCCGAGCGTGTATCTGATCTTGCCCGAGTCGACGTATTGCACCTCGTGCTTGCGCTCGTGGTACTGGAGACTGAGGCGGTGTCCCTTTTTGAGGATGAGGATCTTGCCCGCGTAGCGGTCGGTGTGCGCCAGCCAGCGCTCCTCGCCCCAGGGCTTGGGGACGACCTTCACATCCTCGGGTCGAGTGATCGTCGCTCTGGTCAAGGCTCTCTCCTGGGAGGGGGCGCTGTCTGCGCCCCGGGGATGGGATCAGAGGGGCACCAGCTCCGCCAGGCCGCACCGGCGTCTGACGAGCTCGCGGTAGGCCTCATGCAACCGTCGATAGACAGGGCCGATCTTCCCCTTGCCAATGCTCCTCTCGCCGAGGCGGACGATGGGCAGCAGCTCGAGGTTGGAGGCGGACATGATGATCTCGTCGGCGTCCTCGGCCTCGGTGAGCGTGAAGGTCTCCTCGTGGACGGTCAGGCCGATCTCGCGCGCCACCTCCATGACCTGGGTGCGTGTGATGCCGGGGAGGATCTTGGGACCCAGCGGGGCGGTCCACATCTCGCCGCCGCGGATCACATAGGAGTTCGAGGCCGATCCCTCGGTCACCGTGCCGTCCTCGAGATGGAAGAAGGCCTCGGCGAAGCCCGCGCGGTGCGCCGCGTTCTTCGCCAGGATGTTGGGGAGCAGAGCGATCGTCTTGAGGTGGCACATGTTCCACCGGTTGTCGACGCAGGGGAGTGCCCCGGCCCCCTCGATGCGCCAGACCTTGGGGTGCGGCGGGGCGGGGCGGATGAAGGCCATCACCGTCGGGGTCATGTCATCGGCGAAGATGTGGTTGCGCGGGGCGGCGCCGCGGGTCACCTGCGTGTAGATCAGCGCCTCCTCGATGCCCGAGCGCTCGATCAGCCCGCGCAGGACCTCCTCGAACTGCTCGACGGAGAGCGGGATCTCGAATCCCAGTCCGGCGGCGCTTCGCACCTGGCGCTCCAGGTGCTCGCGCATGGTGAAGGGCTGGCCTCCGTAGACACGCACGACCTCGTAGACGCCGTCGCCGAAGTTGAATCCGCGGTCCTCGCAGCTGACGTGCCCCTCGCGGATGGGCATCCATTCGCCGTTGAGATAGAGCAGCTCGCCCATGGTCATCGTCGCCTCCCGTGATCAGGATGCGCGAGACGGTTCCATGGGCGGGGGGCGAGGTCAAGGGCGAGTCTCACGGATTGCGCCAGGCGAGGCCCTCCTCGACCATCGCCAGGTAATTCGCGCTCGACACGTAGTTGGCCACCGTGTTGCCCGACCCCAGCGCGTAGCCGCCGCCCGGCGCGCAGCGCGCCAGGACGTCGCGCACCGCGGCGCGGCACTCGTCGACGGAGCTGCGGCACAGGATGTCCATGTCGACCCCGCCGAGAATGGCGACGCGGTCGCCCCACCGCCGCTTGGCCTCCCAGACGGGGGTGATGTTGTTCTCGTACGAGTGCTTGCCGTCGATCTTCACCGTGTCGATCAGGTCGTCCATGATCGCCTCCAGCTGCCCGCAGCTGTGGAGGACAAAGAGGGCCCCATGACCATGGACCAGATCCACGAGTCGCGTGTGCCAGGAGAGCACGTGCTCGCGCAGCGTCTCGGGCGCCACCATGGTTGAACTGCGGAAACCCATGTCGTCGCCGATCATCACGGCGTCGATCCGCCCCTGGCCGAAGGCGGCCTCGACCGAGGCCAGGATGTGCTCGCCGATGCGGGCGTGGACGTCGCGGATCAGCTCCGGGTCCTGGAAGAGCATCATGCAGTAGCCCTCGAAGCCGAGCAGGCCCATCGCCCACTCCAGGAATCCGCCACCCACAGCCAGGACAATGCCCATGCCGTCGGGGAGGTTTTCCGAGCAGTGGCGCAGCTCCGTGAAATCGAGGCTCTCGAGGGTGGGCCAATCATAGGCCTCGAAGCTCTCGCGGTCGGTGATGTCTCCCCCATGCTCCGGAGCCCACTCCCGGTCGCCCTCGCCCCCGGTGTCGGCGATGGAGGTGGTGGAGCGGTTGGTGAACCCGAGGGGCAGCGCCGGGCGGACATAGTCGTAACCGGCGCATTTCCAGAACTCCACGATGGCCGGGCAGCGGGTGGCGGGGTCGCTCCACTGGGCCTCGGTCAGGGGGGGGAGCCCCGCAAAATGCGCCCGTGCGGCATCCATGTGGATGGGGTGGAGCCCCAGCTCGTAGAGAGGGACGCCATCAGTGGGTCCTTTGCGGAGGAGAGTATTCCGAAGTCGGTCGAAATCCGGAGGTCTTGTCATGGGGGGCCACTTTTTTTATCGGGTGTGTTATTTTTCTTGCGGACCCGGTTTTTTCGCGCAAGGGAAAACCATCAGACACACATTTTTCCCGCCTTTCAAGGCACAGGAGGGTGATCGTGGACGAGCTGCTCAAGACCATTGCCGATCGGGTGATTGTGGGGAGGGCCCATGCCGCCTCGCCCCATCCCCCCGAGTTGGCGGGTCAGCCCGGCGTCAGGGAGCTGGTCGAGGAGGCGATCGCCAAGGGCGGAGACGCTCAGGTCATTCTTCAGCAGGGACTTCTGGCCGGCATGGAGGTCGTGGGCCAGCGATTCCGCGACTGCGAGATTTTCATCCCCGACGTGCTGGCCTCCTGCCAGGCGATGCGTGCGGGCTCGGAGCTGCTGCGGCCCCTGCTCCAGGAGGGCGATGCGTCGCCACGCGGCAAGTTCATCATCGGGACGGTCAAGGGCGACCTCCACGACATCGGCAAGAACCTCGTGGCGATGATGCTCGAGGGCGCGGGCTTCGAGGTGATCGATCTCGGGACGAACGTCTCAGCTGAGAAGTTCATCGAGATCGCGCGCGAGCACCCGGGTGTTCCGATCGGCCTGTCGGCGCTGCTCTCGACGACGATGGCGAGCATGCAGACGACGGTCAAGGCGCTGCTGGGGGCCGATCTGCCTCAGGCCCCTGTGACTGTGGTGGGGGGCGCTCCCGTGACGCAGCAGTTCGCCGACGAGATCGGCGCCAATGGCTACGCCGCCGACGCCTCCTCGGCCGTGGATGTGGTCAAGAGACTCGTGGAACAGACCGCGGTGTGACGCGGGGCCGTCTCGACCTCGGCAGCGACGACCGATCAGAAAGGGCGGAGAGGACCTCGCATGGAGAAGACAATGAGGGAGCCTGTGATCACCCGCGCTGAGGACCTGATCTATGGTCGAGCACCGCATCCCGTGAGGTGTGGTCTGGGGCCGCTGGAGATCGGCGGGGGCACGGTGGTGCCCGAGGTCAATTACACGCTGCCGACGATGGAGATCTCCGAGGCGACCTGGCCGAAGGTGATCGAGCACTACCGCGAGATGATCAGCCACGTCCTGGCGCGCGCCGTGGCGCTGCGGATGCCGGGCCTGGTGCTGGAGTTCGAGCATCTCCCGCCGATGACGGAGCGCCCGCAGTGGGGCGCGGAGATCACGCGCCTGACGCGTGACCTGATGGAGAAGACCCACTCGGCCCATGGATTGCCGGTGGCGCTGCGGGTGACACCGGTGGATCTGCGAGACGCGACACGCCCCCCGCGGCTCCGGACGGGCGAGGAGCTGCCGGTGATGCTGGAGTCGTTTCGCCTCTGCGCGGAGGCGGGGGCGGACATTCTCTCGATCGAGAGCGTGGGTGGCAAAGAGATCAACGACGCCGCGATGGTCGAGGGTGACCTGATCGGCACCGTCGCGGGCACGGCGGTGCTCGGCGCGCGCGATGTGGCTTTCCTGTGGGATCGCATCGCGGAGATCGCGCGGGAGACGGGGACGATCGCCGGGGGCGACACCGCCTGCGGCTTCGCCAACACGGCGATGGTGCTCGCGGATCGCGGGATGCTGCCCGGCGTCTTCGCGTCGGTCGTCCGGGCGCTGGGCGCGGCGCGCACGGCGGCGGCCCACGAGCACGGGGCGGTGGGCCCGACAAAGGACTGCGCGTACGAGGGCCCGGTGCTCAAGGCGCTCTTCGGCGTCCCGATCTCGATGGAGGGGAAGTCGGCCGCCTGCGCGCACCTGAGCCATGTCGGCAACGTCGCGGCGGCGTGCGCGGATCTCTGGTCGAACGAGTCGGTGCAGAACGTGCGCCTCCTGGCGGGCAGTGGGCCAGAGGTCTTCGCGGAGATCCTGGCCTACGACTGCCGCCTGATGAACGAGGCCACGGCGCGGGGCGAGGCCGCTCGCCTTCAGGAGTGGCTCGTCGCGTCCGACGCCACGCTCAATCCCCAGGCGTTCATCATCACACCCGAGGCGAGCCTCGCGCTGGCCAAGGCCATCGCGGCCGAGGGGGGATATCTCGCCCGCGCCCGGGCGGTGGCGCAGTGCGCGATCGACCTTCTGCGCACGGCCTCCGACGACGGCACGCTCTCGCTCGAGCCGCGCGAGCGGGTGTGGTT
>JAFGKF010000277.1 GCA_016928695.1 Candidatus Sumerlaeota bacterium | reverse complement strand
GCCCCGGCCCTCTGTTTTTCAGAGGAGTTCAGGGCTGCGCCGGGGCGGTCGTGCTCAGGCGCTCGGCGGCGGCGGTGTGCGAGCCCGCGTCGATCTCGGACTCGAGGCAGGCCTCCCAGGCGGCCCGGGCCTCCTCAACGCGGCCCAGGGCGCGCAGTGCATCACCGACATAGAGGTGCGCCCAGCCGTGATGCGGGGCGCGCGCGCGCGCCGCCTCGGCCGCCTCGAGGGCCCCAGATGGCTGGTTCAACCGCATCAGGCACCGGTGTTTCCCAAAGAGAAGCTCCTCATGCTCCTCCTGGGAGAGGGCATACTCCCAGAGCTCCAGAGCCTCCTCAGTGTGTCCCTCGCGGTACAGCCACTGGGCCACCCGGTGGGCCTGCCAGGCATCGGCGTCTGCCTCGCTCAGAGCGTCCCTGAGACTGAGATCAAGGGAGGCCAGGGCAGTGTACGCCCGCTCCCACAGCGCGGGATCGGCCGCCTCATCTGGGAGCGCCACCGCGTTGATCCATGCGCTGCGAATGAGATCGTCTCGCCCCTCCGCACTCGCCAATTCTCCAAGCGCCTCCAGCACAGGGAGACTCTGGGGATCCATGCGCAGGGCGTCCTGAAGCGTGGTGAGGGCGGTGTCGGGATCCCCCTCCTCCATGAGTGACTGTGCCTCCAGGAGGTGGCTCTCAATCCGTGATTGCCGCATGGGGCGAGGCAACAGGCGCACTTCCCCCATCATGAACTCGGGGTCGCCCAGCTGCTCGGCGGCGCTGATGTAGCGATCGAGGGCAACGGGTGCGGGGATCACCTCGGCACTGACACGCTCTGGGCGAATGCGGTAGAGATCGTACCACCCCTCCGGATCACGGGCGATCCACTCCAGGTCACCGGCGACCTGCTCGGGGTGGTTCAGACTCTCCTGAAGCGGTCGCCATCGGCTGATGCTGGGACGATCGGTCATCAGGTACTCAGCCCCCTCACGTCGGAGAAAACCGAGAGTCTGAGGGAGATCCGCATACGGGAAGATGACCTGCCGAGTCCCCACGGCATATCCAAATGCCGCGTCGCGAGAGGCCACCGTCCTCGGTGTCTCGGGCAAGGTGCGGAGGATCTCGGCGAAGACCAGGGTCCGTCGCCACGGAAGGGCCATGGACCTGACGTCTCCGATGGGAATGTGACGAAGCGCGAGCAGGCCCGCCCCCACGGCGATCAGTGCCAGGGTGATTCCCCCCGTCACATGGGCGACGCGGGGGGATCTGAGCGACTGTGACAGCGCCTGGTGACACACGCAGGCGACCGCCGTGAGACCGATGGCTGCGGTGATGCAGCTGAGGGTGACCGTTGTCAGGAGGTAGCGGGTCGCGACCTGTCCAATCAGCATGTACCCCAGCGGCGCGAGCATCACAGCCAGCATCAGTGTGGTGGGGTGGCGCACGCCATGGCACCAGAGCAGCGCTGCGATCCCCAGCAGAGCCCACACCCACAGTCCGCCCCTCAGCGCATCGCCCGTGAGAACTCCGGGCAGAAGACGCAGATTTCCCAGCGCCAGCCAGGTGAAAAAACGCCGCTCGCGCCAGAGATACGTGAGCCCAGAGGTCTCCCGCGCGGCCTCGAGCGTGGTGATCTGCCCCCTCTCATCGAGTGCTGCGATCGGGACATCATAGACCGGGTGATTGGGGCGGGCGCGCTCCTCGGGCGAGATCTCAGTCCCCAGCATCCGGTGGATGGCAAGCATCTGATGTGCGTTGAGCACCTGCCCCGGTGGAGGTGTGGCCATCTCACCCCAGATCCAGAGGGGTGATGTCACGGAGAGGAATCCGAGGAGCAGCCATGATGCAGACCGGACTCTCAGGGTGAAAAGCGAGAAGATGACAGCGATCGCAAAGAGAATCACGCCCTCGGTGCGTGTCAGTGAGGCGAGGCCCCAGAGAACCCCCGCTGTGATCAGATGGTGGCGTGTGGGGCGGTCGAAGCAGCAGGTCAGCACAGCCAGTGCACCGAGGAGGAGAGAGAGAAAGGTGATGTCCGAGTAGCGGTTCGCTGAGAAGTTGATCAGAAGAGGGTGCAGCGCGACGGCGAGCGAGGCGAGGAGACCCGCCGTCGGCCCCGCGAGGCAGGTCGCCAGCAGCCCCGCAGTGATGACGATCAGCAGCCCCGCGGCCATGCTCACCACGGTGCCTGCGATCTCAACCTCACCCGTGGCGAGCCCCACCAGCCCTGTCACCACCGGATAGAGGGGGGGATTGAACTGTGTGAGGCCCGCCGTGTTCGCTCCGACAATGTCGTACTCGCTGGACCATGTCCAATTCCCCCGCCGGATGTTTTCCGCCTGGGCGAGATAGCGCCCCTGATCCGCGGCGCTCACCCAGTGGAAAGGCAGCAGATGCAACCGCATCCCAAAGGCGAGCAGCAGCCCCAGTGTCAGCCACGTCGCCCGGTGACGCCTCAGCCAGTCATCCCACGGCAGAGGGCACAGTGATCGATCTCTCCCCGGGCGCTGCGGCACAACCTCCTCCTGAGCGGCCTCAGCGGGGTCCCCGGCAATCATGGAGTCGTCTCAGGCTCCGGAAGGCCGAGCCGCTGACGGGCATAGATGTGTGCACCGGTGCCCTCGTCGGGGCACTCGAGGCAGGCCTCCCACTGACTCTGGGCCTCCTCTGGGCGCTGCAGAGCGGCCAATGCATCACCCAGGTAGAGGTGAGCCCAGGCGTTGTCGGGGGCGAGTGCCAGAGCGGCTTCAGCGGCCGTCTGGGCCTCCTGGGGTCTGTCCAAGCCCATGAGAGATCGGAAACGACCAAAGTGGAATTCCTCATGCTCCACCTGCGACAGCATGTCGTCCCAGAGGGCGAGTGCTTCCTCATCCCGCCCCTGGGTGTTCAGCCACCGGGCCACACGCATGGCCTCCCAGGCGTTGACCTGATCCGCCCTCAGGGCGTCGACCAGAGTGAGACCTCTCTGCGCAAGCCCAGCCCGCGCCCGCTCCCAGAGGCCGGGATTGTCCTGGGCGAGGCCAAGACTCACGATGTGGGCCCAGGCATTAGTGATGAGAGGCAGGTCACTGACAGGTGAGGCCAAGTCGATCAGAGACATCAGTCCCTCGGCGTCATCGGGGGGATCCCGCATGACCGCTCTCAGCTGACGAGCAGGCTCCTCGGGATCACCACTCCTCTGCGAGACCAACAGTCTCTCCCGAATGCTCCGGGGCCCATGGGGAGGCGGGCACCAGGCCGGGGGTGTCAGTGTGAGGTACACATGACCGGCACGCCGCCCAGCGCGGCTGCCGTGGGAGGCGCCGATCGCGAAGTCATCTCTCCCGTCGCCGTTGAAGTCACCCAGCAGAGCCAACCCGAACCCCGCCCTGTCATCGGATTCCTCGGCGACAAAGGCCACGGTGTTCACCGTCAGTGGCGTGCCGCGGTCCCACCCCAGCTCTCCCCCGGTGAGGAGGTAAACAACCTCCCCCGATGATCCGGAGCGGCCTTTTCCATGCGAGGAGATGAGGAGCTCTGAGAGACCATCACCACTCAGGTCCGACACAGCGCAGAGAGAGGTGCCCGATTGATCTCTCTCCTGGACACCGACGCAGGTGGCACTCGCGTCCTCCAGTGAGTGCTGCCCCCGCCACTCAGGGCCGCGTCCGAAGACCAGATGAACCGTTCCGAAACCACCCCAGTGGTGATTGGAGCCCGGGGCAATGCCACTGCGGGGAACTCCGATGGCCACGTCGGCCAATCCATCACCATTCAGATCCCGCAGCAGTGCCACTGAGGTGCCCGCCCGACCGTTGGGGGTGACACCGGTGAGAGTGAGATCTGCATCGGAGATCAGGGACCGATGCGTGGTCAGCTCCCGCTGACCGAAAAACAGAGCACACATCCCCACATCCTCACCTGAATCGGAGTCGTGCCCTGGCACTCCGATCACAAGGTCATCAAGACCGTCGCCATTGATATCCTCTCCCCCCACGACGGCGAACCCTACCAGCTCACCCTGCTGCTCTCCCTGAATCAAAAGATCAGCTGTGGCGAGATCTCGGTTGGAATCCCATCCCTCCCGCCGGCCGAGCACCAGAAACGTGGCCCCTTCCCAACCCCTCCGGGCGACCTGCAGAGCCCAGTTTGGAGAGGCGATCACAAAATCATCCAACAGATCACCATTCCAATCTCCCACGCCCGCGAGTGAGAAACCAATGTTCGCAGCCTCCTGATCCCCAAGGAAGACGGCATCGGCGAGGGCAAGGTCGTAGCTCGGGCCCCAGTCAGCCTCAGAGCGGCCGAACATGAGATAGACCTTGCCCGCATCCTCCTCACTCTCATCATTGCCGATGGCGCCGATCAGAAAATCATCCAGTCCATCCCCATTGACATCGCCCACGCCGGCCACGGCGTAACCGGCAAAGTCCCCCGCCGCCTCGCCGACAAAGGAGGCGTCGGCCTCCGACAGTGAGATCTCGCCCTCGACGGGCTCAGTGCGGCCCAGAATCAGGTAGACCTTGCCCGCGTCCTCGCCGGCCTCATCGTTGGCCCACGCCCCCACGAGGAGGTCGCTCAGGCCATCTCCGTTGACGTCTCCCGCCCCCGCGATGGCGCTCCCCGCCTCGTCTCTGGGGGCCTCTCCGAGGAACACGATCGAAACGTCGGCGAGCGACTCCGTCGAGGCAAACCCGGTGACCTGGGCTCCTGCGGACAGAGCACCCATGAGAAGGGGGGTGAAGAGGAGAGGTCGGATCACCACATGCACCATGTTTTCTTTTCAGTGCGACACTGCAGATTTTCGCCCGGCGGACGAATCGGACATCGCTCACCTATCTATTGTTCTGGGCATTCTGATGTCAACAGCCCGCCCTGGCGAGGGAGGATTTGGATCTTGACACACGGATGGAAGCGGCAAATAAATGAGCGTTCATTTATTGATGCGAGAGCGATGACCACCCACTGGAAACGCCGCCCCCAAGCCCGGCCCGAGGAGATCCTCGCGGCGGCCTCGGAGGTGTTCATCCTCCGCGGCTATGCTCAGGCCACCATGCAGGAGATCGCCCAGGCCGCCGGAGTGTCGGCGGGGACGATCTACCGCTATTACGAGGGCAAGGAGGCGCTGTTCCATGCCTTGGTCAGGCACCGGGCGACCGACGTGCTCTCCACACTGCGCGAGGCCACACAGGCGTCGATCTCTGAGCGTTGCGACTGGCGCGCGCTCGTTCGGAGTCTGCTCCAGTTCGCCTATGAGCACATTTCGCGTCCAGAGATCATGGGTCTGCTTCAGCTTGTGCTCGGCGAGGGAACCCGGATGCCGGAGCTGACACGGCTCTGGTATCAGGAGGTCATCAGCCAGGGGCAGGAGAGAATCATTGCGATGATCAGCGCGGGAATGGACCGAGGCGAGCTGCGCCGCCTCGATCCTGTGATCGCGGCTCGCTCCCTTCTGGGGATGGTTCTCATTCTCGCTCTGGAGAGACGGGTCTTTGGAGAGGGGGATCGGGCACACCTCAAGTCCCCCTCGCTTTTCGATGAGCTCACGGAGATCTGGCTCGACGGACTCCTCGAGGAGAGTGACGCATGAGACTCAGGGATTGGCTCAGAGGATTGAGACCCACACGCCACTGGCTCGTGGCGCTGCCCATCGCCGTGGGCATCCTGGTGCTGATTCTGGTGGTGTCCACCCGCCCCGGCGCTCCACGCCAGGACCAGGGCGAGCGCCGCCGGTCCGCGCGGGTCATCACGGTTCAGCCGATGGATGTCATCCCGCGGGCTCTCGGCTATGGAGAGGCCGTGCCAGGGGACACGTGGGACGCCGTGGCCCAGGTGCGGGGGCGCATCATCGAGGTTCACCCCCGGCTGGAGGTGGGAGAGGTCATCCCCGCGGACACGGTGATTCTGCGGATCGACACGACCGACTACGAGCTCAGCGTCGCCCAGATCGAGGCGCAGCTCAGAGAGCTCGCGGTGAGCGAGTCCAATGCCCAGGCCTCGCTGGCGATCGAGCGGCGGTCGCTCGATCTCAGCGAGAGCAATCTCGAGGACAAGCGGCGCCTCCTCGAGCAGGGGACGATCTCCCAGACGGCCTTTGACGAGACCGAGCGCGCCACGCTCGCCCAGCGGCTGCAGGTGCAGCAGCTCGAGAACACGCTGGCCCTGATTCCGCCGCAGCGTGAGCGCCTCGGAGCGCAGCTTGCCCAGGCGCAGACCGATCTGTCGCGCACGGCGATCACCACCCCCTTCACATGCCGCATCACGGAGACCGCCGTCGAGGTCGAGCAGTTCGTCAACGTGGGACAGGTCCTCGCACGGACCGACTCCATCTCCACCTCGGAGGTCCCCGCCCAGTTTTTCGCCGCCCATCTGAGGCCTCTCGTCCAGGCCTCCGGTCTCGAGCACATCCCGCTGACGCCGGAGCACTTCGCCGACCTTGACCAGGTCATGATCAGTGCGATCGTCCGCCTGCGGGTCGGGGAATTCTCATTCGAGTGGGGGGCCCGGGTGGCCCGCGTGAGCCCCCAGATGGATCCCCAGACGCGGACCATCGGCATCATCGTCGCCGTCGATGACACCTACACCAGCGCGGTCCCCGGAGAGCAGCCCCCGCTCATGAGGGGGATGTACTGCGAGGTCGAGCTGTGTGGCCCCCCCATCCACGATGCCCTGGTGATCCCGCGCGAGGCGCTCCACGAGGGCAACACTGTCTATGTCGTCGACGCGGAGAGCCGTCTGGACATCCGTCCGGTCCAAGTCGCCTTTCATCAGTCCGACTTCAGCGTCATCGAGGAGGGACTCGCGCCCGGCGATGTCATCGTGGTCTCCGACCTGATCCCTGCCATCGAGCGCATGCTCATCGACCCCACCGAGGATGCGGTGCGCGCCGAGTCCCTCGCCGCCGAGGCGGGGGGACAGGGCAGCGTCCGGTGAGGCGCGCGGGAGTGGCACTGTGATCCGATTCTTCGCCGCCCACCCGACCGCGGCCAACCTGCTGATGGCCGCGTTCATCATCCTCGGTGTCTTCTCGCTCCCCTCGCTGCGGCGCGAGACGTTCCCCGATTTCTCCGCGGATCTCGTCGAGGTCCGCGTCATCTACCCCGGCGCGACGGCGGAGGACGTGGAGGAGGCCATCTGCCAGCGGATCGAGGACGCGATCGAGGACGTCAACCACATCGAGGAGGTGATCTCTGAGGCGCGAGAGGGCGTCGGCATCGTCACCATCGAGATGGCGGAGAGAGGGGATTTCTCGATTTTTCTCGACGACATCAACACCGAGGTCGACGCCATCGACGATTTCCCCGACCTCTCCGAGCGCCCCGTCATCCGCGCCCTGAACCGCACCGACGCTGTGGTCGCCGTGGCGGTGACCGGTGACATGGCGCTTCCGGACCTCAAGGCCTACTGCGAGGACCTGAAGACGCGCCTTCAGCGCGAGGCGGGGGTCTCGCTCGTCGATGTGACTGGGTTCTCCGAGCACCAGATCCGCATCGAGATCCCCTCGACGGCGGCCATGCAGCACGGGCTGAGCATCGAGGACATCGCGGCCGTCATCACCGCGCAGAGCCTCGATCTTCCCTCGGGGGCGATCGAGACCTCCGACCGCGAGATCGTCGTCCGCTTCACCGAGGAGAGGACCAATCCCCGCGAGTTCGAGGACCTCGTCATCATCGGGGGGCAGAGTGGGGGGGAGGTGCGCCTCGGGGACATCGCCACGATCAGCGATGTCTTCGAGCTCGACGAGGCCCGCATCCTCTTCAATGGGCGCCGCGCGGGGCTCCTACAGGTGAGCAAGACCAAGAGTGAGGACACGCTCAGCGTCTTCCACGCCGTGCGCGAATTCGTTGAGCGCGAGCGGGAGATGGCGCCCCCCGGCGTGGAGCTCACCCTGACCCAGGACATCTCCTCAATCGTGTCCGATCGCCTCTCGATGCTCGTCGAGAACGGCATCATGGGTCTCATCCTCGTCTTCGCGGTCCTCTGGCTCTTCTTCGGACTGCGGTTCTCCGTCTGGGTCGCGATGGGCCTGCCCGTCTCGTTCCTCGGGGCGTTCTTCTTCTTCCCGATGCTCGGCATCTCCATCAACATGATCAGCATGGTGGGGTTGCTCCTGGGCATCGGTCTCCTGATGGACGATGCCATCGTGATCTCCGAGAACATCGCGAGCCACTTGGGGCGGCGCCAGTCGGTGCTCGAGTCGGTGCTCGACGGTGTCATGGAGGTCCGCTGGGGCGTCGTCTCGTCCTTCGCCACGACGGTGATGGTCTTCAGCGCCGCGCTGAGCGTGGAGGGCAACATCGGCAAGCTGCTCCGCGCCATGCCACTGGTTCTGATCCTGGTGCTCGCCGTGAGTCTGGTGGAGGCCTTCCTGATTCTGCCGCATCACCTCATCCACTCCCTCCATGGCCAAACGCAGGTCCGGCGGGGGCGCTTCGACGAGTGGATCGAGCGCGTGATCAGCCACTGCCGCGAGGGCGTGGAGCGCATCGCCACCCGCACCGTCCGCTGGCGCTATCTGACGCTCGGCGTGACCGTGATGATCTTTCTGCTCTCACTGGCCGTGGTGGCGGGGGGATTCGTCAAGTTCCAAGCCTTCCCCGAGATCGACGGCGACGTGGTGCAGGCGCAGGTGCTCCTCCCCCAGGGCACCCCGCTGGAGCGGACCGAGCAGATCACCGAGCGCCTGACGGCGGCGATGGAGCGCGTCAACGAGGCCCTCCGCCCCCGCCAGCCCGAGGGAATGGACCTCGTCAGAAACATCAGCGTGCAGTTCAACGTCAACCGGGACGCCGCCGAGCAGGGGCCCCATGTCGCCACCGTCTCGGTCGACCTTCTGACCGCCGAGCAGCGCGATGGACGCGTCGATGAGATCCTCAACATGTGGCGTGAGGAGATGGGCGAGGTCACCGATGTCATCAGTCTGAAGTTCGGTGAGCCCCAGATCGGGCCCCAGGGACGCGCGATCGACATCCGACTGCACGGCGATGACCTCGTCGAGCTCAACACCGTGGCCCATGAGATCGCCGATTGGCTCCGCGACTTCGTCGGCGTCCACGACATCTCGACCGATCTCCGCCCCGGCAAGCCCGAGCTGCGCATCCGACTGCGCGAGGGTGCCATCAACGTGGGGCTGACGGCCCGATCGATCGCCCTGCAGCTCCGCTCGGCGCTCTACGGGACGACCGCCAGTGAGATCCAGGTCGGCAGTGAGTCCTATGAGATCGACGTCCGCCTCGCCGAGGCCGACCGCGACACCTGGGCCGATCTCGAGTACCTCCGCATCGAGCTGCCCGGTGGGGGGCAGGCCCCTCTCGGTGCAATGACCACCATCGAGCCGGGTCGCTCCTGGGCTCGCATCATGCGCATCGATGGTCGTCGCACCGTCAGCGTCCAGGCGGATCTCGACTCCCTCGTCACCAACACCCGGGAGGTGGTCATGACCTTCCGCCGCGAGCTCCTGCCCCAGGTGCTCGCGGAGCACCCGGGCATCTCGGTCACCCTCTCGGGCGAGGTCGAGGAGGGCGGCACGACGATGACCTCGCTGCTGCGGGGGCTTTTGATCGGCGTGATCGGGGTCTTCATTCTCCTCAGCTTCCAGTTCCGCTCCTACATCGAGCCGATCATCGTCATGGTCGCCATCCCCTTCTGCCTGATCGGCGTGATCTGGGGGCACCTGATCATGGGGCTCAACCTCTCGCTCCCCAGCGTCTTCGGCTTCGTCTCGCTGGCCGGTGTCGTGGTCAACGACTCGCTCCTGCTCGTCCTCTTCATCAAGAATCGCCGCCGCGAGGGGCTCCGCGTGCAGGAGGCCGCGCCGCGCGCCGCCCGCGAGCGCTTCCGCGCGGTGCTGCTCACCTCGCTGACGACGATCGCGGGGCTCACACCGCTGTTGTTCGAGAAGAGCCTCCAGGCACAGATTCTGATACCCCTGTGCACCAGCCTCGTCTTCGGGCTGCTCGCCTCCACCGTGCTTGTTCTGCTCGTCCTGCCCGCGCTCTACGCGATCCTCGAGGACCTCGGGCTGACGGCGAAAATCGAGTGAGGGGGACTCAGGGCGCCTGCGCCACCTCCTCGGGTTTCCCCAGATTGCGCCGCACCCTCATGTTGATCATCTCGACGACAAGTGAGAACGCCATGGCGAAGTAGATGTATCCCTTCTCGATGTGGCGGCCGAGGCCCTCGGCCGTGAGCATCACGCCGATCAGGATCAGGAAGGAGAGGGCGAGCACCTTGATCGTCGGGTTGCGCTCGACGAAGTCGCTCACCGTGTTCGCGAAGATGATCATGATGAAGATGGCGATGATGATCGCCGCAATCATGACCACGATCCGCTCCGCCATGCCCACCGCCGTGATCACCGAGTCGAGCGAGAAGATGATGTCGAAGAGCATGATCTGAATGACGACCGCCTGGAGAGTGACCAGTCGCTTGCCCGGTCTCTCGACCACGTCGGGCACGTGCTCGATCTTGTCGTGGATCTCGTGCGTCGATTTCCCGATCAGGAAGAGCCCCCCTGCGATCAGGATCAGATCCTTGCCCGAGAAGGCATGACCCCACACGGTGAACAGCGGCGCCGTCAGCCGCATGATCCAGACGATCGAGAGGAGGAGTGCGATGCGCATCCCCATGGCCGCGAGCAGGCCCAGGCGCCGCGCCAGGGGGCGCTTGGCGGGCTCGAGATTGCCGCTGAGGATCGCGATCACCACGAGGTTGTCGATCCCCAGCACGATCTCGAGGCTCGTCAGCGTCAGAAGTGCGATCAGATTCTCGGGGGTGAACAGGTTTTCGAACACGGTCTCACTCCGGGGTGGTTGATTGGGACAGACACGGGATCACGGGGCGGGCCTCCGGGTGGCGATTCACGGGCGCGCCCACTCAGTCGCCTGGGGGCTCGGTCTCCGCCGCCCTCACGTGCAGCCACAGCGCCAGCATCAGCCCCAGGCCCGAGAGCCCGAGCAGCGGCTGGAGCGAGGGGCGGATCCACAGCAGTCCGAGCGTCAGAGCCCCGCAGGCGGTCATGAGCAGCGCCTCGACCAGCAGCACCTCCGCGTGGCCTCGCCCTGTCGTCAGAAGGCGCTGATAGAGGTGGGTGAAGTGCGGTTTGAAGATGTTCTCACCCCGCCGGGCGCGCCGCGCCATGGTGAACAGCCCATCGCCCAGGAAGGGGAGGAAGAGAAGCAGCGGTGCCCAGGGGGTGGGCCAGATGCGGATGTCCTGCCCCCCCGTGCCGGCCAGGGGCACATGGGCCATCAGCGCCAGCGTCGCCAGCGCCCAGCCGAGGAACTGCGAGCCCACGTCGCCCATGAAGGTCTGAGCGGGGGGCAGGTTGAGACGCAGGAATCCCAGCGCCGCGCCGATCATCGCCAGCGCGACGAAGAAGAGCTCGCCGAGACCGATCAAGGCGTCGAGCCCCTGCACCTGCTGCGCGACGAGGGCGGCGAGCGTCATCGCCACCACGGCGGTGAAGAGCCCCGCCAGGCCGTCCATTCCATCCATGAAGTTGAAGATGTTGATGACCACCAGCATCCAGACGATGTTGAAACCGAAGGTCAGCCACATCCACGTGTCGTTGACCTCGGTGAGCGCGGGATTGATGGTCTGAGTTCCCCACAGCCACCCCCACGTGTCCTCACCGATCCACGAGCCATGCCGCATCAGCCAGGCGGGGGGGATCGCGCAGAGCACCTGGATCACGAACTTCGGCAGGGGACGGACGACACGCCAGTCGTCGATCAGCCCCATGCCCGCGATCACGACGCCGCAGAGAATCAGAACCCAGTTGGCGAGGCGGGCATTGAAACCCAGGCCGTAGATCATCGAGCCATCACCGCGCGGCAGCAGATTGAGGATGACCGCCACGATCAGAACGGTGTCCACGATGCCCATGCCGCCGATGGTCGGCGTCGGGACGCGGTGCGCGCTCCGGGGCGTCACGGGGGCGAGCAGGCCCAGCTGATTGGCGAACTTGATCGAGAGGCGCGTCTCGAACCACGCCCAGATGAACGACCCGACGAGGAGCACGGTCGTGAAGACCTGGAACTGGGTGACGGGGTCGCGCGGGAACATGGGGGCGATTCTCTCCAGGGACGCGTCGAAGATCAATGCGCGGTTTCGAGCATCGAGCGCAGCCCCTCCTCGAAGGATCGCGGGGCGAAACCGAGCAGCTCGCGCGCCTCCGCGATGTCGAGCACGCGATCCTCCCCCATGCGGCGGATGCGATCGCGGCTCCGCGAACCGCCGAGGGACGCGGCGATCCGCGCCAGAGCGAGCGGAACAGGCACGATCAGGCGCCGTCTCCCGAGCACGCGGGCGATCGTCTTGACCACCTCCCGCAGGGTCAGGGGCTCAGGCCCTGCGACGTTGATGATTCTCCCGTGGGCCCCGGGCGCATGATCGGCGGCGAGCAGCGCCTCCACCAAGTCCTCGACAAAGAGGGGCTGGATCCGGGCACGTCCTCCCCCCGGCAGCGCCACCAGGGGCCAGCGCCTCACCGAGCGCACCAGCCGGGCGATGTTCTTGTCCGATCCGCCGCCGTAGATCATCGTCGACCGAAGCGCCACCCAGCCCTCGGGCCGGCGCAGCAGCTCCTCCTCTGCTGCGATCACACGGCGCTCGTTCTCCGAGGGCCAGCGGGTGAAGCGGCGCGCGGAGGAGACGCAGACGGTCCGCACCACCCCCGCCTCGAGGGCACGCTCCACGACGGCGGGGGCGAATCGGATGTGTGTGCAGCAGTGGACGAGCGCGCAGCCCTCGAGCGCGCGCGCCATGGCCTCTCCGCTCTCGCCCCAGGGTTGCCCGGGCTCGGGGAGCACACCCCGCACCGCCTCGGTGCCCTCGGGGATTGGGCGTCGCCCCCGCGTGAAGCAGACGACCTGGTGACCCGCCTCGAGCAGCCGCCCGCAGAGCCTCCGCCCCGTGTCGCTTGTGGCGCCGGTGACCAGGACCCTCATGGGGCTCCACCCCCGCCATTCACCTCGATGCCCCGCTGCGCCAGCAGCGCGCAGATCACCCGCCACTCGCGCTCGAGCACGAGGCGCTCATCGAAGAGCTCGCAGGCTCTTGCCCGGCCCGCCTCACCCATGCGGCGCGCCAGGGCGGGGTCGCGCAGGAGCCGAAGCAGCCGATCGGCCATCGCCCCGGGGTCGTGAATGGGGATCAGGTGTCCCGTCTCACCCTCGATGACCTCCTCGCGGCACCCCCGGATCGCGTTCATCACGCACGGCAGCCCTGAGGCCATCGCCTCGATGCCCGAGCGCGGCACGCCCTCGAATGTCGTCGGCAGGGCGAAGATCGAGCTCAGCGCCAGGATCTCGGGGATCTCCGGCCGGGGCCCGGCCATGATCACAGTGTCCCTGAGGTCTCGCTCCGCGATCAGAGCCCGCAGCACCCCCTCGTAGTCGTGGCGGTCCGAGCGCAGGGCGGAGCCGATGATCAGGAACTGCGCCTCGGGCATCTCGCGGTGGACGATCGCCGCCGCCTCGACCAGCTCGTGGGCCCCCTTGTGGGGCACCAGGCGCGCCACATGGACGACGACCGGTGAGTCGGGGCGGAGCCCGAGCTCGGAGCGCTTGGCCGCCAGCGTCTCCGCGGAGAACCGCCCCGGTGTGAACCTGTCGGTGTCGACACCGTTGCCGATCCATGTCACCTCCGACGGAGCGGCGATCCGCTCCCCGATGGCCGACTGGCGATCCTCCTCACTCTGCGTCAGGAGGTGGTGGTGCCGCCGTGCTCCCCAGCGCTCCAGGTGAACGTGCACCCGGCGCAGCCAGGGTCGCATCAGGTCATGGAAGAAGAAGCCGTGAGCGGTGTAAAGAATCACGGGCACACGCGCTTTCCAGGCCGCCCACCGGCCAATGAGTGAGGCGACCGGTGTGTGGGTGTGGACGACGTCGTACCGCTCTGCCCGGAGGTGTCGGAGCAGCGCCCTGCCTGCCCGCCGATGCGCCAGGAGGTCCACGCTGCTCCGCCGGAAGGGGATCTCGACGAGGCGAACACCCTGCGCCTCGAGCCCCTCCCAGTGCTCCCCCCGCGCGCACGCGGTCGTCACCTCGCATCCCTTCGCCTCAAGGAACCGGATCAGGGGCAGGAGGAGCTTTTCGACCGTGAAGTCGACGGCGGTGACCTGGAGAACGCGGACCGGCACGGGGGCGGGCAACCTCCTGAGGTGTGAGAAAGACTTTGAATCCCTCAGCGGCTCCGTCAACAATTCGTGGAGGTGGCCCACTCCCCACAGCCCCCATGGTCACCGCCTCCAGGCCCGATGAGCACCACCCCACCAGCTCAGGATCGCCCAAACGGGCCGCCCCGGGATCGCCTTTTCGCGCGCATTCAGGCCTATCTCTTCCGCTCCTCGATCCGCCGCAAGATCCTCGGCATCATCTTCATCAGCGGCATGGTCCCTGCCATCATCGTGTTCCTGATGGCTCAGTGGGCCCTCGACCGGGTGATCAACGCGGGTGTCGGGCAGTACCTCGTCGATCAGGCCGAGGTGGTGGCGAGAGACATCGAGCGGGCGATCAACCGCGAGATGCAGATCTCCATCGCCCTGAGCCAGGAGCCCACTCTGCGCCTCCATGCCCAGCGGCGAACCTCCACCCCCCGCGGCACGATCTTGGAGTCCCTCCGGCTGCAGGGCGTGGAGCTCGTCACCGATCGGCAGGGGCGTCCCCTCGCGGGGGAGTCCCTCACCCCCACACTCGAAAATCGCCTTGTCCAGCGGGGCGTGCCCGAGCGGGGCGAGTCCCTCCCCGCCATCCGGCTGCTCGAGGACTATCAGCCGGGGGGAGGGCCGGGGTGGCTGGTGTTCGCCGTGCCGATTCATGACGAGGACGGCCACCCTCTGGGCATGATGATCCGCCGCCTCTCCATGGCCGAGCTGGTCGAGCCCCTTCTGCCCGAGGAGACGTCGGAGTTCTACCTGTCCGTCGTCAACCACATGGGAATCCCCGTGGCCGATCGGGTCTCCGGCCAGGCTCACCGGGCTCTCTTCGACGTTCTGATGGTCAGTCACCCGGGGGCACCGCAGGCCTGGGAGGCCGTGCGCACCACCGATGGGCAGCGCCAGATTGTCGCCTGCAGCCAGGTGCGCCTTCTCAGCCTGGCGACGACGGAGGGATTGGCCGACGGGACCTGGGTGGTCCAGTGCGGCTTCAACCTCTCCCTGCTGCTGGGGGGGATGGAATTTCAGCTTTGGGTGATCGGGACGATCGCCCTGCTGGCGGTCTTCCTCTTTCTCTGGCTCGGCATGGTGCTGACACAGCGCATCGTGAGCCCCCTGCGGCAGATGCGCGCGCAGGTCCAGGAGATCGCCGAGGGGAACCTCGATCAGAGGGTCGACGTCCGCACCAACGACGAGCTCCAGGACCTCGCCCAGAACGTCAATCTCATGGCCGCGCGCCTGGCGATGACGCTCGACGATCTCGAGAGCAAGATCCGGATGCTCCGAGTCCAGACCGACCAGCTCGAGACCCTCGCCGGCATCACGCGGGCCATCACCGAGACGCTCGACCGCGATGAGATCCTGTCCACCTTCAACAAGGAGATGCGAAGGCTCATCGATTTCGATGCGCTCTGGGTGGCCCGGATCGATCCCGCCCGAGGGGCACTGGTGGTCACCCACAGTGTGTGGACCGGAGGTGAGAGCCCCGAGGGGCTCCGGGTGGGCGACACCGTGCCGCTCAGCGGCTCGCGGATGGGCGAGGCTGTCCGGGACCGGGAGACCCAGCGCATCGCCGATCTCCTCGCCGCGCCTGAGCCAAGGGCCGAGGACGCGGCCCTCCGCAGAGCCGGTTGCCGATCGGCCGTCTTCATGGCTCTCGGAGGACACGAGGGGGTCATCGGAGCGGTGGGCCTGGCGTGTCGCCACGCCGCCGAGTGCAGCCCGGAGCAGGCGCGCCTGCTCGCCCAGGCCGCCGAGCACCTGGGCATCGGCATCGAGCACGCCAGGCTCTACGACGAGCTGCGCGGATTCGCCGAGGTGCTCGAGACGAAGGTCGCCGAGCGAACCGCGGAGCTCGAGCAGGCTCATCGCCGCCTGATCCAGACCGAGCGATTCGCGGCGACCGGAGATCTCGCGGCGAACGTGGCGCATGAGATCAACAACCCCCTGGGCATCATCAAGAACTACCTTCACATGATGGAGGACACACTCCGTTCCAAGATGGGGGGGCGCCGCCAGTCCGACCCCAACCTCGACACCATCCAGGTTGTCCGCGAGGAGATCGACCGCATCGCGCGGATCGTGAGGGGTCTCCTCACCTTCCACCGCCAGCCGACATCGGTCGGGGCTGGGGGCAGCGCGCAGCTCAACACGGAGATCGATGCCATTCTCCAGCTCGTCGAGGGGGGATTCGAGCGCAAGGGGATCACGCTCGCCCGCGTCCAGCGGGAGAACCTGCCCGCCGTCGCCTGCTCCCCCGATCTTGTTCGGCAGGTCTTTCTCAACCTGATCCGCAATGCCGAGGATGCGATGGCAGACGGGGGAGGCGTGCTCACAATCACCACGGCCCTCTCCGAAGGCCCTCAGGGGAAGTGCGTCATCGCCTCCGTCGCCGACACGGGCCATGGCATCTCGCCCGAGCACATGGAGAAGATCTTCGACCCCTTCTTCACCACCAAGGAGGAGTCGGGCACAGGGCTCGGCCTCTCCGTCACGCTGGGGATCATGGAGTCGATCGGCGGCCGCATCGACGTCCAGAGCGAGCCGGGGCGCGGGGCCACCTTCACGCTCACATTCCCCTGTGAGAGTTGACGATGTGATCCGCGGATTGCTTGAATGGGCTCCGGCGGGGGTCGGACACCGGCTCGGCGCACGGATCAAAGGGGCAGGGGATCACCGGGGACATGAACACGACCGTCATTCTCGTCTCGTTCTCCCTCTACACGCTGGTCATCGTCGCCGTCGGACTCTGGTCGGCGGTCTACGCCAGGCGAAGCGATGAGGACTACTTCCTCGCGGGGCGATCGCTCGGGCCCTGGGTCGCGGCGCTCAGCGCCTCGGCCTCGAGCGAATCCGGATGGGTCACGCTCGGCCTCGTCGGCTGGGCCTTCACCTACGGTGTCCAGGCGCACTGGATCATCCCCGGCTGCCTCCTGGGTTTCCTCTTCAACTGGTTCTTCATCGCGGGCCGCATGAGCCGCCGATCGCGCGAGCTCGGCGCCGTCACGCTCCCCGACTTCTTCGCCTTCCACTTCCGCGAGCGCACCCCGCTGCTCCGCGCGCTGTCGGTCCTCGTGATCCTCGTCGCGATGTTCCTCTACGTCTCCGCGCAGTTCGCCGCCGCCGGCAAGGCATTCGAGGCGAGCTTTCCCGGCGTCGATTACCGCGTGGGCGTGCTGATCGGCGCCGCCGTCGTCCTGGTCTACACCGTCACCGGAGGCTTCCGCGCCGTCTGCTGGACCGACTTCCTCCAGGCGCTCCTGATGGTCGGCACGCTCGTGATTTTCCCCGTCGCTCTGCTGATCACACGCGGGGGGTTCGGACCCCTCGGGCAAGCACTCGGCGGGGCCGAGGGCGATCTGCTCCGCTTCTGGCCGGCGTTCAGCCCCGAGGAGGGGGGTGTGGCCGCAATGATCGGCTTCCTGCTCGGGTCGGGGGCGCTGGGCATCAATCTCGGGTACCCCGGCCAGCCCCACGTGCTCGTCCGCTTCATGGCGCTCGAGGATCCAAAATCGGCCCGCATCGGGGGCATCATCTCGGCGATCTGGGCCGCGCTGATCTACTGGGGCGCCGTCACCATCGGGCTCTTCGCCCGCGCGATGGCCGAGACCGGGGTGGACTGGACCGAAGGGATGGACGGCGAGCTGGGACTCGTGCTCTCCGCGATGCACCTGCTGCCCGGCGTGCTCTCGGGTCTGATCCTCGCCGCCGTGCTCGCCGCCATCTGCTCGACGGCCGACAGCCAGCTGGTCGTCGCCGCGAGCTCCGGGGCCAACGATCTCTATGCCCGCATCGTCGAGCGGAGCACACGGACCTCGCATTTCCTGATCAATCGCCTGGTGCTCCTGGCGCTCGGTCTCGCAGCGGTGGCCATGGTCATCAACCGCGAGGTGCAGGTGTACACCTATGTTCTGACCTACGGCTGGGCGGTGCTCGGCGCGTCGTTCGGCCCACAGGTCGCGCTCGCCCTTCTCTGGCGGCGCGCCACCTACGCCGGGTGCGTGGCGGGGATGTTCACCGGCTTCGCGGTGGCGCTGCTCTGGGCGATCCCGATGGTCGGGGTGATGGTCGACGGCGTGCCGCAGACCGTCTCGCTTGGCAAAAGCCTCCAGATCTCCGCGGGGATCGAGGTCTACAACCTCACGCTCGGCTTCGT